>NZ_JBOGEG010000001.1:0-404548 GCF_050701915.1 Glutamicibacter sp. | reverse complement strand
GAGCAACATTGAACCAATGTTGCTCCCGCACCCTTATGCGCTATAGATCAGCGACGCCTTAGGAGTCGGAATCCTTCTTGCGTTTGCCGAACATGATGTCATCCCAGCTGGGAACCGAAGATCGCTTGGCCTTGCGCGGAGCGGACTCCTCTGCATTCTGCTCGGACGGCTTGTCCTCGGCGCCGCTCGCATCGTCGTCATCCTGATCGGTGACGACCACCAGCTGAGAGGTGCGTGCGGAGATGCCCTGCGGAAGATGCGGCAGCGAGTCCTCATCATCGGTGTCGTACTTGCTCATGCTGCGTTCGATGATCTCGTTGTAGCGTGACTCGCGCTCCGGATCCTGATCCTTCGTGCGCTGCCCACGACGAGCATTCAGCAACGTGACCAGTTCTTCGGTCTCATCCGGTTCCGGAGTGCTGGCCGCAGGTGCCGGCTCAGGCTCTGGCTGGTTCAGCGCAGAGACCGGGCGAAAGTATTCAGGGGCGACCTGTTCGCTCAGGGTCTGTGCCCAGCGGTTAAGGTTTTTCAACGACTTGCGTGCTGGAGTGAACGCCCAACGCGCAATGTTCGCGGAAGCTCCAGTGGAATCCGAGCCCAGGGACTCGACATTCTCGGACGGCAACGGGGAATCGAATTCCGCGGTGACGATCCATTGGCCTTCTGGATCTTTCCAGGCATTCCATCGAGCCGACTCGGCATCGATGTGCAGCTGGTGCAGTCGGTGGACCACCATGGAACCAAGATCCGCAGGCTCTTCGCCGAAAACTTCGCGGTATTCGGCATCGGTCTGTGGTCCTGAAACCTCGACACGACGTGCTAGCTCGGCGATATGCTCGCGCTCAGCCAGTACCGGACCTTCGTACTTGACGATGTCCTCGACGGGGATATCCCACTCAAGCGACAGATCGTAGGCGGAAGCACCAGCGCGCACTCGCGCTTGAATTTCGCGCGGCGAATGGACCGAGGACTCCTCACGGTTCCTTGGAGCCCGCGAACGGGCGATTTCGGCCATTGCACTGCGCAGTGCATCGTCAACAGGTAGCTCGAAGCTCATCCCGTCGTCACTGCTGACCTGCAGGCTGGAACCATTTTCATGAATCCCTACCAGTCTCAGCTGACGCATTCCTACCCTCCACACGCTCTATTTCCTGTGTAAAACTCTGCCACCTCGAGGCCTGAATTCCTACCACCGCACTGGGTGTGGCGCAAGATTAGTCATCAACCTCACGCAGTAATTCCTTGAACCTTCCGCCCATGGCATAGCGTGGCATGAACGGGAATGGATTACCCGGAAGAACGTTATACTTCTATGCCGGTATAAGTTTTCACCTTGTGAAGCAACCGGCTAGGACGAAGACCTGCAGGAAAGAGCGAAAAACGATTATGGCAATTGAATCTGCTGCACCCGTAGCAATGTCAGAAGCGGAACGAGCCAAGGAAATCGCTCAGCTCAAGGCAGGCAAGACCGCGGCCATGGCCAACCTGGTTGATGAGGCCGAAACCCCCTTGGCTGAAGAGTATGTTTTGCCAGGCGGTGAAGCGTCGCAGGAAGAAGTGAGCATCGAAATCTTGCCGGAGCAGGCAGATGAGTTCACTTGCGCAGCTTGCTTCATGGTTCGTCACCGCACGCAGTTGGCCCGTGAAGAAAACGGGCAGAAATTCTGCAGCGAGTGCGAAGGCTAGAAGGATCCCGCAACAGTTCTGAAAGCGATGGCGTCCTGGACCAGAAAGTCCAGGACGCCATCGCTTTTGTGATTCGGAACCGTGAAAGCTATTCGCCGGAAGTGTCTTCGGACTGTTCCTGCTTGGCTGCTTCGGCCTTGCCTTCGTCGGTGAATTCGAACATCACGCCCGAGAGAGCAGCAGCCAGCTCTTCGGGACGCCGGGTGGAAGTCAGCCAGTATGGCGTGGTGTCTCGCTCGTCGGTCACTTCCATGCGCACCGCGCCGTCGATCCAGCCACGCAACACCATGTAGGCCAAGCCGTGAAGCTTCTGGCCACGCTGCTTGAAAGCCTCATCGCCACGGTAGCCGACGACCTCGCCGATGTACTTGCGCTCAATGGTGGCCCGGCCAACGGTGACCAGAGCATCGGTGACCTCGATGGTCGGCACGCGCAGCAGGAACACCGCGACCAGCGAAATCAAAACTACGCCACCGGCAACCCAACCAAGGATGCTGCTAATCGGCGCTACTGCGATACCTGCGGTGATGGAAATGATGATTGGCCAAATCCAGGTGCTGGCCGATGGCCAGAGCTTTTCGCTGTACAGGACGTTCGAACCCTCGGGGCTGGAATTACTCATGGTTCCAAGTTTAGGCAATATTTCTTGGATCCATGACCTCGGGGCTTTCGGCAGGGGATTCCTTTGTGCGCGCGATAGAGTTAGCCACGAGAAACTATCGAGTGACTATTTCACATAACTCCGGGGGAAGACCTACACCGATGAGTGAGCCATCAATTTCCATTGCCATCAAGATGCTTGACACCGATCTGCCGGTCCCCAGCTACGCGCATCCTTCCGACGCCGGCGCTGACTTGCATGCTCGCGAGTCCCTGGTGCTGGAGCCAGGCGCTCGCGCGCTCGTTCCAACGGGCATTGCGCTGGCCATCCCACATGGCTACGTCGGTCTCGTGCACCCACGCAGCGGCTTGGCAGCCAAGCACGGCATTACCGTGGTGAATGCACCGGGTACTGTTGACGCTGGATACCGTGGTGAGATCATGGTCACCTTGTTGAATACCGACAACTCTGAATCTTTCGAAGTCAGCCGTGGCGACCGAATCGCCCAGCTGGTAATCCAGAAAGTCGAGCAGGCAGCGTTCATCGAAGTCGATTCGCTAGACGACAGCGCTCGCGGCGCTGGTGGATTCGGTTCGACCGGCGGATTCAACTCCAAGTAAGTACCCTTGAGAGTAAGACCAGATTTTCTAAGGACACCATGATTTTCAAGCGCAAGAAAGCCAAAGAGCAGCCAGTTGACGCACCAGCTCCTGAAGCAGTTCAGGGCGAGCCAGAGCCGAAGACCGGCCCGTTCGACTATAGCGACGTCGAGAATACGCAGGAATACCTTGACTTCGGCTCGATCTTGATCAAGCCAGTAGCCGGATTGAAGGTCCGCATGGACGTTGAAGAGTCCAACAAGCGTGTTATCGCTGTGTCGCTGGAGATCGCCGAGTCGCGTATCCAGCTGATGGCTTTCTCTTCTTCGAAGTCCGAGTCGCTGTGGCCAGGTATCAGCGACAAGATCAAGAGCGATATCAGCGCGCAGAACGGTGAAATTTTCACCCGCGATGGCGATTACGGCCAGGAGCTGCTCGCTAAGGTGCCGCAGCAGTTGCCTGATGGTCGCGCCGGGCATGTCGCCCTGCGCTTTGTCGGCATCGACGGCCACCGCTGGTTCCTGCGTGCAGTCATCGGTGGCGCTGCCATTGGCGACGAAGAAGCGGCGCGCGTCGTTGATGGCATCTTGCGCAACGTCGTGGTCAACCGCGGCGACAAGCCACTGCCACCGGCTGAACTCCTGCCATTGAGCGTTCCGGCTAATGCGCAGGCCCGCCCGGCAGGCACTGAGAAGAACCCTGATCTGAAGCGTCCAGAACGCGGACCAGAGATCACCCAGATCGGCTAGTGAATGTCGCTGAAGGACAAACCCGTCACTCCGCTGCTGGGCCCCTCGGGCCAGAAGCTCAGCTACCAGCGGCTGGACAGCCTGGAACAGCTGCCCGTCAAGGGCAGGGTGGAGCACACGGGCTATATCCAATCGGTTAGCTATTCGGCGCCGAACGTCGCACCCACGCTGACCGCAGTGGTGGTCGACCGGCTCGGTACCGTGTCCGCCCGTCGCGGGACGGTACCGCACGTGCGTTTGGCGTTCATGGGCCAGAAATCCGTTCCGGGCATCAAGCCGGGCGTGAAGGTGGAATACTCGGGAATGGTTGCTCCCGTCGAGCAAATCCCGACTATCTTTAATCCGCGCTACGTAATCGTGCCGGACGCCCGCGGGTGATCCGGGCGATTCCTCAAGGTCCTGGGAACGCCAGCGTGCTGGCATCTAACTGGAAGTAAACATGATGAACAACGACGAATCCCGTCCGGAAGATGATTCCACTCCGGAAGCAAAGCATCCCAGTTTCGCGGAAATGATTGGCTCGAACGCCAACATCGCGCAAAACGCCGACGGCGGGATTGACCTGCTCTCAACCGTCGGCGGCGTGCGCGGCATCCTGGAGACGGTGCTTCCCGGTTTCGTGTTCATCATGGTCTTCGCGCTCACCACCAATCTGGGCTGGGGGTTGATCGCATCGATCAGTCTTGGCGTGGTTTTCATGATCATCCGCCTAGCCAAGCGCTCGACGCTGATTCAGGCCGGCTCTGGGCTGATCGGCATCCTGATCTGCGCCTTCGCTGCACGAAATTCGGGCAATGCCAAGGACTACTACATTCCAGGGTTCTACGTATCGGCCGCCTACTTGGCGGGATTGCTGATTTCGGTAATGGCCCGCTGGCCGCTGATCGGCTTGCTCTTCGGATTCATCCGCAATGAAGGCACCGAATGGCGCAAGAAACCCGGACGTTTGCGCCGCTACCAGGTGGCTACCTGGATCATCATTGCTGTTTTCGCGCTACGACTGGCGGTGCAGATCCCGATGTACATCGCAGATGACGTCGTGGCTTTGGGCTTGGCCCGTGCCCTGATGGGAGTGCCGCTGTACGCAGCGGGGCTTTGGTTTGCCTGGCTGGTCTCGAAGCCGGCGGTAGAAGCCAGCAACGAGACCAGACCTCCAGAACCGGCCGCCTAGCGGGTGGCGTCGCGCAGCGTGCGGCGCAACAAGGGTTCTGCTTGCGGGGTGGTGATGAAGAAGATTTCATCGCCACCCTCAATCACATCATCGGCACTTGGCGGGAACGGCGTCTTATCGCGAACCACTGCCATCATGGTGGTGTCATCCGGCCAGGAGATGCGCCCGATGCTGCGGCCAATCAACGCCGAATCATGCGGGACGGTGAACTCGACCATGTAGACCTCGCCGGTCTTCAACGTCAGCAGCCGCACCAAATCGCCTACCTCCACGGCTTCTTCCACCAGCGCGGTCATGAGCCGCGGGGTGCTTACCGCTACGTCTACGCCCCAGGCGTCATCGAACATCCATTCATTCTTCGGATTGTTCACGCGGCCTACAGTACGCCGGATGCCGAATTCGCTCTTGGCCAGCAACGAGACCACAAGGTTCACCTTGTCATCGCCGGTCGCCGAAACGACCACGTCGTACTCTTCAAGCTGTGCCTGCTGCAAGACAGCTAATTCGCAAGCATCGCCAATCAGCCACTTCACCGCTTCCAGATCTGCGCGTTCGGCCATTTCTGGTTGCAGGTCGATAAGCAGGACTTCGTGATGGTTGATCACAAGTTCGCGGGCAATGGAGGAACCGACCGAGCCGGCCCCGGCAATCATGACCTTCATGGGGTGCCTCTCAGATTATTCGTTGGTCTGCGCAGCCGGCGGGCTGGCAAGGATCTTTTCGACGTCCTTGGACTCATCGAGGCGCATCATCACATGCACCAGGTCGCCGCCCTGCAAGCGGGTGCGGCTCTCCGGGATGGTGCCTTCACCGAAGCGGGTCAAATAGGCCACTCGCACCCCGGCGGCCGCTTCCAGCTCCTTGACCAGGCGTCCGTACCAGTCGCGGTGCAAGGCAACTTCGGAAAGCACCAGGCGCCCCGATGGCTCCCGGAAGTCCCCGCGCATCGAATAATCGGGCAGGATCCGGCGCAGCACCTGATCGGTGCTCCAACGTACAGCCGCCACGGTGGGGATGCCCAGACGCTGGTAGATCTCAGCGCGCCCTGGATCATAGATGCGGGCCACGACATGGGGGACGTTATAGGTTTCACGCGATACGCGAGTGGCGAGAATGTTGGAATTATCACCGCTGGAGACTGCGGCAAAGGCGTATGCCTCGTCAATTTTGGCAGCTTCCAGGGTGTCTTTGTCGAACCCCATGCCGGTCACCGTGGTTCCGGAGAAGTCCTTGCTCAGCCGGCGGAAGGCATGCGGGTCCTGGTCAATGATTGCCACGGAATGTCCCGCTGAATCCAGCGTGTGGGCTAGCGAGACACCGACGCGTCCGCACCCCATGATCACGAAATGTGCCACCGAGAACTCCTTGGGTTTACTGCTTGCTGTATGTCCACTGGCGCACACGAGCTGTGTGCTTCGAATGCAACAATAGCGCTGATCGCACCCAGTTTATCGGTGGTGCAGCACCCGTGTGCCTTGCACCCTGCGATAACGTTGTGTCGTGCCTGCATTATTTGACGGTCTGAAGCGGATCCTGGTGGGCCGGCCTTTCAGAACTGAACAGCTGAAAAAGAAGCCGTTGCCACCTAACGTCGCGTTGCCGATTTTCTCGTCCAGCGCCCTGTCGTCCTTGGCGTACGCGCCAGACGAAATCTTGCTGACCCTTGCCATTGCGGGCATCGCTGCAACCGCGCTTTCGCCGATGGTTGGACTAGCGGTCCTCGCTGTGCTGGTGGTGCTGGTGCTGTCCTACCGCCAATCGGTCATGGAGTACCCCTCCGGCGGTGGCGACTACGAAATCGTGAAGAAGAACCTGGGCGCCCGCCCGGGAACAGCGGTCGCCGCTGCGCTTCTGGTCGACTTTGTGCTGACCGTTGCTGTTTCCAGCTCCTCAGCTGCCCTGTATCTCGGCGCCATTTTCCCGGCAGTGGCCGAATACAAGGCGTGGGTGGCTGCCGGACTCGTCGCATTCCTCGTGGTCGGTAATTTGCGCGGCAGGGGACAAGGGCGCTGGACCCTGGCCATTCCGGTCTACCTCTTCGTGATTGGCATGCTGCTGCTGGTTGCTATCGGCGGCGTGATGGCGCTGACCGGTACGCTCGGGCTGGCCCCGAGCGCGAACTTCACGATCGTGCCGGAAGCAGAGTTTGCCAACGGCTTGCATGGTGTCGTCGGTGCGCTGTTGATCCTGCGTGCTTTCAGTACGGGTTCGGCTGCGCTGACCGGTATCGAGGTGCCGATCTCAAATGTGCAGACCCTGGCCAAGCCGCGGGCCAAGAACGCGGCTCGGATCCTGCTGGTGCTGGGCCTGCTCTCCGGCGTGCTGACACTTGGCACGCTGATGCTTGCCCGTGCAACCGGCATCAAGGTCGTAGCCGATCCGCAGGCCTCATTCTTGCTCGACGGTGCGCCGATCCCTGAAGGGTTTGTGCAGGTCCCGGTCCTTGGCCAGCTCGCGCAAGCCGTGTTCGGCGATTTCACCTTCGGCCTGATCATCGTTTCGGTGCTGACCATTGCGGTGCTGCTGCTGGCCGGCAACCAGGCCTTCAACTCCTTCCCCCTGCTTGCCAGCCACCTGGCTACCGACGGCTTCCTTCCACGCCAGCTGCGTACCCGTGGCGATCGGCTGGGCTTCTCCAACGGCATCTTGTCCTTGGGAGTTGCCGCGATTGCGCTGGTGCTGCTGTTCCAAGGCGATGTCACCTTGCTGGTACAGCTTTACGTGGTGGGCGTTTTCGTTTCCTTTACGCTCAGCCAGCTAGCCATGCTCAAGCACTGGAAACGCGTGCTGGTTCCCATTGCCGACCGGAGGATTCGGGCGGCCAAGCAGCGCAAGCGCCTGTTGAACCTGGTGGGCCTGGTCCTTTCGGCGCTGGTGCTCGTGGTCGTCTTGGCCACCCGCTTGGTCCACGGCGCCTGGTTGGCCGTGCTGGGCATTGCGGTCTTGATGCTGATCATGGATTCGTTGCAGCGCCACTACCAGAAGGTTGACGACGAGCTGGCGGTAGATGAGGACGCTGCCGCCACGGCCCTGCCCTCGCGGGTGCATGCACTGGTGCTGGTATCCACCGTCCGCAAGCCGGTGCTGCGGGCCTTGGCCTTCGCCCGCGCCTCGCGTCCGTCGAAGCTTGAAGCAATCATCGTGGATGTGGAACGAGGCAAGACCGAAAAGACCCTCCGGGACTGGGAACGCCTGCAGATTCCGGTTCCGATCACCGCGCTGGCTTCTCCATATCGCGATATCCCCGGGGCGCTGATTGAGCATATTCGTTCCATCAAGCGTGAATCTCCGCGGGAACTGATCGTCGTGTACATCCCTGAATACGTAGTGGGCCACTGGTGGGAACAGCTGGTGCACAACCAAACCGCTTTACGAGTGAAAAACCGACTGCATTATGAACCGGGCGTCTTGATTGCCTCGGTTCCATGGCGCTTGCTCAGTGCCTCGCATGCCCTGGGCGGCGGGCCGACCGAAGAATCCTCGGCACACCGCTAAATTCAATGCTTCTGATGAAAGACAAGATCGATGACTGAAACACCAATGCTCACCGTCCGCTTGGGCAAGATTGCCCATGGTGGCCACACCGTCGCCCGCCATGAAGGCCGCGTGATCTTTGTGCGACACGGCATTCCCGGCGAGTTGGTGAATGTGCGCTTGACGGACAGTGCGCCGGAGGCCAAGTTCTGGCGTGCCGACGTCACCGAGGTGCTCGAAGCCAGCGAGCACCGCGTGCCGCACTTCTGGGATGCCGCTGATGCCTTGAAGCATCGTGACCCGGTGGGTGGCGCAGAGTTCGGCCACATCACGCTCGAGCACCAGCGTGAGCTCAAGTCGCAGGTTGCTGCCGAGCAGATGACTCGATTGGGCGGCCTGAAGGCGGAGGACTACAACTTCCCTGCGGTGCAAGCGGTCAAGGGCTCGGATGACGGCCTGGGCTGGCGTACCCGGATGTCTTATTCGGTGGACGCGCAGGGCAAGCTGGCTATGAGCGCTTTCCGCAGCAACCAGTTGACCGGCATCGCGCAGATGCCGTTGGCCCATCCGGCTATTGAAGCCACCGGCTTGTACTCCGTGGATTACACGGGGATTGAGCGTGTGGAGGCTGCTGTGTCCAGCCAGGATGACCAGACTGTGCTGATCTTGCTGGCCGAGGCTAGTGCCGGAGCCGCGGAAAAGGTTGCAAAGCAGTTCCCGGAGGGTGTCAATGTTGCCGCTTTCAGCCAGCAGGGTGGTTCGGCGGCCGACGGCAAGGGCAGCTTGCAGACCTTGGCCGGTTCGGCGTTCCTGACCGAAAAGGTGCTGGGGGAGAAGTTCCGGATTACCGGAGAAGGCTTCTGGCAGGTGCATCGCGAGGCAGCCAGCCTGCTTTCCCAGCGTGTAGTTGAACTGACCGAGCCAGCCGCCGGCGAGCAAATCGCAGACCTCTATGCGGGTGCTGGCTTGTTCTCCGTCCCGTTGGCTAAGGCAGTTGGCTCCCAGGGCCGGGTCTTCTCAATTGAAGGCGCTCCAGGCACCCATGCCGATGCGAAGAAGAATCTGCGCTCCTATTCGCAGGCCACGGTTATCCGCGGCCGTGTTGAGCGAGTGTTACGACAGGTCGCCCAGGATGCCTCCCTGGATGCCGTGGTGCTTGACCCGCCCCGTACCGGTATCGATAAGCAGGTGGCTGCTGAGCTGGCTTCCATCGCTGCGTCTCGGATTTGTTACGTGTCCTGCGACCCCGCGGCTTTCGCCCGCGATACCGCGCGTTTGATGGGGCGCGGATACGAATTAGAGCACATGGAGATTCACGATTTGTACCCGCATACCCACCATATGGAGTCCATCGGGCTCTTTGTGCGCCGTTAAACACCTGAAACTGTCCGCTTAGACACGAATTTGGATGAAAATTTATTCCGAGGAGTCTTTTTACGAGCTTTGGCGATAGACTGTTTTTAGCTCTGCCACGCTAGGAGCCTGACTATCTCAGTTAGGAACTCCTAACTGGAATTACAGTGTGCGTGTGCAACAGAATGAGTGTCTGGCGAGAGGAGTCCCACGTGAGCAATGTGGACAGCTTCGGTGCCAAGGGCGTACTTGACGTCAATGGAACCGAATACGAAATTTACCGACTAAATACGGTTGAAGGCTCGGACAGCCTTCCTTACAGCCTTAAGGTTCTTCTTGAGAACCTGCTTCGCACCGAAGACGGCGCGAACGTAACCAACGAGCACATCAATGCACTGGGTCAGTGGGATGCTTCGGCTCAGCCGAACACCGAAATCCAGTTCACCCCTGCACGTGTGCTGATGCAGGACTTCACCGGTGTGCCTTGTGTCGTTGACTTGGCAACCATGCGCGAGGCCGTCAAGGACCTCGGCGGTGACCCAACCCGCGTTAACCCGCTGGCACCAGCCGAAATGGTTATCGACCACTCCGTGCAGATCGACACCTTCGGCTTCGAAGGCGCTGTCGAGCGCAACATGGAGATCGAGTACCAGCGCAACGGCGAGCGTTACCAGTTCCTGCGCTGGGGCCAGACTGCATTCGACGACTTCAAGGTCGTCCCACCAGGCACCGGTATCGTGCACCAGGTCAACATCGAGTACCTGGCCCGCACCGTCATGACCCGCGAGGTCAACGGCGTACTGCGCGCTTACCCGGATAGCTGCGTAGGCACCGACTCCCACACCACCATGGTCAACGGCCTGGGTGTGCTGGGTTGGGGCGTTGGCGGCATCGAGGCCGAGGCAGCGATGCTCGGCCAGCCTGTCTCCATGCTGATCCCACGCGTTGTCGGCTTCAAGCTGGCTGGCTCGATTCCAGCTGGCGCCACCGCAACCGACGTGGTGCTGACCATCACCGAAATGCTGCGCAAGCACGGTGTTGTTGGCAAGTTCGTTGAATTCTACGGCGAAGGTGTCGCCGCGGTGCCACTGGCAAACCGCGCCACCATCGGCAACATGTCCCCAGAATTCGGCTCGACTGCCGCAATGTTCCCAATCGACGATGTCACCCTCGACTACCTGCGCCTGACCGGCCGCAGCGACGAGAACGTTGCACTGGTCGAGGCTTACGCCAAGGAACAGGGCATGTGGCACGATCCAAGCCGCGAGATCCGTTTCTCGGAATACCTCGAGCTGGATCTGTCGACCGTGGTTCCATCGATCGCCGGCCCGAAGCGTCCACAGGACCGCATCGAGCTGTCGTCCTCGAAGGAGCAGTTCCGCAAGGACCTGCACAACTACGTATCGAACGCCGACGACACCCAGGGCGCTGGCCGCCCATCGGTAGCCGTCGAGGTCACCAAGGAAGATGGCACCCAGTTCACCCTGGACCACGGCCTGGTTTCGATCGCTTCGATCACCTCGTGCACCAACACCTCCAACCCTTCGGTCATGCTGGCCGCAGCCGTACTGGCTCGCAACGCAGCTGACAAGGGCCTGACCTCCAAGCCATGGGTCAAGACTTCGGTCGCGCCAGGCTCGAAGGTTGTTACCGAGTACTACGAGAAGTCCGGCCTGCTGCCATACCTGGAGAAGCTCGGCTTCTTCGTGGTTGGCTACGGTTGCGCAACTTGCATCGGCAACTCCGGTCCACTGGACGCTGAGATCTCCGAGGCCATCAACGCCAACGACCTCGCAGCTACCGCTGTTCTTTCGGGTAACCGCAACTTCGAAGGCCGCATCAACCCAGACGTGAAGATGAACTACCTGGCTTCCCCGCCACTGGTCATCGCCTACGCACTGGCTGGCACCATGGACTTCGACTTCGAGACCGACGCACTGGGCCAGGACGCCGAGGGCAACGATGTCTTCCTGAAGGACATCTGGCCATCGCCTGTCGAGGTCCAGGAGATCATTGACTCGTCGATCGACAAGGAAATGTTCGCCAAGGGCTACGACGGAGTCTTCGAAGGCGACGCACGCTGGAAGGCACTGGACACCCCAGAGGGTTCGACCTTCGCATGGGACGAGAAGTCGACCTACGCACGCAAGGCACCGTACTTCGACGGCATGACCGCCGAGCCTCAGCCAGTCCAGGACATCAGCGGCGCTCGCGTGCTGCTGAAGCTGGGCGACTCGGTCACCACCGACCACATCTCGCCTGCAGGTTCGTTCAAGTCGGAAACCCCGGCTGGCCGCTACCTGATCGAGAACGGCGTGGATCGCAAGGACTTCAACTCCTACGGCTCGCGCCGTGGTAACCACGAAGTCATGATCCGCGGTACCTTCGCCAACATCCGCATCAAGAACCAGCTGCTGGACGGCGTCGAGGGTGGCTTCACCCGCGACTTCACCCAGGCTGATGCGCCGCAGGCTTACGTCTACGACGCTGCAGAGAACTACAAGGCTGCCGGCACCCCGCTGGTCGTTCTTGGCGGCAAGGAATACGGCTCGGGATCCTCGCGTGACTGGGCTGCCAAGGGCACCGCATTGCTGGGCGTCAAGGCCGTCATCACCGAATCATTCGAGCGTATCCACCGCTCGAACCTGATCGGCATGGGCGTTCTGCCACTGCAGTTCCCAGAAGGCGAATCCGCTGATTCGCTGGGTCTGACCGGTACCGAGACCTTCGCTGTCTCCGGCGTGACCGAGCTGAATAACGGCACCACCCCGAAGACCCTGAAGGTTACCGCAACCGCGCAAGACGGCAAGGTTACCGAGTTCGACGCAGTTCTGCGCATCGACACCCCAGGTGAAGCGGACTACTACCGCAACGGTGGCATCCTGCAGTACGTACTGCGCCAGATCGCCGCTGCTAACTAGCAGATCCACCTCGACTCCGGTCGAAGCGAATCTCTAAATAGTTCCGCATCGCGGGAAAACCTGGGACCCAAGGCAACTGCCTTGGGTCTCAGGTCTTTTAACCAGTCTTTTGCGCACTCAGATGACCATGGGTGCGCGCCGTGGTCCGGGCTCGGGTGCCAGCTTCCAGCACGCTGAAGCCTGACTGCTCCAACAGCAGTTCCAAATCCTCTGGCGGCCAATACCAGGCCGGGGCGACCTGGTGGCCAAAAGCTTCTATCTGATCTCCGGCAAAGAATCCGAGCAGCAGCTTGCCGCGTGGTTGGAGCACCCGGGCCAACTCGTCCAACAGCCGCGGAAGCTCTGCCGGGGGAGCATGGATCACCGAGTACCAGGAAAGCACCCCGGAAAAATACTGGTCTTCGAACGGCAGCTGCGCCAGATCTGCGCGCAGGAAATCTGGCTTCTGGAAGTTGCGCCGCGCGAAGTCCAAGAACTCCTGCACAAGGTCAACGCCTGTAGCAGGCCGATGGGCATCTGCAATGAACTGCGTCCAATGCCCTGGCCCGCAGCCAGCGTCCAGGACCGGGCCATCCAGCTGTGAAGCCCACGCCGCAATCAGCTCCCGGTCTTCAACCTCCGCCTGCTCGGGCGAACCGAACAGATCGACATAGGCACTGGCGAGGGCTGAATAACTCGCTGAGACGTAATGCGGATCGTCGGAAGTTGGCATAGGCCCAGCTTAGCGTCGCTCGCAGGGAGTCTGAAGATCAATTGTTAGACTCGAGAATTACTCCCCGAAAAAAGTAGGCGGAAAGGAACTTCCGATGACGTCACTTGCCGTTGAAAATCTGCTGAATGCGGACCAAGTGCACCAAGTGCGTTCCTGGCTCGGAGAGGTAACCGTCGTTTCGGATATGTCTTGGGGACTGACGGACATTAAGGTCCTTCGCATAGCTGCAGCCGGAAAGCATTATGTGCTCAAGACCGCGGGCGAGAGAAATCATCACATCGTCCGCGAACTGGAAGCGCATCGCCAGTACACGCGCGTACTTACCGGAGTCGGGTTGGCCGCGCGACTGCGCTTTTCAAGCGATGCACACCGACTGGCAGTTCTGGACTACCAGCCCGGGGAACTGAGCGTGGGTACAGAATATGAATACGCGCCAGACTTGCATCGACAGGCGGGACACGCGCTCAGGCTACTGCACGATCAAGAACAGCGTGTAGTTAATGACTATGAGGCTCGGTTGACGGCAAAATTTCTTCAGCTGCTGGAGCGCAAGCACCGCATCGGTGCCACCCGGTGCCGGCAAATCAAAGACCTGTTCACCAGCTATGAGCCTAAACCAGTGGCTGTAGTACCAACGCATGGAGACTGGCAACCGCGTAATTGGCTAGTAGACCAAGGAAAACTGAAAGTCATTGATTTTGGACGTTTCGAATTCCGTCCAGCTGCCAGTGACTTCGCGCGGCTCTCCCTTCAGCAGTGGGTTGGGCATCAGGAATTAGAGCAGGCCTTCTTTGAGGGCTACGGCCATGATCCGCGCGAAGAATTATCATGGAAAATCATGCAATTACGTGAAGGCCTAGGCACAGCCGTATGGTCTTATGAAATTGGCGATGAGCCCTTTGAAGCACAAGGGCTACAAATGCTCGCGGATACGCTAGACCACATCTAAATTCACACGCGAACCTGGCCATGCGTTCAGGGTAGTGAACGTCATTGCGGGGAAATTAGCACCAGCACGGACGTTGACGGATAATGAAAGAAGCCTTGAACGCGGTAAACTAGGTATTTCGCATGGGCTTTCCAGCCTATTGTCGGCGAATTTGTGAAGGGGATGAACGTGTCTTTACTCAAGACCATCAAGAAACCAAGTGACCTGCGGGCGCTTACCCTCGAACAGCTCGACGACCTGGCGGAGGAAATCCGCAGCTTCCTCATTGACAATGTCGCACGTACCGGCGGTCATCTGGGCCCTAACCTCGGCGTTATCGAACTGACCTTGGGCATCCATCGTGTCTTCGATTCCCCAACCGACTCTATCGTCTTCGATACGGGGCACCAGTCGTACGTGCACAAGCTGGTCACCGGACGCCAAAATTTCGAGACCTTGCGCCAGCAAGGGGGCCTGTCGGGCTACCCGGACCGCGGTGAATCAGAACACGACGTGGTTGAGTCCTCCCATGCCTCCTCCTCGCTGTCGTGGGTTGATGGCATTTCCCGCGCCAACAAGCTGCTGAATAACAATGAACGCTACGCCGTGGCACTGGTGGGCGATGGTGCCCTGACCGGTGGCATGGCCTGGGAAGCGGTCAACAACATCGCTGCCGACAAGGAGCGCAAAGCTGTCATTGTGGTCAATGACAACGGCCGCTCATACGCCCCGACCATCGGCGGCTTGGCCAACCAGCTTTCGGGCCTGCGCCAGCAGTTGGACAAGTTCCGTACCCACCCGGCCTACGAGAACGCCATGGACAAGCTCAAGGTCAAGCTCAAAGGCTCCGGACCAGTAGGCGACTTCACTTACAAGTCCCTGCATGCCACCAAGAAGGGCATCAAGGACTGGTGGGCGCCGCAAGGCCTGTTCGAAGACCTGGGACTGAAGTACATCGGCCCAATCGATGGCCACAACCAGCGAGCCGTAGAAGAAGCGCTGCAACAGGCCAAGCAGTACGCCGGCCCAGTGCTCGTGCACGCCCTGACCGAGAAGGGCCATGGCTACGCTCCGGCCCGTGCCGATGAGGCTGACCAATTCCACGCCGTTGGCGTTATCGACCCAGTCACCGGTCTGCCAGTTTCCAAGTCCAGCGCGCAAAGCTGGACGAGCGTATTCGGCGAAGAGATCGCGGCGGTGGCCAATGAGCGCGAGGACATCGTGGCGATCACCGGAGCCATGCTGCAGCCAGTGGGCCTGAAGAAAATGTCCCAGGAACACCCAGAACGCGTCATTGACGTAGGCATTGCCGAACAGCACGCGATGACCACCGCGGCGGGACTTGCCTTTGGCGGTCTGCACCCCGTGGTCTGTGTCTACGCGACCTTCCTTAACCGTGCCTTTGACCAATTGCTGATGGATGTGGCCCTGCATAAAGCGGGCGTAACCATCGTGCTGGACCGCGCCGGAGTTACCGGCCCGGACGGCGCCAGCCACCACGGCATGTGGGATATGGCGCTGACCCAGATCGTACCTAACCTGCACCTGGCTGCGCCGCGCGATGCTGGCCGTCTGCGTGAAGAACTGCGTGAAGCCTTGGACATCAATGATGCCCCAAGTGTCGTGCGCTTCTCCAAGGGCTCGGTCGGCGAACCGGTGGAAGCAGTGGATCGCTTGCCTGACGGGGTGGACGTGCTGGCTCGCCTGGGGGATCGTTCGGCGCCGGATGTATTGATCGTTTCGGTTGGTGCCATGAGTGAACTGTCGCTGGATGTTGCAGAACGCCTGAACAGCCAGGGCGTTTCGGTGACCGTCGTCGATCCGCGCTGGGTACTTCCGATGCCGAAGTCAGTGATTTCCTTGGCCGCCCGCCACCGTATCGTGGTGTGCATTGAGGACGGCGTGCGTGCTGGCGGCGTCGGCTCGCGGCTGCGAACCGAGATGCGCGCTGCAGGAGTCGACACCGCGTTGAACGAAGTTGGCCTGCCAACAGAATTCTTGGCGCACGGTACCCGCGGCGAAGTTCTCGAACGCGTCGGGTTGACCGCCAAGCAGGTGGCCCGCGATACCCTCGCACAGGTGCTCGGCACCAAGGTGCCTTTCGCCCGCCCACTGCCCGGCCAGGACCTTCCCACCGGACAGATCCCGAAGCTGTGAGTCCCTTGAGCGGTTGCCCAGCAGGTTTGCCCCGTAGCCCGGAAAACATCGGCTTCGGCGCGCTCGTTGTCGCGCGTGCGTGGAAGTTCGACGGGAGCCCGCATTGGGTTGTCCCGGGCTTCTACCTGGGACATGACGAATTCGGCCACTGGCTGCATCAGCCAGCTGGATCGTTGGTCGCTCGTCCGGGGACCGCCCACCTGGCCACCACTAGCGCGTTGTGCCTGATCCCGCACCGTGGCGACTGGGTCGCCACGATGTATTCGGATGCCGCAGAGGATTTCGACGTCTACATTGATCTGTCCAGCAACGTCGGTTGGCTGCAGATGAAACGTGATGCGTGGGAGGTCAACTCTGTTGACCTGGACCTGGATGTAATTCGTTCCCGTAGCAAAGGCACCTTCCTTGACGACGAGGACGAGTTCGCGGAACACTCGCTGTCCATGGGCTATCCGCAGAATCTCCAGGACTCCGTTCGCGGCACCAGCGAGAAGCTCTTGGAATCGGTGGCACAGAATTTGCCGCCGTTCAACCATGCACATCGAGAATTATGGTTAGCTAAAGTCGCGGGCCTTCCGACAGCCTAGAAGCTGTCCAAGAATTTCATACTTGATTGATTCACTGACCTGAAAAGGGAAAACCTATGGCGATTGTTCGCACTTACCGTTTGGATGAGAAGAACGTACTGCAGTTCCGCGAAGCGTGGTTCCAGCAGTTCGAAGATGAAGAAGTGGGCCAGTTCGTGATCAATCACGGCGCCGTTGGCCACATGTCGGAAACCAGCGATGTGCAGGACGTCGACAATGACCGTGCTGACCAGTTGTTTGCTGGCTTCATGGAAGCCTGTGCAGAAGCGGGCTACGAAGAAATCGAGGCCGAGGACCAGTCGTGGGTTATCGTCCAGTACGCGCTGAAGTCCGCAAACGGCACCGAGCGCGACCAGTACCTGGAAAAGAAGGCCAAGGAAGCGCTGACCGGCCACTTGGCATGGCGCGGACTGGGCACCGTGGAGTCCAGCGATTTCGGTAACCGAAAGCTGAACATCCGGGTGCTATCGCCAGCGCCAAAGCTGGCCGTCGCTGCGATCAAGACCTGCATCCGCGAAGCCAAGTTGGACTTCACCAAGATGAGCATCGGTGTTGCACCCTACGCAGAGTTGGACAAGCTGAAGATGGCGCACCCGATGCCTCCAAAGCCGATGTCCATCGACTAATCAGGGATGTGAAGCACCATGCTTGCGCCGCAACCGATGAAGGCATCGGACCATCCGGCCATCCGTCGGCTGTCGGAGAGCTTGGGGCGTCATGCCGAACCTGAACTCTGGGGCACTGAAGAGTGCCAAGTGGTCATCAAGAACCCGGCCGGAGAACTGCTTGGCTGGGCCCTAGCCCATTGGTGGGAACCTGCTGATCCGGTGGCGCCAGCTGGCTATTACCTGGCCGGGATTGAAGTTGCCCGCAGACACCGGCAACGGGGTGTGGCACGAAGCCTGACCGAGGCGAGGCTGGCATGGATTGCCCAGCGCGCTTCGACCGCGTGGTGCGTGGTCAATGCGCAGAATGCTGCGTCATTGGCGCTCCATCGCACCCTGGGCTTCGAGGAAGTAGCCCGGGCTCCACAGCTAGGCACAGTGGTTTTTAGCGGCGGCAGTGGCGTGCTGTTGTCCAAGGAAGTGGTGTTCTCGCGCGGCAAGGCGCAGGGACAGGATTGAACGAGCAGGAAACAAGGAGAAATGATTCCACAAGAAGACCGGGACGAAACCCCTGGTGTCCAGCGTAAAGTCCCGCGGATGGGCGCAACCCGCACGCCGTTGCATTTGGTTTTCCAGGCCTGCGTCGGTGTCATCATCGGTATTGGGCTGGTCTCCCTGCTTTCGGGCCTCGCCCCAGCACAGGTTGCCTTGACTGGTGTCGTCATCGCCATTCTGGTGTGGATCGTTGAACAGGGCTTCCGCCTGCCAGAGCCGAATACCAAGCAGGGCGCACGTGTCCGCATGGTACTTCGACTGATCTCGTTGGTCGGTTTCACCATCGCGGTGAGCCCGCTGCTGTCCCTGATCGAGGGCTGATAACTTCCAGCGCAAGCTAGTCCCGGACGTTCCGCACGTCTGGGACTTTTTGCGTTGAAGGGTTTCCATGCAAAATAGAGGATCGGCCAGATTCTTCCCGCAAGGGGAGAACCTGGCCGATCCTCTAGCTAGGCTATAGCGCTTAGTCGGTGCCTGCGTCGAATGCGGCAGACTCGATAGCACGGTCGGTAGCCAGATCATCGCTATCAACCTGGGTTGCGTTCACGATGTCATTAGCGCCACCGGCTTCCAGCGAGCCGACGAGTTCAGCGGTGGTACCGCCAACCAGGCCCATGGTGGCGTACTGCTCCAGGCGGCCGCGGGAATCGGCGATGTCCAGATTGCGCATGGTCAGCTGGCCGATGCGATCCACTGGGCCGAAGGCCGCATCGCCTACGCGCTCCATCGAGAGCTTGTCTGGGTGGTAGCTCAGGTTCTCGCCCTCGGTGTTGAGGATCGTGTAATCGTCACCGCGGCGCAAGCGGATGGTGACGGTACCGGTGATGGCCGAGCCAACCCAGCGCTGCAGCGATTCGCGCAGCATCAAGGCCTGCGGGTCCAGCCAGCGGCCTTCGTACATCAGGCGGCCCAGGCGGCGGCCTTCGTTATGGTAGCTGGCCACGGTGTCTTCGTTGTGGATCGCGTTGACCAGGCGTTCGTAGGCGATGTACAGCAGCGCCATTGCCGGTGCTTCGTAGATGCCGCGGGACTTGGCTTCGATGATGCGGTTCTCGATCTGGTCGCTCATGCCCAGACCGTGGCGTCCGCCAATGATGTTAGCTTCATTGACCAGAGCCACCGGATCGGTGAACTCCTTGCCGTTGATGGCAACCGGGCGGCCAGCGACGAAGGACACCGAGACATCTTCGGTCTTGATCTCTACGTTCTCGTCCCAGTACTTCACACCCATGATTGGCTCAACGGACTCGATGGAACTGTTGAGCAGTTCCAGGGTCTTCGCCTCGTGGGTTGCGCCCCAGATATTGGCATCGGTTGAGTAGGCCTTTTCAGCCGAGTCGCGGTAAGGGAAACCATGCTCCTGCAGCCACTCGGACATTTCCTGGCGGCCACCGAGTTCTGCAACGAAGTTGGGGTCAAGCCAAGGCTTGTAGATGCGCAGCTTAGGGTTGGCCATCAAGCCGTAGCGGTAGAAGCGCTCGATGTCGTTGCCCTTGTAGGTCGAACCGTCGCCCCAGACATCCACTCCATCTTCGCGCATAGCGCGAACCAGCAGTGTGCCGGTGACGGCACGGCCCAGCGGGGTGGTGTTGAAGTAGGTCTTGCCACCGGTGCGGATGTGGAAAGCGCCGCAAGCAAGAGCCGCAAAGCCTTCTTCAACCAGTGCAGGCTTGCAGTCAACCAGGCGGGAGTTCTCTGCACCGTACTCCAGTGCACGGCCAGGTACCGCGTCGATATCTGGCTCATCGTACTGGCCGAGGTCGCCAGTGTAGGTGTAAGGGATGGCGCCCTTGTCGCGCATCCAGGCTACTGCCACCGAGGTGTCGAGGCCACCGGAGAACGCGATACCTACGCGCTCGCCTACAGGGAGATTGGTAAGAACTTTAGACATGTTTCCATCCTAATGGATAAATATGCAATGCAGTGAATTGTGCCGTGAAATGTTGAGCACATCTACCTACCAGATAGCCTATGGGTATAACGTCGCTCAGTGAAGCGGATGAATAAAACAACAGATGAGGTGTCCATGGAATTCCGTCAGCTAGGCCGCAGTGGCCTGAGCGTTTCCGTCGTCGGGCTGGGGTGCAACAATCTTGGTCGCGCCGGCACTGCTACCGAATCCCAAGAAGGAACCGACGCCGTTATCCACGCGGCACTTGACGCTGGTATTACGCTCTTCGACGTCGCGGATGTCTATGGCAAGGAACCCGGGCTTTCCGAAATCCGTCTTGGCAAGGCGCTGGGGCAAGCTCGCAAAGACATCGTGCTGGCCACCAAATTCGGCATGGATATGCAGGGTGGTAATGGCCCGGACTTCAATGCGCGTGGTTCACGCCGTTATATCGTCAAAGCAGCCGAAGCATCGCTGAAGCGACTGGGAACTGATTACATTGACCTGTATCAGTTCCATACTCCGGATGCGAATACACCCATTGAAGAAACTCTGCAAGCCATGGATGACCTGGTCACCAGCGGCAAGGTCCGCTACATCGGTCATTCCAACCGCAGCGGCTGGCAGATCGCCCAGGCGGAGTACGTGGCCCGTGAATTGGGAACTGAACGCTTCATCTCCGCACAGAATCACTACAACCTGATTGACCGCCGTGCAGAATTGGAAGTGCTGCCTGCGGCTCGCGAATTCGATCTGGGCGTCTTGCCATACTTCCCGCTGGCAAACGGGCTGCTAACCGGCAAGTACTCCAAGGGGCATGCACCTGCGGGCAGCCGGCTGACTCACGCGCGTCAACATCTTGTGAAAACCAGCGATTTTGAGCAGTTGGACCAATTCCATGCCTTTGCTGCCGAACGAGATCTGACGCCGATCGAATTGGCCTTCTCTTGGCTGGCAGCGCAACCGCCGGTGGCCTCTGTGATTGCGGGCGCCACCCGTCCTGAGCAGATTCGAGCCAACGCTACCGCTGTGCGTTGGGTTCCGACTGATGCGGAACGGGTCCAAATGGACAAGATCTTCCCGACCCCAGAGAAGGTTGCGCTGTTCTAAGCGAACCAACTAGCAAACACAGAAGGCTGAACCCCGTCCGGGTTCAGCCTTCAGTGCTTGAAAAGAGCCGGGAAACTACTCGGCAGCGGTGACGTAAGCGACGATATCGTCACCTTCAATTGCCGCCGCGTATCGAGGCAGAGCCGCGATAGCTGGACCTGCGTTGACGGTTCCATCGGCTGGGGCGAAACGCGAGCCGTGGCAGGCACAGTAGAAATCTTCCTTGCTGGACTTCGGGCTCACAGCGCAGCCTTGATGGGTGCAGACGTTGGAGTACGCCAAAACGGTCTTCTCATCCTTGCGGAATAGCAAGACGCCTACATCTTTCCCAGCTGGATCCTTGGCTGGAGCAAGTGCGCGTGATCCAACGGTAAGGTCCTTGGCTTTCATGAGTGCCTGTCCTTCGCCAGCTGGTTCAGGAATCGGCAATGCCTCGGGGATGTCGGCTTCAGAATGCCCATCTCCGCAAGCGGTGAGAAGAGCGGCAGAACCAAGTGCTGCAGAGGCGCACATGAATGTGCGACGGGCTGGTCGGGCAATGTCAGTCATGACCCCATTCTGGCAGAGATCTCTGTGCTGGCGCTAAGAGGAAAGTGCACGTGGGAGGAGGTTGAGGCAGCTGAGGAGCTCGACCGGGGTGGAAGGCAGCCCGCTTTTCCTTAACCGCCCCGGTATCGAACACTGTGCATATTTATGCATTAATACCCTAGCTGTTAAAGAGGAGGCCGCGACTGGCGCTCCTGGAGTGCGGCTCTGCATCTCCATCTTGGACGAGGTTAGTAATCCGGGTGGGCGTTATGGGCGGCATTAACGCGTCGTACAGCACTGCTCGATAATAGGGAAGGGATCGCCTAGTTCTATTGATTTTTTGCCTCGGCTTTTCGATTGGATGTGCGCGCCGTTACATGGGTTCTGAATGATAGCGGGTAACTGATATAAGGGGTGGACTAATTGAATGTTGTGCGCTTTCTGCTTGGCTTGATGGCCGGGCGGCCCACTGCCTTGGAGGAAGTGATTCGAATATCTTTGCATCCATGCTAATATTTGTATGTAGTTGGTTGAAGCTACCATTTTCGGAGAGAGCTTTAACTGTTCACCTGTCCGGCATTTTGTCGCCGACTGAGTTACTCCCCGCAGTCATCGCGTGTTGAGTTCCAGGTAGCAGTCCTCCGATAGAAACAGGCGCCATTTGCCAGCGCGAATGTTGCGCCTGAACTGACCCGCAGCGCTATTGCGCGCAAACATGGATAGCTGCAAGCCAGATGCAGGCAAACCAAGGGTCCGGATTCACGTTGTGAAGCCGAAAAAGCTAGATTCTGGAGCGAATCCAGGAGCTGGCACTCCCCGTTACTAGGGATGAACGATACGAATGAGAAACGAACGAAACTTGAGTGTAGGGAAGTGGTTCATGGGCCCGGGGGCTTGTGCGCGTCAGCTGATATTTACCCCTTGCGATGACTTCTCGCAGGAAGACGTGCAGGATAAGTCGCCGGTTGAGCATTTAGCTCCCGGTGCGAATCTCATCACTGTCTACTAGAGGGAGGTGGCGCGTGAATAACGAAATAGTACAGTTCAGCGCCCTAACTGTTGTCTTGCTATTGGTGCTCTTCTACGGAGGAACCTTCTATATTTCCACCCGAATCGGAAAGAAAAAAGAGAACGCCGACGACTACATGACGGCGGGAAATAAAATTGGATTCGGCATTTCTGCTGCAAGTATGACCGCTACCTGGATTTGGGCGTCATCGATGTACGCCTCGGCCACTTCCGGGTACACCTATGGAATCTCCGGTCCGATCCACTATGGGCTCTGGGGCGCCTTGATGATCCTGTTCATCTACCCATTCGGCAAGCGGATCCGTAAAGTCGCGCCACGCGCGCACACCCTCGCCGAGGTCATGCATGCACGCCACGGCCGCTCCAGCCAGCTGATGCTCGCCGGGTCGAATATCGTCGGTTCGGTCATCTCCTTGATGTCCAACTTCATCGCCGGCGGCGTATTGATCTCGATGCTCTCGCCGTTCAACTTCATCCAAGGCGTGCTGGCCGTTGCCGGCGGCGTTCTGCTCTACACCCTGTGGTCCGGGTTCCGCGCTTCGGTACTGACCGACTTTGTCCAGGTCGTAGGCATGCTTGGTGCTGTAGCAATTATTGTCCCAGCAATCTTCTTTGCCGCAGGGTTCCCGGCCGCGTTCGAAACGGGCGCCCTCAACCTGACCCCGCAACAGTCCAATTTCTTCTCCTCTGAAGCATTCCTGGGCCAGGGCGCACCGTACATTGCCGCAGTTCTTGCCTACGCAATTGGCAACCAGACCATTGCCCAGCGTCTCTTCGCAGTACGCGAGGATCTGATCAAGCCAACCTTCATCACTGCAACCATCGGCTACGGCGCAATGGTCATTGGCGTGGGCATGCTCGGCGTGCTCGCCCTGTACCTCGGTTTCGAGCCGTCGGGTGGCGACATGAACAACCTCATCCCTGAGATGGCCGCCAGTTACCTGCCAGGTGTTCTGCTGGCACTGTTCTTCATCATGATCATTGGTGCGCTGTCGTCAACTGCTGACTCGGACTTGGCAGCCCTGTCCTCGATTGTGATGGCTGACGTATACGGCCAGAACGTTGCAGGCAAGGACAAGGCCGATCCGAAGAAGATGCTGCTCATTGGCCGTGCCACCATGGTCGTTGCCACCGCATTGGCAGTCGCTTTCGCGAGCATGCAGCTGAACATCCTGGACCTGCTGGTCTTCGTCGGAGCTCTTTGGGGCGCCTTGGTCTTCCCGGTTTTGGCCAGCTTCTACTGGAAAAAAGTCACCAACAAGGCCTTCACCGTTTCGGTACTCGTTGCACTGGCGATCTTCATCCCGGTTCGCTTCGAACTGATCCCAGTCAATGGTGTCACGGGCTTCCTGATCGAGTTGCTGTCGGTGATTGGTATCGGCGTTGTCTTGGCGTTGATGAGCTTCGGGTTCTTCGGCCTACGCGTCGCCAAGATAGTTGGTGCCGTCGCAATGCTGGCCAGCGCACCGTTCGTCTTCGGTTTCCTGCGCGACTACACAACCTTGAGCGCCTCGCTGGTCGCTTACTCGGTAAGTACCATCGTCTGCTACCTCATGTCCTTCAGGTCCAAGATGGAATTCGACTTCGATGTCATCGCGGTACGCACCGGCGACTTCGACGTAGTACCTGCAAAGTCTGACGCTGCAGAAGCCGGACGCGATGCCAAGAGCCTGGGAGGCAAATAATGACGACGTTTTTCTTGAGCCTGTACGTACTGGTTTGGCCAGTCATAGTGGCCGGAGTGCTGTTCTTCATCAGCAAGGGCTTTGTCCAAGAATGGCTGGAAGCCCGTCGCAATGGTGAAGACATTATCTAGCAACTGGGCACGCGAAGCGCAGGTCCTGGAACGCGAGAACCCCGTACAGCATTTATCTGCTGTGCGGGGTTCCTGCATCTTCCGAGACAGCAAGAGGCCGGGACCAGCTTTCCTTTTGAGGGAAGTGGCCCCGGCTTCTTGCTTGGTTCCGGCGCTCAGGGAGAAGCGTCGGAACCATGAACGGCTCGTTGGTTACTAGCCGTTGAACTTCTTGCCGTTGACACGTTCGGAGGCACCAACCTGGTCCAGATACGGGGTGATGCCACCGAGGTGCATGGGCCAGCCAGCACCGGTGATCATGCATAGATCAACGTCGGCGGCTTCGGCTACGACGCCTTCTTCCAGCAGCAGGCCGATTTCCTCGGCCAGCGCATCTTGAACACGAGCCAGGATCTGCTCCTTGGTCGAGGGCTGATCGCCGAAGGCCATCAGCTTTTCAGCCTCAAGATTCAGCGACTGGTTTCCAGCCTCATCCTGGACCCAGAGGGTAGTGATCTTTGCATCGATCAATTTCTGCAGATTCTCCGAGATGGCAAATCGTTCGCCGAATGCAGCGTTCAGGGACTCGTTGACATGCTGCGCGACCGGCAGGCCTACCATTGCCAACAGGGTCAACGGGCTCATTGGCAAACCCATTGGAGTCAGTGCCGAGTCGGCTGTCTTCGCGTCGGTGCCCTCATCGAAAGCTGCCTGGACTTCACTCATCAGGCGAAGCAGTACGCGGTTAACGACGAACGCAGCAGAATCCCTGGTTTTCACCGTGGTCTTCTTCAGCTTCTTGCCCAGCACGAATGCGGTGGACAGCGAGGAATCGTTGGTCCATTCGGTAGCAGCGATCTCCAGCAGCGGCATCACGGCTACCGGGTTGAAGAAATGGAAGCCAACCAGGCGTTCTGGATGCGACAAGTCGCGGCCCATCTCGGTGACCGAGAGCGAGGAGGTATTGGTGGCCAAGATGCACTCAGGGGAGACCACGGCTTCAACCTCTGCGAAAACCTGCTTCTTCACATTCAGCTCTTCGAAGACGGCCTCGATGACAAAGTCGGCATCCGCGAATGCCTTCTTGGTGACCGAGCCGGTGACCAGGGCCTTGGTGCGATTGACCGCATCCTGGCTCATGCGGCCCTTGGCGTGCAGCTTGTCGATCTCGCCGTGGATGTAGGCAAGGCCCTTGTCCACGCGCGATTGATCCAAATCGGTGATGACCACCGGTACATTCAGGCGGCGGACGAACAGCAGGGCCAGTTGGCCAGCCATCAGCCCTGCGCCAACAACGCCCACCTTGGTGACGGGGCGCGCGAGCTTCGGATCCGGTGCGCCGGCGGGGCGCTTGCCGCGCTTCTGGACCAGGTCCAGGAAGGCGTACACGGTGTTCTGGAACTGCGGGGTGCTCATCAGGCCCGTCAGCGCTTCGACTTCAAGGGCTGCTGACTCCTGCTGCGAGATGGCCATGCCCTTGCGGAAGACCTCAAGCACCTTGTACGGTGCGGGGGCCGCGCCGGAAAGCTTCGCATCGACGAATTTTTCGGCCGCATCGGCCGCATCCAGCCAGCGGCGAGCAACTTCAGGATCGGTTGGGTCAACCGCGTTTGGGCGCTTGACCTCGGTGGTTCCGGAGATGACGCCGTCAGCGAAGGCAATGGAGTGCTCGATGAAGTCAGCTGGCTCGAACAGGGCATCGGCCACGCCCATCTTGGCGGCTGCCGGACCGGAGAGGGTGCGGTTATTGCTCAGCGGGTTCTCGATCATGACCTTCAGGGCGTTCTCAGGGCCGACCAGGCGTGGCAGGCGGTATACGCCAGCCCAACCTGGAATCAGGCCGAGGAAACCTTCTGGCAGGCCCAGTGCGCCAGCGGCGGTGCTGACCGTGCGGTAGTTGCAAGCCAGTGCAATTTCCAGGCCGCCGCCGAGCGCCAGGCCGTTGATGAAAGCGAAGGTCGGAACACCTAAATCGGCAAGCAGCTCATAGGTGTAGTGGCCCAGCGAAGCCATGGCGGTTGCTTGATTCGGTGCGCTCAGGCGGGTGACGGCCGACAGGTCAGCACCGGCGATCAGGAAGTATGGCTTGCCGGTGATCGCCAGGGCATCTATCTCGCCGTTCTTGGCGCGTTCGGCCTGGACTTCCAATGCGGCGCGCAGTTCCAGCAGGCCATTAGGCCCGAGGGTGGTTGGCTTCTTGTGGTCCAGGCCGTTATCCAGGGTCAGCAGCGCCATGGTCTTGCCGCTTGGCAAGGCCACATCCTTCACGAAGGAGTGGGTGACAGTCTCATCGTGCATCAGCTGCGCGACAACTTGGAAATCTTTGCTCATTGCAGTCATTGTTTCTTCCTTACGCCTTGCTGCCGAAGTCCGCGTGGTTTGGGTTCTCCCAGATCACTGTGCCGCCCATGCCCAGGCCGATGCACATCGTCGTGATGCCATAGCGCACCGAGTGGTCCTCGGAGAACTGGCGGGCCAGCTGGGACATCAGGCGCACGCCGGAGGATGCCAGCGGGTGGCCCACGGCGATGGCACCGCCGTAGCGGTTCACGCGCGCATCGTCCTGGTCGATTCCGTAGTAGTCGAGGAAGGAAAGCACCTGCACGGCGAAAGCCTCGTTGATTTCGAACAGGCCGATGTCGTTGATGCCCAGACCGGCCTTGGCCAGGGCCTTTTCGGTGGCCGGTACCGGCCCGTAGCCCATCACATCCGGTTCCACGCCGGCGAAGGCGAAGGAGACCATGCGCATCTTCGGTTCCAGGCCCAGCTCGCGCACTGCCGCACCGCTGGCCAGCAGGGCGGCGGTGGCGCCGTCGTTCAAGCCCGCTGCGTTGCCCGCGGTCACGCGTCCGTGGGCACGGAAGGGGGTGCGCAGTTCGGCCAGCGATTCCATGGTGGTACCTGGCCGCGGCGGCTCGTCAGCCGAGTTCACGGCCCAGCCTTCACCCGGACGCTTGGCGGCCACGGGGATCAGATCGGCCTGGATCTGCTGGTTCTCGTAGGCCTTGGCCAGCTTGGTCTGCGAAGCGACAGCGTAGCGGTCGGCGCGTTCCTTGGTGATCGCGGGGAAGCGGTCGTGCAGATTCTCCGCGGTGTTGCCCATGTTCAATGCTTGCGGGTCAACGATGCGCTCGGAGAGAAAGCGCGGGTTCGGGTCCGCTCCGGCGCCCATTGGGTGGTTGCCCATGTGCTCCACGCCGCCGGCGACAACCACGTCGTAGGCGCCGAAGGCGATGCCACCGGCGGTCGCGGTGACGGCGGTCATTGCGCCGGCGCACATGCGGTCGATGGCGAAGCCCGGCACGGACTGGGGGATGCCGGAAAGCAGGCCCACGGTGCGGCCCAAGGTCAAGCCCTGGTCGCCGGACTGCGTAGTTGCGGCAATGGAGATCTCGTCGATTTTCTCGGCAGGAACTTCCGGATTTCGTTCCAGCAGGCCGCGTACGGCCTTGACGGCAAGGTCGTCGGCGCGGGTGCCGTGGTAGATCCCCTTCTCGCCGGCTTTGCCAAATGGGGTGCGTACCCCGTCGATGAAGACGACATCGCGGTCGTCGAGCGAAGGGCGCGCATTGTTGCGCACGGTCGAAGCGTTGGCACTCACCGTCGGGCTCCTTGGGGTTGGTTCATGCTGCCCGTGAAGAATAGGGCAGTGGCCAGCATCACTGTGACCTGAACCATACGTTACTCAGTAGTAACTTGAAGTGCAAGTGCGGCACCTCGCAAATCCGGGAACCCGCGGTGAATTCTTCCTGGAAACCGCCTAGGCCTGCTTCAATGCAATGGCCAGCTTGTCCGAAAGAAGCTCACGCTGCCACTGGCGGGCGCCGAGGTTTTCCAGCATGTCCGCTACGCTTGCCTCGCTGATGCGCGCCGGAGCATTCCAGCACAATTCACGCAGGTACTTCGGGGTCAAAAGGTTCTCGCCCGGAATATTCCAGTGCTCGCTCACCTCATTGACTACCAGCTTGGCAGCTTCCAAGCGGTTCGCGGCAGCCGGGTTCTTCTCGGCCCATGAGCGGGGGTGCGGCAAGCCCGGCTTGGGGGCACGCAGGTCGGGCAGGTCCCTGGTGCTATTGCCACGCTGGATCGCGTCGACCCAGCGCGCGGCATCGCGTTTGGCGTTGCGCGTGTGGAACCCGGGGATCTGCAAGAGCGCCGGAACGCTGGTGGCGCGCTGGTCCACGGCCGCCATGATGGCGCGGTCGGGAATGAGCCGCCCCGGGGCAACGTCGCGGCTCTGTGCCAGGGATTCGCGTGAGAGCCACAGCTCGCGAGCTACCGCCAGGTTGCGTCGGCTCTTGAGCTTATGGATGCCGGACAATTTGCGCCAGGGCACCTCCGCCGGGGAAGGGTCAGGCAAATTGCGTTCGTACTCGAATTCCTGGAAGGCGAATTCCAGCTTGCCCTGCTCTTCCAGCACTGCGGTGATGGCCTGGCGCAGCTCTTCAAGAACTTCCACATCCAGTGCGGCGTAGTTCAGCCATGATTCAGGCAATGGGCGTGTGGACCAGTCCACTGCCGAATGTTCCTTGGCCAATTGCAGCTCCAGCAATTCGCCCACCATGGTGCCCAGTGAGACGCGGGGGAACCCCGCGAGGCGGCCAGCCATCTCGGTATCGAACAGCGAGGTCGGGGACATGCCCAATTCGTGCAGGCACGGCAAATCCTGGGTGGCAGCATGCAGGATCCAGGGTTGTTCGTTGACGAACGCGCGCAGTGGGGCCAGATCATCCAGGGTTTCTGGGTCGATCAGCCAAGTGCCCGAACCTTCTCGGCGAATCTGCAGCAAGAAGGCGCGCTGGCCGTAGCGGAACCCACTGGCTCTTTCGGTATCCACGGCCAGATCGCCGGTGCCGGCTTCCAATGCACGCACCGCACGGCGCAAGGCCGGTGCGGTGTCGATGACTTCGGGGATCCCGTCGCGCGGCGCGGTCAGCGGCGTCAGAACGGGTTCGGCGGCCTCGGGGGCAGTGGTGGATGATGCGGGAGCGGAAGAGTCAGAATTCGGCATGGTGCTTCCATTCTAGGACTATTTGGCTCCACCGCATTGATAATTGCTAGCTCAGGCGGCGATGAGGCAGCTGCTGCACGCCTTCGGGCAGGGGCGGCAGGCCGGCAAAAGTGCAAACCATATCGGCCCATGCGCTCAGGTGCGTTCCGAGATGATCCGAGTCCGGTGACCATGAAGCACGCAGCTCGATATCGATGTGGTCTTGTTCCCCGGCAAGATTGCCAAAGGACTCGGAAATTACACGGGTCGCGGTGCCGCCCGCGGAATGGTACGAGGCGTCGCGATCGCGCAGCGCTTCTTCGAGCCATGACCACGCGACGGAAGCCAGCATGGAATCCTGGCCCATTTCGTGATCCAGGCGGGCTCGAATGTAGGTGACGATGCGGAACTGGCCATTCCACAGCTCTTGTCCTGCGGGGTCGAAGAGGAGAATGAAGCGTCCGGTGGCCAGCTGCTCAGCTGGTTGGAGGAACGGGGTGCGGCCAATTTCCTGGCCCTGGGGACCGTGTCCGGGAGCAACCACATCCATCACGTCGCCACTGAGTGCCAGCGCGAACGGCGCCAGCCTGCCAGGGGCCGGAATTTCGGTGAATTTCAGTTCCTTGCGCACCTTGGCATGCGACAACTCTTCAAGGGCCTTGGCAAAGGCCTTCGGGATGGCGGAAGCAGGGCGATCATTGGTCACAATTTGAGTCTAAGCGCGCCGTACCCGAGCATGGGTACGGCGCGCCGACCGGGGGTGCATGCTAAGCGGCGGCGTAGGCACCGAGCAGCTCGTGCAGCTTGGCAATGAACGCTGCAACATCTTCCTCGGTGGTGTCGAAGGAGCACATCCAACGCACCTGGCCGGCCGCGCGGTCCCAGTCGTAGAAGCGGAAGTGCTCGCGCAGCTGGTCGCTGACCTCGGTAGGCAGCTGGGCGAAGACGCCGTTGGCCTGAGTCGGGTAGACCAGCTCGACGCCGTCAATTTCTTCCACTGCCTGCGAGAGCTTGGCGGCCATGGCGTTGGAGTGGCTTGCCAGTTCGCGCCACAGATCGGTGCCGTATAGCTCGATCAGCTGGGCGGAGATGAAACGCATTTTGGAACCCAGCTGCATGTTCATCTTGCGCAGGTACTTCAGGTCCTGGGCCAGTTCGCTGCGCAGGGTCAGAATGCCCTCACCGAGCAGGATGCCGTTCTTGGTGCCGCCGAGCGAAACAATATCCACGCCGACATCGGTGGTCAGCGCGCGCAGGGGTACGCCCAGGGATGCCGCGGCGTTGGAGAGGCGCGAGCCATCCAGATGCACCTTCATGCCCAGCTTGTGCGCGTGGTCGGTGATGGCCTTGATTTCCCCGGCAGTGTACAAGGTGCCCAGCTCGGTGGCCTGGGTGATCGAGACAGCCAGCGGCTGTGCGCGGTGCTCGTCGCCCCAGCCCCATGCTTCCTGATCGATCAGCTCTGGAGTGAGCTTGCCGTCGGGGGCGTCAACCTGCAGCAGCTTGAAGCCGCCGATGCGCTCCGGCGCACCGTTCTCATCCACGTTGATATGTGCCGAAGATGCGCAGATGACCGCGCCCCAGCGTGGAAGCAAGGACTGAAGCGCGATGACATTGGCACCGGTGCCGTTGAATACCGGGAAGATCTGGGCTTCCGGTCCGAAGGTGTTGCGGGCGACGTTGCCCAGTTCCTCGGTGTACTGGTCCTCGCCGTAGGAGATCTGGTGGCCGCCGTTGGCGCGGGCAATCGCATCCATGATGCGCGGGTGCACGCCCGAATAGTTATCCGAAGCGAATCCGCGAACCGAAGCGTCGTGGGTAAAAGTCATGCTGTGGTGGTCCTTAGTAGTTCAAGGGGGTGAAGTCGAAAGCTATGCCGGGGCAGCGCCAAGGGCGTGGACCTGCCAATATTCAGGCCTTGGGCAATGCTACGCGGGTGCCATTGAGGTTGCCGGCATCCTGGTCCAGCAAGGCCACTGCGGCCTCGGCGAGGAATTGCACCGGGGTATGCCCGGGAGGCGCTTCTTCGGGAGATTTGTCGCTCAGTGCCTTGACGACCCAACTCACCGCGGCGGCATTTTCGGCTTGCTTGGCGAATAAGCGGGCGATCGCATTGACCCAATGCTCTGCTGCGGCCTTGACCGCGCCGTAATTGGCGTTGGACGGGGTCGGATTCAGCACTGCCTCGGCGCTGACTATCGCCAGGCGGCCTGCGGGGGAGGCAACCAGATCATCGACGAAGGCGCGGGAGGTGTTGCGCAGGGTGGTCAGCACGCTGCTGTGCAAGAAATCCCAGTCCTCGTCGCTTTGGCCGGTGATTGACTTACCGCCACGCCAGCCACCTACCAGATGGATCAGCGCATCGATGGTGCCGTGCTCTTCATGAATCTGCAGCGCCAATTGCTTGACCGCAGCGAAGTCGCCCAGATCGCATTCATAGCGGGCATGAACGAACGGCAGGCGCTCGTCGAGGCGTTCTTGGTTGCTTCCCACTGCAAGCACACGCGCTCCGGCATCAACCAGCGCGGTGGCGCTGGCAATGCCGGAGGCGGAAGTAGCGCCGGCAAGGAGCACTAGTTTGGATGTCTCGTTCACGGAGATTCTTTCTTTGCTCACATTTTCTAGCCTAGAGGAAAGGCTAGATTTTCGTTGCTCCGGTCATGCCCTTGGTCGACTCGATGACGGTGGTCATCTTCTTATTCAGAGCTTCGTAGAACATCGACAGCGGGAATTCGTCGTCCATGACCTGGTCGGTAATTTCGCGTAGCGGTGCAGTTAGCGGCAGGGCATCTGGACCCTTGGCCCAGACCGAAGCGGGGTTCGGGGTGACGGTGGCCGAAACCAGCTCGTAGGCCGCAAGCCAGTGCGCCAGCTTCGGACGGTCGATGGACTTCCAGTACAGTTCGTCGATCGCATCCCCCAAGGCTGCAACCACCTCGGGTACCTGATCCCAATCGATGCTCAGCTTGGTGTCGGTCCAGTGCAGTACATGGTGCTGGTGCATCCATGCGAACAGCAACTGGCCACCGAGACCGTCGTAGTTGCGTACACGCGAGCCGGTGATGGCGAAGCGGAAGATGCGGTCGAAGATCACCGCGTACTGCACGAGCTTGGCCATCTTGGCGCTCTTCTGATCCGACGCCGGGTTCGCGGCGATCTTCATGCATTCGCGGAAGGCGGTCAAATCGCAACGCAGTTCTTCGAGCGAATACAGGAAGAACGGCATGCGCTGCTTGATCATGAACGGATCGAATGGCAGGTCGCCACGCATGTGGGTGCGGTCGTGGATCAGGTCCCACATGATGAAGGTTTCTTCGGTCAGGTGCTGGTCCTTGAGCAGCACTGCGGCGTCTTCGGGCAATTCGAGGTTGGTGATGCGCGTAGCTTCCTGCAAGACCTTGCGGAAGCGTACAGCTTCACGATCCTGGAAGATCGCGCCCCAAGTGAATGATGGCGTCTGCCGAATGGCGACAGACTCCGGGAAGAGCACGGCGGAATTGGTGTTGTAGCCCTCGGTGAAGTCGATGAAGCGCAGCGGCACGAACAGGGCGTTGGTGTAGTCCTTGCTTTCCAGGTCGGCAATGAACTCAGGCCACATGACCTGCACCAGCACAGCTTCGAGGTGGCGGTTGGTTGAACCGTTCTGGGTGTACATCGGGAAGAGCACCAGATGCAGCAGGCCGTCGATGCGCTGGGCCTGCGGTTGGAACTGCATCAGCGAATCGAGGAAGTCGGGCACGCCGAATCCGGCATCTGCCCACTGGCGCAGGTCCGTGACCAGCTGCTCAAGGTACTCTGCATCGTGCTCGAAGTGCACGCTCAAGGACTGCACCGACTCAATGATGGAATCAACGAGCTTGGCAGCCTGTGGTGCGAAGGCGCTATCGGCCAAGGAACCGTCCTGTGCCTGGAGGCCCTGGAACTCGGTGGCGGCAGACTTCAGCGTCAGCCAAGCTTCCGAGTTCGCGATCTGCAGTACTTCTGCGTCGGTGGCCGGTACTGGCTTGGAGGAAATCTGAGTCATTTCATACACCTTCTTTTCATGTTTGGGGCAGCGCTCAAGTGCTTACCTTGAACGCTACGCTCAAACAACAGAAAAAGTGATGCTAAGTCGTCAGTGAATAAGTAACTCTTGCCCTAAATGTGATCCACGCCTTGCCACCGTCAAAGGCATTAGCCCTGAGCCGGACGCAGGGTCAGGCTCAGAGAGTTCATGCAGTAACGCAGGTCGGTGGGGGTCTTGAACCCTTCACCCTCGAAAACGTGTCCCATATGCGAATCGCAATTGCCGCAACGCACCTCGACACGCTTCATGCCCATGGACTCGTCGCTGATATAGCGCACCCGGTCTTCGGCCAATGGCGCGAAGAAGGAGGGCCAGCCGCAACCGGCATCGAACTTCGTGGTGCTGGCGAACAGTTCCGAACCACAGGCTCGGCAGGAGTACACGCCCTCGGTAGTGGTATCCCAGTACTCGCCGGTAAACGGGCGCTCGGTCCCTGCTTGGCGCAATACACGGAATTCCTCGGAAGAGAGGATCTGCTGCCACTGCACATCGCTGCGCGCGGCCGCGTCATCTGCTGGCTGTGCTGATTGGTTTACCGATTCATCATTCATGCAATATAAAACGCTTGAGCAGGCTAGATGATTCCCGGGCCAGGTCATGGAAAGATGAAAACATGGCTCGGAACATCGTAGATACCTTGCAACCCCGCAGTGCAGTGCCTGCAACCCTGATTGGGGTTGGACTGGGACTGGGCGCCGGTTCCTTGGTGGCCGCCAGCGTATCAGCGCTCGCCGGTTACTTCGCCCGACGTGTAGTGACCCCGGAAGAACGCCGTACCGGCAACAGCATCATCCGGGATGTCGTCACCGATGCCGAGGGCAAACTCTGGCTGCATTTCAACAAGGACGCAGATACCAGCGAACCTGGCCCCTGCAGCTTCCTCACCGAATTCGACTCCTGCGCGCTGCGGCTTTCCGCGCCAGAAGCGGTTCCGGGCAAGTCCCGCATGGTGGCGCGCAAAATCGAGAAGATCTATCGCGGTACCCTCCAAGGGGTACGCCGCGGCAACCTATCCGGTGCAATCTACGAGCACCCCGCGGATCTGGGCTTTGATGCAGAAGATGTCGTCGTGCCTTTGGATGGCGGCGACGGTCCAGCCTGGCTGGTGCGTGGCTCCACCAACGAAGATGTCTGGGTGATTGGCGTTCATGGCCGAGGCGCCCGGCGCAATGAGACTATTCGTGCGTTGCCTGCCTTGAGCGAACTCGGGGTTACGACTTTGCTGATGAGCTACCGCAATGACGGTTTGGCTCCCAGCGCCCCAGATGGCCGCTACGGTCTGGGCGATACCGAATGGCATGACGTGGAAGCGGGTATCCAGTTCGCACTGGATCGCGGAGCCAAGCAGATCATCTTGCTGGGCTGGTCCATGGGCGGAGCGATCAGCCTGCAGACTGCCGATCGAAGCAAGCTGACCCACCATATTGACTCGCTCATTCTGGTTGGCCCGGTAATCAATTGGGTAGATGTGCTCTCGCACCAGGCCCGTGCGAACAAGATCCCGCAATCGGTGGGCCTGTTTGGCCAGTGGCTGCTGTCCAATAAGGCAGGGCGCTGGGTCACCGGCCAAGCAGCACCGGTCAATCTGCGCCGGTTGAATTGGGTGGACCGCGCGGACGAATTGAAATTCGCGACGCTGATCATGCACAGCCGTGATGACGAGTTCGTCCCGAACGGCCCGAGCTTGAAGCTGGCCGCGCTGCGCCCGGATTTGGTTACGCTGAAAACTTTTGCCAAGGCCGGGCACACCCGTGAACCGAATGTGGATCCACAGGGCTTTGCCCATGCGGTCACCGACTTCTTGAGCAAGCGCATGGCGTTGCGTCAAGGCAAGTAGCTGCATGCGGCGAAAGGGGCCCTGCCCGCGAGAACGATCAACAGATCGCAACCTTGCGGGCAGGGCCCCTTTGTCAGAGCGCTATCTAGCCGGTGGCGATCGGCGCCCAAATGGCTCCGGTCGCCTTCGCAGCATCTTGCGGAGCGATCTCCAGGCTGAAGCCGCGACGCCCGCCAGAAATGAATACCGTCTCAAACTGCTGCGCGCTGGAGTCAATGACGGTATCGGTTTTCTGGCGCTGCCCGAACGGTGAAATCCCGCCCAGCACATAGCCGCTGCGCCGCTGCGCGGCAGCCTTGTCAGCCATCTGCGCTTTCTTCTTGCCCAATGCGGTGCCGATCGCCTTCAGGTCCAGCTTCGAATCCACTGGAACCACTGCGACGGCCAGATCTTGTGCGGCGTTGGCCCCGGTGGAGACCATCAGGGTCTTGAAGACCCGGTCGCCGCTGGCACCTAATTGCTCGGCTGCTTCGGCGCCGTAGCTTTCGGCGGAGTCGCTATGCGTGTAGCTGTGCGCTACATAGCTGATACCTGCTGCATCCAGCGCGGCGGTCGCCGGGGTGGAAGCGGCCTGCTTCTTCTTGCCCACGTGCTAGGGGATCCTTCACTACTACTTATCGGCGTTTAGCTGCGCTTGAGGCAAAACCTACGCAGGCAGCTGCTCTGAAATCTGGCGCTTAATGCGGCCGAGCATGGCGGTCATGCCGCGCATGCGCAACGGCGACAGCGCACGGGTCAGACCCAGCTGCTGGGGCATGTCATCGGGAACAGCGAGAATCGCTGCGGCATCCGCGCCATCCAGACCGGCAGCCAGCACCGAGGCGAAGCCGCGGGTGGTTGGAGCCTCCGGGGGAGCGGAGAAGAACAGTCCTACCGGGTTATTGGCTTCTGCGGAGACCTCTACGGCCAAGAACAGCGGCGATTGGCATTCGACAACCTGCTCAAAAAGTTCAGGATGGTCAGCCAGGCGTGCGGGCAGCTCGGGCAGCTCGCGCGAGTACTCCAGCAGCAGCTCCAAGCGGTCGGCCTCGGGAACCTCGGTGAACTCCTCGACGATTTCGTTCAGTGCATTGGGGAGCTGGCTCATGCGCGGGCTCCGCGCTGTGCAGGCATCTCACCGGCGGCTTCGCCGCGAACGATAGGCACGCCAACCGCGTTGCCCCACTCGGTCCACGAACCGTCGTAGTTGCGCACGGTTTCGAAGCCCAGCAGGTGCTTGAGCACAAACCAGGTGTGGCTCGAACGTTCGCCGATGCGGCAGTAGGCCACCACATCGTCGCCCGGCTTCAGGCCGGCGCCGTCGAGGTAGATGGCTTCCAATTCTTCGCGCGAGCGGAAGGTGCCGTCCTCGGCCGCCGCCTTGGCCCATGGCACCGAAGCGGCGGTCGGGATGTGCCCGCCGCGCAGGGCGCCTTCTTCCGGGTAATTTGGCATGTGGGTTCGTTCGCCGGTGTATTCCTCGGCCGAACGCACGTCGATCAACGGGTTGCCCAGGTGCTTCAAGACCTCCGGAAGGAAAGCACGGATCTCGGAGTCGACGCGCTCGATCACCGGGTATTCGGTGGCGGTCACGGCAGGCTTATCGGTGCTCAGCTCGCGGCCTTCAGCGATCCACTTGTCGCGGCCTCCGTCCATCAGGCGTACATCTTCGTGGCCGAAAAGGGTGAAGACCCACAGTGCGTAGGCAGCCCACCAGTTGGACTTGTCGCCGTAGATGACCACGGTCGACTCGCGGCTGATGCCCTTGGCGGCCATCAGCTTCGCGAAGCCTTCGCCATCGACGTAGTCGCGGGTGACCTCATCGTTCAGCTCCGTGTGCCAGTCAATCTTCAGTGCACCTGGCACGTGGCCAGTGGAATACAGCAAGATGTCTTCATCCGATTCCAGTACTACGAGATTCTCGGCTCCGAGGTTGTCTGCCACCCACTGGGTGGAAACCAATCGTTCTGGGTGAGCGTAGGCTGCATATTTCTCGTTGGACTCGACGGGCAACGACATTCCTAATCACGATCCTTGCGGGTGTCAGTTTTTGCCGCGCTGGAAACAGCGGGCACGGGCATTACTTCTAGCCTAGTCCCCATCCATTGCGAACACAGTGTGGGCTACGACATTTTCGGCAATTATTCGCCCCGTTCAAGGTAAACTGGCCGATGGGAAAGCCACGGCTTCCCGACCATTTCCTGAGCAATCAACTGAAGGACTCCCACAGCCAATGGCGACGATCACCCACCTGAGCGAGACCAAGCCGAATCTTTCAATCGAAGAACTGCTGGCCGGCTTCCACCCGTCCTACCGCTTTGGTGAAGTGTCCTTCAATACCTATCGCCCGGATCCCAATCAGCCTTCGCAGACCGAAGCGGTCAATAAGCTCAAGGCTTTCGCAGAAACCGTGGGCAAGAACAACTCCGGTTCGTTCCTCTCCAAGCTTTTCGGCAAGAAGAAGGAAACCAAGAACGGTATCTACCTCGATGGTGGCTTCGGCGTGGGCAAGACCCACCTGCTAGCTTCCCTGTGGCATGCAGCCCCCGGCCGCAAGGCTTTCGGCACCTTCGTTGAGTACACCAACCTCGTTGGCGCGCTGTCCTTCCGCCAGACCGTTGAAGTGCTCAGCCAATACTCGCTGGTCTGCATCGATGAGTTCGAACTGGATGATCCGGGCGACACCGTGCTGATGTCCCGGTTGATGCGTGAGCTGTCCGATGCCGGCGTGAAGCTGGCGGCAACCTCCAACACCCTGCCTGGTGCGCTGGGCGAGGGGCGCTTCGCGGCAGTGGATTTCCAGCGTGAAATCAAGACCCTATCCGAGCAGTTCGACGTGCACCGCGTCGAAGGCGAAGACTTCCGCCACCGCGGCCTGCCCGATGCCCCCGAGCCCTTGGAAGATGCGAGCATCGAGGCCTTCGCCCGGGATCGCTACCCGGACAAGACCCTGGCCGATGACAACTTCGAAGTTCTGGTGGCTCACCTTTCGAAGGTTCACCCGTCGCGTTACCGCCAGTTGCTTTCCGAGACTGATGTGCTGGTTCTGCACAACGTCGATACCATCACCGATCAGGCCATCGCCCTGCGTTTCGTTGTTCTTGCTGATCGCCTGTACGACAAGGACGTGCCAATCGTTGCTTCGGGCAAGCCATTCAGCGAACTGTTCACCCCGGAAATGATGTCCGGCGGTTACCAGAAAAAGTACTTCCGTGCGGTCTCGCGCCTGACCGCTTTGGCTCGTGAAGGCCAGGTTGGAGAACCAGCGCTCTAAGCCGAAAACCCCGGTCCTGCCACTTCATCGTCGAGCGCTGCGCTCGACGATGAAGTGCGTTAAGAGCCCTGCCACCAAGGCCCAGAAGGCTCCGCCGATCCCGAAGAGCGTGAGATTGCCGGCAGCGACCAGGACGGTGGCCAATGCGCTCAACCGCCAAGAGGAATCGGCCATCGCCCCGAGCAGCGCATTGGCGAGTGTTGCCAGCAAGGCCAAGCCGGCCGCCGCCTGGAATAGCCCCTCGGGCGAGGCGCTGGCCACCGATACGATCAGCGCGCTCAAAGCGCCGAAGACCAAGTAGAACAGGCCTGAACTCGCCGCGGCCCGCCAACGAAGCCGGGGGTCCGGGCCGGCCTGCTCTCCGGCAGGCAGCGCCGCGGTGATTGCCGCCAAGTTGATGGCGTGCCCTCCGAAGAACGCGCCGCTCGCCGAACCCACGCCGGTCGCCAGCATGGTGGGGCGCCATGGCGCGGTGTACCCGAAGGAGCTGAGCACGGCCACTCCCGGAATATTCTGCGATGCCATGGTCACCACGAACAGCGGGACGCTGATGCTGGCAATTGCCTGCCAGGAGAATTCGGGGCTGACCCACTGCAGCTGCGGAAGCACTTCGAGTGAATCCCACGTCGCGGTGCGGCCAATATGCCATAGGCCGAAACCCACCGCAGCTAGCATGCTCAGTGCTACGGCAAATTTCGGAAGGATCCGAAGCCCGATGAAGAACACCAGGAGAATTCCCAACGCGGGCAGCGGGATGCTAGCCACGGCCGTAAAGGGCTTCAGGCACAGCGGGATCAAGACACCGGCGAGCATGCCCTGGGCAATCGGCACCGGAATGCGGGTGAGCAGCCGGTGCAAGGACGGTACCAAGCCGGCCAACATGATCAGCACGCCGCTGACGATGAATGCCCCCACGGCCTGATTGAACCCGAACACTCCTGGAGCCAGTGAGGCGAGCATCGCCGCACCGGGAGTGGACCACGCGATGCTGATCGGCAGGCGGTATCGCAGCGAAAGCGCAATGGTGCTCAAGCCTACGCAGAGGGACAGGATGAGTAAGCCGGAGGCGGCTTGTTCTCTCGAAGCTCCGACCTGGAATAATCCGGCCAGTACGACAGCGAATGATGCTACGAACCCCACCATGGTGGTGATCAATCCCGCAAGAACTGAATGGAAAAGGCCAGCTCCATCTGGGGGCGTGTGACGAGTCATACTCTTTTTCTACAGGGTGGCACCGGTTGGCCGAAAATCAGCGTGAATTAATTCCCCTGATATGACGTTAAAGCAGAGAAGGCACCGACCTCGGTCGGTACCTTCTCAGGATGCTCGGGCAAGCCGAGGGGAGTGCGGCGAGGAGATTAGGCCTCGTTGTTTTCGCCTTCGCCTTCGCCTCCGCCAAGGCCATTCAGGAAGTCGCCAGCGCCCTGCTGGACACCGTCTACCTGCTCTGCGAACTTGCCGCCGGTCTTGTCATCGACAAAATCGCCAGCCTGTTCGATCCCCTGGGATACCTGCTCCGGGTTCTCCTTAGCGAATTCCTCTGCCTTGCCACGCAGATCATCAAATCCTGCCATGCTGCACCTCCATTCGTCTGTGGGAACCCCTTTAGCTCCACAACTACTACCCACCCTAAATGCTCAGGCCAGCGCATGGAAGTGGATTGGAAACATTTCGCCAGCTGCCTAGGTGTTTTGTTGCTGGCTGTCAGGTTGCACACAGGTTAGCTGCTCACTAGTCAGTTAAGTGGTACAGGCCTGGAACAGTGGTTAAAGCAAAGATGGGAATCACGAAAAGTGATTCCCATCTTTATTTGGAGCGGTCAACGAGGTTCGAACTCGCGACCTCAACCTTGGCAAGGTTGCGCTCTACCAGCTGAGCTATGACCGCAAAACTATATTCAATTATTTGGAGCGGTCAACGAGGTTCGAACTCGCGACCTCAACCTTGGCAAGGTTGCGCTCTACCAGCTGAGCTATGACCGCATATATTTAATTAATTATTAGATCCATGGTCTGGTGAACCATGAGTCCGTGCGCGATACTGGGATCGAACCAGTGACCTCTTCCGTGTCAGGGAAGCGCGCTACCGCTGCGCCAATCGCGCCGAAGATTCACAAGGAATCTCGACAGAATCCAATTTGTCTTTTGAATTCACAGAGCGGTCAACGAGGTTCGAACTCGCGACCTCAACCTTGGCAAGGTTGCGCTCTACCAGCTGAGCTATGACCGCATATATTTAATTATTAGATCCATGGTCTGGTGAACCATGAGTCCGTGCGCGATACTGGGATCGAACCAGTGACCTCTTCCGTGTCAGGGAAGCGCGCTACCGCTGCGCCAATCGCGCAAAAAAGATCTAGCAATCTTCATTGCGAGGTGGGGACGGGATTCGAACCCGCGTATACGGCTTTGCAGGCCGCTGCCTCGCCTCTCGGCCACCCCACCATACTGACCGAAGTCAGAGTGACTAGTTTTACCTAGTCGGTGAATCTTTTTGCGAGCGGACAACGAGGTTCGAACTCGCGACCTCAACCTTGGCAAGGTTGCGCTCTACCAGCTGAGCTATGTCCGCAAAATGTGTTGTTTACTGAACGTTTCCGTTCGCTCCAACGAGTAAAAACTCTATACGAGTTTTCGCATCCCCACAAATCGAAACGCTGAGATCTGGTTCACATGGCTTAAAAACCGCGGAACTACGCGGAAAATTGATTTTTCCGCCTCGACTAGGAGCGAAGCAGGCCAAGCACGTGCCATGATCGTGTGCATGACGTCACCAAAACTGGCTATCCAAACAGACCTGGGCCGCATGTACAGCCGAAAGGTCGGCGGGGAAGCGATTGTCCCATCCATCACCACAGTCATCGGCATGGACAAGCTCGACCTCTCCGGCTGGGCCGGGTACATGGCGGCCAAGGCGCTTTCCGATGATCATCGACTGGTGCAAGCGGTGGGTGACCCGCGCCAGTTGCGTTCCCTCGTGCGAGATGCCGCCGGCGCGGCCGAGACCTATCGGGACTCCGCGGCCTCCCGCGGGGATCGAGTGCATAACTACGCTGAGCAGCGCGCCCTGCAAGCGCTGGATCTGGACCATGACCTGGACACAGCCCAAGCCGCGCTCGTAGCAAATAAGGAGTTGGGCTTCGCACGCCACTTCGATCAATGGTGGGATGACTACAACGTCCAGCCCATTGCCGCAGAGGTGACGGTTTGGAATCAAAGCGTCGGCTACGCCGGCACCATTGACCTGGTCGCCAAGATCGGTGGTCGAACCTGCCTCGTTGACTACAAGACCAAAAACACCGACCGCGACGGCTTCGTCAAGCGTCCCGACGACAAGGTGATCATGCAGCTGGCGGCCGCTTGCAAAGCGGAAGAGCAAGTAGTTGATGCCGAACAGGGCACGTGGAAAGAATGGGAGCACGGGACCGATACGATGCTGCTCGCAGTAGCCCTGGGCGAGACCGGGGCGCGCACCTTCATGGCCCCGCCGCCAGCATTGCCTGACTACTGGTCCAAGTTCTATGCCTTGCGCCGGAACTGGGAAGCCTCGTTCAGGATTGCGCAGTCGCGTGCCTCACTGGCCGAAATCACGCCGCCAGCTCAATAAAGTCGCACGGCCACCGCGTAGACTGGAACGGTTAGCTTTCGGCATTGCGAAAGCCAATACCAATGTCCACGGCAGGGAAGGTACCAGCGGATTATGGCGATTTTGGGAATTCGGATCATCGGAGACCCCGTTCTACGCACCCCAGCGCAGGAGGTGACCGACTTTGGCCCGGAGCTCCAGAAGCTCGTCGAAGACATGGACCAGACGATGGAAAACGTCACAGGTGCAGGACTTGCCGCACCGCAGGTTGGCGTTTCCCTGCGCGTCTTCACCTACCAAATTGGCGAAGAACGCGGACATATCGTGAATCCGGTACTGGAGCTCAGCGAGGATTACCAAGAAGACCAGATTGAGGGCTGCCTGTCCATCCCGGGCATTGCAGCACCAGTTCGGCGCAGGCGCTACGTCAAGGCCACCGGCTTCGATAAGTTCGGCAACCCGGTAGAACTCGAAGGCGCCGAGATGCTCGCCCGCTGCTTCCAGCACGAAACCGACCACCTGGACGGCATCCTGTTCCTGGATCGACTGGCACCAGAAGAAAAGAAAGCGGCGTGGCGCACCTTGCGGGCCAACGACTACTCGCAGACCGCCAACGCCACCGTAAAGAAACGTTCCGGAGCCCTGGGCTCCAGCTTTGGCGCAGGATTGGGGTTCTAACTCATGCGTATTTTGTTCGCCGGCACACCACAGGTCGCCGTCACTTCCCTGGATTACCTGCACGAGGCCGGTTTTGAAATTGCCGCAGTGCTCACCCGTCCAGATGCCCCTTTGGGACGCAAACGCGTACTGACCCCCTCGCCGGTCGCCGCTCGTGCCGAAGAACTTGGCTTGCCGATCATCAAGGCAGCGAAGATCACCGAAGAAACTACCGCCGAACTTGCGGCCTTGGATCTTGAAGCCGCGGCCATTGTGGCCTACGGAGGGCTAGTCCCAGAAGCGGCATTGGCCGTGCCAACCCACGGCTGGATCAACCTGCACTTCTCGTTGTTGCCGCACTGGCGGGGTGCCGCCCCGGTGCAGCAGTCCATTATCAATGGCGACGACATCACCGGTGCAGTCACCTTCCAGTTGGAAACGGGACTGGACACAGGTCCGGTATTCGGACAGGTCACCGAGAGAATTGGTGAGCTGGACACCGCAGGCATCATGCTCGAACGGCTTAGTCGTTCCGGCTCGACCCTGCTGGTGCAGACCTTGGAAGCATTGGATTCCGGCCAGGCCATTGCCATTCCGCAGTCCGGATCGCACACCTACGCACCGAAGATTACCGACGTGGATGCGGAGCTGGACTTCACGCGGACCGCGACCGAAATCCGTCGGCGCGCCCACGGGACCACCCCGTCCCCAGGCGCCTGGGTCAAGGCGGAAGACAAGCGCTTCAAATTCGGTCCACTGCGTGAGCACCGCGAGATCACCGACCTTGCACCAGGCGAAGTGCGCATCGAATCAGGCAAGCAGCCAAAGGTCTACATCGGCACCGCCACCTGGGCCCTGCAGCCCACCGAAATCCAGCCTCCGGGCAAGAAAATGATGAACGCCAGCGACTGGGCACGTGGAGTGCTCACTCAGGGAACGAAAGTGAGCTTCGCATGAGCGGACAGGAACCACGCGGCGGATACCGCGACAATGAACGCCGCAATGAGCAGGGCCGTACCCGCAACCGCGGCCAGGCCGGCCCGCGCAAGTACTCGGCATCCGCACCCGGTCAGCGAAAGCGTGCGGCCGACCCGGCACGCCTGGTAGCTTTCAAGACGCTGCGTGAGGTATCCGGTGCGGATGCCTACGCCAACCTGGTGCTGCCGAAGATGATCCGCGAGTACCAGCTTGACCGCCGTGACGCGGGCTTCGCCACCGAACTGGCTTACGGGGCACTGCGCGGCCAGGGGTTCTACGACGCGATTCTGACTACCCTGGTGGACCGCCCGCTGGCCGAGCTGGATCCGGCCATCCTCGATGCGCTGCGCCTGGGTGCCCACCAGCTGCTGGCCATGCGCGTGCCCAAGCACGCCGCCCTGGATGAAACCGTGTCGCTGGCTCGTGCGCAGATTGGTGCCGGTCCGTCCGGCCTGATTAACGCGGTGCTGCGCCGTGTTTCTGCCAAGGAAGCCGATGAGTGGACCGAACTGCTGGGCAATGCTGCCGCTTCGGAGTCCGAGCGCCTGGCCATTGAGCACTCGCACCCGGACTGGATTGTCCGTGCCCTGCGTGGCGCACTGATTTCCCATGGCCGCGACGCCAGCGAACTTGAAGCCCTGCTGGAAGCGGACAACCTGGCGCCGTTGGTGAACCTCGTATCCCTGCCTGGGCTGGGCGATCTGTCCGGCGCACTGGAATCAGGGGCGGAACCGGGCACCTTGCTGGCGGATTCGGCTACGTACAAGCACGGCGACGTCTCGCGTGTGCCAGGGGTCAAGGAAGGCACCGTGCGTGTCCAGGATGCTGGCAGCCAGGTCATGGCCCGCGCCCTGGCGAGTATCGAATTGCCCGAAGCCGGCGAAGACCGCTACTGGCTGGATCTGTGCGCAGGTCCAGGCGGAAAGGCAGCGTTGCTCGCAGCGGTCGCCGTGCAGCGCGACGCTCGACTGACTGCCAACGAGCCAACCCCGCACCGCGCGCGGCTGGTCGAAAACTCGTTGGCTGCGGTGCCGCATGACTACTGGATGGTCACCGGTGAAGACGGACGCAGCTTCGGCGGCGAGGACTATGCGGGGGACTACGACCGCATCATGGTCGACGCCCCTTGCTCCGGCTTGGGCGCATTGCGCCGCCGCCCGGAATCGCGCTGGCGCAAAGCCCCGGGTGACATTCCGGAACTGACCAAGTTGCAAGGTGAACTGCTCGCTGCTGCCTTCAACGCGGTCCGCGTCGGCGGCGTCGTCGGCTTTGTCACCTGTTCGCCGCATCAGGCCGAAACCCGCCTGGTTGTGGAAGACTTCTTGAAGCACCACGAAAATGCGGCACTGCTGGATACCAGCGCCGCGGTTTCCTCGGTGATGTATCAGGACGCGCCATCGGCAGGCCATGCCCTGGGCGATGGCACCACCGTGCAGCTGTGGCCGCACGTGCACGGCACCGACGCCATGTTCATGGCAATCCTGACCAAAAAAGCCTAGCCAAGTCCGAGTATTCCAAGGAGTATCCATGCGTCATGCGCGGATCAACCCGTCGATCCTGTCCGCCGATTTTGCGAACCTCGCCAGCGAGCTGGAACGCATCCATACCGCCGATGCGGTCCACGTGGATGTCATGGACAACCATTTCGTTCCCAATCTGACCCTGGGCTTGCCCGTGGTTGATGCGCTGCACAAGGTCAGCAAGCTGCTAATCGATGTGCACCTGATGATTGAGAATGCGGATCGCTGGGCCCCGGAATACGCGCAGCTCGGGGTGGACTCGGTAACTTTCCACGCAGAGGCTTCGGCTGCTCCTATCCGCTTGGCTCGGGAACTGCGTTCCGCCGGGTCCAAGGCTGCAATGGCCCTGCGCCCGGCAACGCCGATCGAGCCCTACCTGGACATGCTCGGCGAGCTGGACATGGTTCTGCTGATGACCGTGGAACCAGGTTTCGGCGGCCAGAAGTTCTTGGATCTGGTCCTTCCCAAGATCAAGCGTGCCCGCGCCGCCATTGAAGGCAGCGGCAAGCCGATTGCGCTGCAGGTCGACGGCGGCATTTCACGCGACACGATCCTGCGTGCCGCCGAAGCCGGTGCGGATGTCTTCGTCGCCGGTTCCGCCGTGTACTCGGCCCAAGAGCCATCGGTGGAAATCGATGTATTACGCAATCTTGCGTTGGGCGGTCACTAGCGGCGCACAAAGTGTGTCAGAATGAACTCAGTAAACACGAATACGTGCTCCGGGGTCGGTGAAAGTCCGAACCGGCGGTGATAGTCCGCGACCCGCAACCAATGCCACAAGCTGAGGGAACGGTTGAACTGGTGAAATTCCGGTACCGACAGTTAAAGTCTGGATGGGAGAAGCACGAATTTGATATGCCTATTGGTACTGCCGATGGCCCGCACCGGGTCTATCTCCTAAAGCAGAGCCACAGGCCCATCAAATGCACACCCCCGGAGCCGCCGCTTCGAGAAGGGTGGAATGATGGATTTCCTGCGGTGGCTCATTGAAGCTTTTAACTCACAAATTGCGATCGGCTCGTCGGCACTTTTGGTGCGCGAAGTCGTAGGCAATATCTTCGGCCTGGCCAGCGCCGTGGGCGGCATGCGCCGCAAAGTCTGGGCCTGGCCAATCGGCATTGTCGGCAACCTCTTGCTGCTGACGGTGTTCCTGGGCAGTATTTTCGATACCGGCTACACTGCCAACCTCTGGGGCCAAGCAGGCCGCCAAATCATGTTCATCGCCGTCTCGGTCTTCGGCTGGTACCGCTGGAAGCAGGCCAAGAACGGCACCGGTAGCGCCGTGACCCCTCAATGGGCTTCCAACAAGGCGCGCCTGGCCCTGATCGCCGTGCTGATCCTCGGCACCCTCGCAGTGACCCCGATCTTCCGCCTGCTCGGCTCCTATGAACCTGTCTGGGCTGATGCGTGGACCTTCGTTGGCTCGCTGCTCGCGACCTACGGCATGGCCAAGGGCTGGGTCGAATTCTGGCTGATCTGGGTTGCCGTGGACGCCGTAGGCGTGCCGCTGCTGTTCTCCGCCGGCTACTACGCCAGCGCGTTCATGTACCTGTTCTACGGCGCTTTCACCCTGGTTGGCTTCTTCGTCTGGGCCAATTCCAGGCGCGACGCGAAACCCCAGGTCGAAACGGAAATGCTCGATCCAACCATCTCGCGTAAACGCTGAAAGGGGAACAACACCATGATTACGACCCAACAGCTCGACGCGGCATTGCGCACCGCGCTGGAAACCGCCGGACGGGGCCACCGCGGGGCCAACCCGCTGGTCGGCGCCTGCGTCCTGGATGCTGACGGAAATATCATCGCCACCGGTTTTCATATCGGGGCCGGGCATCCGCACGCCGAGATCGACGCGCTGCGCCGCCTGGGCAAGATGCCTCCGGCCAAGGCCCGCGAACTGACAATGGTAGTGACCCTCGAACCGTGCAACCACACCGGTCGCACCGGACCCTGCGCCCGAGCCATTGTGGAAGCCGGCATCGGCCAGGTGTACTACGCGGTCTCGGATAACACCGCCGCCAGCGGAGGGGCCGACTACCTGCGCAGCCACGGAACCCAGGCCACCCAGCTGGAGGATTTCTCCGCCGCAAAGCAGCTGAACCACCGCTGGTTCATCGCCAAGGCCGAAGGCCGGCCGTTCATCACGGTGAAAATAGCCCAGTCGCTCGACGGCCGAATCAACGCACCGGACGGCACGAGCCAATGGATCACTTCCGAGGCCTCGCGCAACCACGCGCACACCCTGCGCTCCCGCGTGGATGGCATCTTGGTCGGCACTAGCACGGCGATCATCGACAACCCGCGGTTGACCACCCGCACTCCCGAGGGGCAGCTGCATGAGCGCCAGCCCTTCCGCCTGGTTATGGGCGAACGCGATCTGCCAGCAGATCTGGCACTCGCCCAGGGAAGCGATTGGGCGCAGATCCGCAGCCACGACGTGCAAGAAGCCATCGCCCGGGCTAATGAGCTGGGCCTCGCCCACCTGCTGATTGAAGGCGGCGCTACAGTCGCCTCGGCCTTCATCGCAGCAGATCTGGCCGACGAAATCTACTGCTACCAGGCGCCATTGCTGATCGGAGCAGGCAGCTCGTCGGTCAACATGCCAAGCACCACCACACTCAGTGAAGCGCAGCGTTTCCGGCTGGATTCGGCCAGCAACGAATCGTTGACCCGGCTCGGCGATGATATTGCCCTGCATCTAGAACCGTTGCCCCGCGTTTAATCGCCAGCAACCCCTAACTTTTCAAGGAGTAATCATGTTCACCGGAATTGTTACCGGCCAGGGAGTCATAGAAGGCATCGAGACCTTCACCGACAAGGACCTGGCAGTACTGACCCTGCGTGCCCCGGGCCACACCGAAAACCTGGGCCTTGGCGGGTCCCTTGCTGTCAACGGGGTCTGCCTGACCGCCACCGAGCTGGAAGGCGACACGCTCAGCGTCGACGTCATGGGTGAAACCCTGCGCCGCACCACCATCGGCGCCTTGAAAACCGGCGATCAGGTCAACCTGGAACGTTGCACCCCAGCCGGCGGCCGGCTCGACGGGCATGTCGTGCAGGGCCACGTAGACACCGTCGGCAAGGTGCTGGCCCGCGAAGACCACGGCCAGTGGACCACCTTCCGCATTGGAATCGACGACGCGTACGCGCCGCTGACCGCCGAAAAGGGCTCCATAGCGCTGGATGGCATCTCGCTGACCATCACCGCGGTCTCCCCGGCAACGAATACCGGCAGCCACTGGGTCGAGGTCGGCATCATCCCGATCACCCTCGCCGAGACCACCATGGGCACCCGCCAAGTGGGCGAGAAGATCAATATCGAGGTCGACGTGCTCGCCAAGTACGTGGCACGCCTGAACGAATTTGGAGGCCAGCAGTAATGGGCACCTCAACCTTGGATTCCATCCCTACCGCGCTGGCAGCTCTGGCCGCCGGCCGAGCCGTCGTGGTCGTCGACGACGAAGACCGCGAGAATGAAGGCGACATCATCTTCGCCGCCCAGCACGCGACGGCCGAGCTGATGGCGTTCACCATCCGCTACACCTCGGGGGTGATTTGCGTGCCGTTGGGCGCCAAGCGCGCGGACGCGCTGCGCCTGGCCCCGATGGTCGGCATCAACCAGGATGCCAAGGGCACTGCCTTCACCGTCACCTGCGACGCCGCCGAAGGCATCACCACCGGCATTTCCGCTGCCGATCGCGCGCTGACCAGCCGCCTGCTGGCCGACCCAGCCACCGAACCGGCCCAGCTATCGCGCCCGGGCCACATCTTCCCGCTGCGAGCTGCGGCCGGGGGAGTGCTGGAACGTCGCGGGCACACCGAAGCGGCAGTTGACCTGTGCCAGGCCGCCGGCTTGGAACCGGTCGGGGTGATCGGCGAGATCACCAAGGACGACGGCGAAATGATGCGCCTGGATGACCTGCGCGTCTTCGCCGCAGAGCACAACCTGCCGCTGATCTCCATCGATGACCTGGCCCGCTGGCGCCGAGTCAACGACGAGATCGAGCTGACCGACCCGATCAAGCTGCCTACCGCCTTCGGGGACTTCACCGCGCGCGCTGCCACCGCAGAGAACCACGAGCACATCGTGCTCAGCCACGCGGGTCCCAACGGCGGCGAGCCCGGCAACCTGGTGCGCATCCATTCCGAGTGCCTCACCGGGGACATCTTCGGTTCGTACCGCTGCGACTGCGGCGAACAGCTGCACGCTTCGATGGAAACCATCGCCCGCGAAGGCGGGCACATCATCTACATCCGCGGGCATGAAGGCCGAGGCATCGGGCTGGCCAACAAGCTGCGCGCTTACGCCCTGCAGGAAGGCGGCATGGATACCCTGGACGCCAACCTGCATCTAGGATTCCCGGCCGACGCACGCGAGTACTTCGCCGTCGCTGCCATCCTCAAGGCCATGGGCATGGAGGAAATCCGCTTGCTGAGCAACAATCCGGATAAGCAGGAACAGCTGAATGACGCGGGAATCAAGGTGGCAGAGCTGATCGGCCTGCAGATTGCACCGCGTGAGCAGAACTCCGCCTATCTGCGCACCAAACGGACGCGCTTCGGCCACCACCTTGATCTGCCCGATACCCAAGATGACCAGCAGTCCGACGCCTACCACGGCGCCTGATCCCCACGAATCCAGAAGAATAGAAGGAGCATCGAGATGAGCAAGCATGGCGCACCTGCCGAGGTCAGCGAACAGCTGAAGGCCCTGGCCGTCCAGGAGAAGTTCTCCCAGCTCAAGGTGGCCATCGTGGCCGCCAGCTGGCACGAAGTGATCATGAACGGACTGATTGACGGCGCCCAGCGTGCCGCCAAGGACGCCGGTCTGGAATCCAGCACCACCCTGATTCGCGTACCGGGCACCTTCGAATTGCCGGTCGCAGCCTCCACCCTGGCCGGCGACTACGACGCGGTCATCGCGCTGGGCGTGGTCATCCGTGGCGGTACCCCGCACTTCGACTACGTCTGCTTGGCCGCGACCAATGGCTTAACTAATGTGAGTGTGGACACCAAAACCCCAATCGGTTTTGGCGTACTCACCTGCGATAACGAAGAGCAGGCCCTGGACCGCGCTGGCTTGGAAAACTCCAGCGAGGACAAAGGCTATGAAGCCTACTCCGCTGCCGTCATGACTGTAGCCGCACTGCCCTAGCATTCGGGTGGCCCTGTCACAAAAGGCCACCAGAATACGGCCCCGGTAAAGAAAACAGCTAGGATAAGTTCCGTGAAAACTTTTGACGAGCTCTTCAGCGAACTATCGCTCAAGGCACAATCCCGCCCGGAAGGCTCACGTACCGTCACCGAACTCGACTCTGGTGTCCATGGCATCGGAAAGAAGATCGTCGAGGAAGCCGCCGAAGTTTGGATGGCCGCGGAGTACGAAACCGATGAGGCCGCGGCGGAGGAAATCTCCCAGCTGCTGTACCACCTGCAGGTTCTCATGATCGCCAAGGGAATGACCTTGGCCGATGTTTACAAGCATCTATAGCCGTCGCGCGATTGCGGCCTGATCCACTACCGATCAGGCCGCAATCAAAGCACGGCGGCAGAAACAACGGCCAACGAATTAATCCTTGGCGCTTGTTTATGGCTAATCGCCGCAGCGCCATTCATGACGAAATGAGTCAATAATGCTCCGCGTAGCCCTACCCAATAAGGGTGCCCTGTCCGAAATCGCTTCCACCATGTTCAAGGAAGCCGGCTACCTCCAGCGCCGCGATTCACGCGAACTGGTCCTGGTCGATGAGGAAAACCAAGTTGAATTCTTCTACCTGCGTCCCCGTGACATCGCCGTCTATGTCGGCCGAGGAATCCTGGACGTAGGCATCACCGGTCGCGATCTGTACCTCGATGCGGATGTCGACGACGCTGTCGAAGAGCAGCTGTCGCTGGGCATCGGAAAGTCGGCCTTCCGCTTCGCGGCCCCGGTTGGCGCCTTCAACGATGCGCAGCAGCTCAACGGCAAGCGTATTGCCACCAGCTATGACGTGCTGCTGCGCCACTACCTCGAAAAGTCCGGAATCCAGGCTTCGATCGTTCGCCTTGACGGCGCCATCGAGTCCTCGGTCCGGCTGGGTGTAGCCGATGCCATCGCTGATGTTGTAGAAACCGGAAACACCATCAAGGCCGCAGGCATGGAGATCTTCGGCGATCCGATGCTGAAGTCCGAGGCAGTCATGATCGGCCGTGTCGGCCACAAGCCATCCGGACTGGATGTGCTGATTCGCCGCCTGAACGGCGTGCTCGTTGCCCGCCAGTACGTCATGCTCGACTACGACGTGCGCCGCGAGCTTGCCGACAAGGCATGCGAGCTGACCCCAGGCCTGGAATCGCCAACCGTGTCGGACCTTGCTAACTCTGATTGGGTTGCCGTGCGAGCCATGGTCAAGAAGTCGCAGACCAACAACATCATGGACGAGCTGTATGAAGTTGGCGCCCGCGCCATCTTGGTCAGCCAGATCCACGCCTGCCGCATCTAAGTAGACAAGGAAAATTCGCTGATGAGCGTAGCAATTCGTGTTATTCCTTGCCTCGACGTTGATGCCGGACGTGTCGTCAAGGGCGTGAACTTCGCGGGCCTTCGCGATGCTGGCGATCCAGTTGAGCTTGCTCGTCGTTACAACGACGCAGGTGCCGACGAGCTGACCTTCCTGGATGTCACCGCATCCAGCGCGGATCGTGAAACTACCTATGAAGTAGTCCGTCATACCGCAGAAGAAGTGTTCATCCCGCTGACCGTAGGCGGCGGCGTCCGCGCTGCCGAAGACGTCGATCGCCTGCTGCGCAACGGCGCCGACAAGGCCTCGATCAACACCGCAGCGGTGAACCGTCCCGAGGTCATCAACGAGATTACCCAGCGCTTCGGCTCCCAGGTACTCGTGCTGTCCCTCGACGCACGCCGCACCGATGATCCGTCGATCGCATCGGGCTACGAGGTCACGACCCATGGTGGTCGTACCGGCACCGGCATGTGCGCCGTAGCCTGGGCCAAGGAAGCGGCTGATCGAGGCGTGGGGGAGATCTTGCTGAACTCGATCGATGCTGATGGCACCAAGGATGGTTTCGATCTGGAAATGATCCGTGCAGTTCGCGCCGAGGTTTCGGTTCCGCTGATCGCATCGGGTGGTGCAGGAAAGCCTGAGGACTTCCCTCCAGCAATCGAAGCAGGAGCTGATGCAGTTTTGGCCGCATCTATTTTCCACTTCGGTCCAAAGGACATGATCGCTAAGGTCAAGCAAGCAATCCGAGAAGCTGGCTACCCAGTTCGCTAGATTCATCGCGAAAGGCCCAACACCGAACGGTGTTGGGCCTTTCGTTTTTTCGCTTTTATAGAATTGAAATTATCGGAATTTTAAGCTGGCATAGAAGCCGAATACGAAAAATATTTCGTATCGGTTGCATCTTTCCATTGTGAGGAGGAATTACGTAATACAATGATTCTATGGCTAGAGCATACGGATTTAGAGTTTTTGTATTAGAAGCATTTCCAAACAAGATTAAAGATGTAGATCCCTACAATGCATCTCAGGGTTCGCCCGTAATGGAGGAAATTGCTCAGTTGCTGAGCAGATTAGAAGAGAAGGGTACTCATCGCTTCCAGCCCACCACTGATGAGACTGGTAGACCTACGAAGCCAATTGCGACAGCTACGATATATGACCCGGTCATCATTCAGCCTAATCTGATTCATGCACGGATAGCTATTGGCGAAGAAGGTAGTCATATCTCTGCTACTAAACCAGACGAGGAAGCCCGTAGCCTGGAAGGCTGGTCGCCTGAAGCCGCACACGAGGTAACCTTTATTTTTCCTAATGAAATGGGGTCGGAATTCCTACTAGTGACTCAGACCAACCATCGACGGGATCCTCGTTCCCGCCTCACAAGCATGCTAAAAAACGAAAGTATGGTTCTTCGTGAGGAACGCATTGCGAACGACCGGTTAGTGCGCGAGCAGGCGAAGGAAGAAGGTAGAACTGTGCCGAAGAAAAAGACCTTCAAAAGACTCGTATTTACATGTAGACAGGCTTCAGATAATGAATATTTGGATGAGCTATTAGCAAAAGCTGACAAGGCAAGCGTTGTGTTTAAGAGCAAGAAGATGGACGCAGTTGGAAATACGACATACGTTGACCGAGTTCTTCAAATAAAGCTTCGAAATGAGAATATTTCAGAGATCGCTGGACGTGCGAGTAAAAAATGGGTAAAAAGCTGGCGAGCCGGTGAAACGATAACCCCTAAAGAGGCAGTATTAGAACTCGGCGACCTTTTGGAGGAACATGACCTGATTGTAAGCGGTGAAGAACAGCAGTATGAATCTGCAGCAATTAGTCTGCAAGGTAAAACCGATAATGCGACGACTACTATCGCTGCGGATACGATGCGTGACGCTTTTACTTACCCCTTATCAGATTTGCCACCAACCAAAGAAGTGTACTGCAGTCGTGCATTCGATCGAGTACACAGTATCGCTCGCCAAGAAAACATTGAAATTGAACTTGCAGACCCAATTGAGGTGGCAGCATGCTTGACCGAATCAGTCCTCGCCGTGTCCTAAAAGGAGTCTTTTCGGGTCTCAAAAAACGATCGGCCGATGATGAGGAAAAGGCTGATATCTTTACGAGGATCGTTCTATTCGGGTTGCCACTTGCAGTGGCGGGAGCTCTAATATGGGCACAAATCGTCATAAACGAGCCAGAAATAATGCTCGCAGCTGTGGCGTTATTGGTTGGTGCGCTTTTGGCAGGGTTTTCTCAAGTCGCAAGTTGGAGAGAACGAATTCTTGAACGCGGTCGAAAAATTGACGCGGTCCGCGTGAAGTCGTTGAACGAGGCAGGAGCGCTAATATTGATGAGCATACACTCGTCAGTATTAGCATCAATAACAGTTTTCTGTGTCGCCCTCTTGGAGAAAGAGGAATCACCAAGTGAATGGATACATTGGCTAGTTGTCGTGCTAAGCAGCATTGGCCCTGCCGCCTTAGCGTACGTCGCGTTATCGCTTGTTGTCGTTGCGAACCTTCTCTGGGATGGCTTTACAAATGAGCAAGCAGATATGCAGAGGAGAAACCTAAAAGATTTCGATCCTTCCGGTGAGTGACAAAACGATTGCGAAGATCGAAAATCTAGCCATTTTCATATTGAGGGTTGAGAAGACCTGAAAATGAAAATGGGTAGATCTGAAAGTGTAATCGCTCCAGGTATCTTACTACGTTGCTTTCGTAATTAGTCGGCGTTCTTGCAGCACGAGCCAGTCCGGCCGAATACATCGCATACCTTTCCGCGCACAGTGTGATAAAGAAATGAAAAAGGCACAGCACTAACGTATGTCTTCGCTCCGGACACTCAACCATAGAAACTCAGGGTAAAAGGTACGCGATCAATTCGAGGCTATTAGCCCGTTGCTGAAGCCTCATGATGAGTAAGTTCTTTCACTTTTTGTGAAACTGCAGCTGCCGAATTTCCGCGGCCTAAGGATCCAAATCTCGGGATTACTTGTAGTACTTCAAAATAGCCACCGGCCTTCCACGAAGCTTGCTTAGTGACGCCCCCATGATCGCTACCATTCACGACTGCATTTAGTCGAGGAATGGCGAACTCTAGTGCCGTATCAACAATTCGCTCGACAGTGATCCAACGCCGACGCATTTTATGGGAAACGGCCGCAGTGGTACCAGAACCGGCGAATAAATCTACCACGAGGTCACCTGGATTTGTGGAAATATGGATAATTCGTTCCAACAATTCTTCAGGCTTTGGAGTGTCGAAAACTTCTCTTTCAGGAAACAGATCGAGTAGGTGTCGCTTAGCATCGTCATTACTTCCGACGTCTGCTGACCCCCAAACCGTAAAAGGTACTAGCCCTCGAAGCTGATGTGGGAAAAGCTTTAATCGAGGCGAACCAGCTCCATTTTTGGGAAACCAAATTCGGTCGTCTTCCAGGAGACTCTGGAATGTAGGCTCTGTCGCGTACCAACTTCTACCGCGTGGGGGACGCTTGATTTCTCCAGATGGGCTGAGAATATCGTACTGCTGAGCCTTACGGAAGCCCGGTGCAGTGAATGGCGCATCCGTCCATGGTCCACGCGGATCATTGTCACGGTTTTGAAGATTCGCTTCATCCTTGGCAAGGAGATTGCGAGAAGTTTTCCATTTCTTCGGACCAGATGGGGCGTACACGAGGATTGTATCGTGATTCGTTGAAAACGCAGCTCGAGAGTCACGTGTAGTTTTCTTCTGCCATGTTACTGACGCTACAAATGCGCCTTCTCCGAAAATTTCGTCCATGACCATCCGGGCCCGATGAACTTCAGAGTCATCCAAGTGAACCCATACGCTTGAATCCTGAGTTAAATGCGGCTTGATGGCGAGCAAACGATCTTGGAACATTGACAACCACATCGAACGTTTCATGCTATCGCTATATTGGCGAAACGATCCTTGAGTGTTAAACGGTGGATCGATGTAGAGCAGCCTAATTCCGCCTGTGAGTGCATCAGTTTTAGATACTAAGGCGTCTATTGCATCTAGCCCATCTCCGATGATGACAAGGTTGGAATTGGAAGAACCGCAGCTAGATGAGTGGTTTACGAGTTCTGGTGCATTTGAGAGCGTGTGATGTTTCGGATCCACCCATTGATAATCGGTTAGACCGGACGCATAAAGGGTGAGATCCTTGTTTGGCCAACTGATCTGTACATCATTCATCAAAAACACACCTTCAAAGCGAACGTAACGACGGCGGCGATTGCCGTCGGTGGTTCGATAGACTTATTACTCTAATGATCTCACACTAGGGTGAGTGGTCGTTGACAATTGCAGTGGAGGTTTATCATCGGGACGCTAGTGGATAGCACGAGAGAAGCGACGAACTTGGGTTCTCGCGCGCTGGCTAGAAAACCTTTTCTCAAGTGGGTGGGCGGCAAGACAAGATTGTTGCCAAAAATCTTGCCACATGTCCCAGAGGTATTTCGAAATTATCATGAGCCATTCCTCGGCGGTGGGGCCATGTTCTTCGCCTTGCAAGATCGAGTGCAAGGTCGCTCGTTTTTAACCGACTTGAACGAGGACCTGATCGCAGCTTGGACAATGGTGCAGTCAGGGGAGTCAGCTTTTGCTGATCGGTTGGCCTGGTACGCGGAAAATGACTCGAAAGAGTTCTATTACACTGTGCGCTCTTCGTTACCAACAACGCAGGTTGAACGAGCTGCTCGTTTTGTCTATCTGAATCAGACTTCTTGGAATGGTTTATGGCGGACAAACTCAAAGACAGGCGCCATGAATGTGCCGTGGGGAGCTCGTCCGTTCCGGGGCCTTTCAGAGGAAACCCTTGAAAATGTCAAAGCCAGCCTACAATCGGCGGAGATAACTTTCGGTGATTTTCGCGAAGCATGTGCCAAAGTGGAGCCGGGCGATTTTGTATACCTCGATCCACCCTATCTACCCGTCTGGACTAATGCAGATGAAAAAGAGCCGACTTCAAAGTTTAATAAGTACACCTCCAAGGTCTTCGAGCTTCCTGCGTTACAAGAGCTCGCCGAGATTTGCGCTGACTTCACGCGCAGAGATATAAAATGGATTATGTCCAATAGGGATAATGAGGCCGTGCGGTCACTATTTCCCAATGCTGAAGTAATTGGCTTTACCACGCATCGTTCTATCGGTGCGCAAAGCAAGCGTGCGGTAGAGGCTAAACGTTCACCAGAAGCAATCATAATTGGAAAGTAGCGTTAGATGGCTGCACAAGATGTCGAAGCGGTTTGGGTTTGGTATTTCGGAAAATCTGTCCAAAAGGCAACCTATGGACGATTTGACGGGGATAAGACGTATTCAAAAGATTATCTTCAAGTTTCCGGTGACTGCGGAAAGCTCATGGGTAACGTGTTTCACGCTGACGAGCTAGGTAGTCGGATCGACCTTACTCTCAAGTGGTTTGGTGGTGAAGCACCTGGTTTTATTCAACACTCATCTGACCGTTTCCATTTGGCTTGGCTCAAAGGAGACGGTCCTCCGGAAGCTTGGAGGCTGACTGAAACGCCAGATGAAACGAAACCTCGCACCATTCCAGGCAATCCTGACGGTGCGACGCCAGACGAAGCTGATCAGCATCTGGCGGATTATCAACAGCGTGGAATTGATGCGTATTTAGTAGCAGTCAAGCTTCGTAATGAACCGGATGTTGTGCATCTAAGAGCGTATATAAATGATCCTTCGGCCGAACTCTCGTTTGCAAGTACGTCGCTACTGCCAAATGTTATTCAGCAGATACTCGAATCGGCAACTCCCTCTCGCGCCTGTAGCTCTATACAACTAAATGACACCGGGGCGGAGTTAACACCGCAAGTCGCAGGATTGCTTGAAAAGCTTGAGGAGAATCCAAATCTACTGCTGGTTGGCCCTCCAGGCACCGGCAAGTCAGTTCTTTTGGATGAACTGACTAACTATATTGAGAATCCAGGTTCTTCACTGACCTTCGATCCGGATGAAAATCACAATGCATGGACGGTCCAAGGTACGGACGTCGAACCAGGTTTAACACGAACAATCGTTTTGCACCCTGCGTATAGTTACGAGAATCTAGTTCTAGGACTTCTGCCAGTACCAGATCCTTCGGGATCTGTTTCTGTGGAAGTTGTTTCGGGCCCACTTCTGAATTTGGCGCATTTTGCGAGCGGACAAGGCCACCGATCTGTACTTGTACTTGATGAGTTCAACCGTGGAAACGCTTCTGCAATTCTTGGCGATACCTTGGCGCTATTGGACAAGGATAAGCGCGAAAAAAGCTATATTGACCTCCCATATCAGTCGCTAAACATTGAGACTCTGCCAGAGTTCGCTGTACGGGGAAATCGGTCGGTCAATCAACGGTTTACCCTACCCAAGAATTTCTATCTTGTTGCCGCTATGAATAGTAGCGATAGGTCTGTAGCACCGTTAGATGCAGCGCTTAGACGGCGATTTTCTATCATTGAGATGGCACCAGATTATGAATTGTTGTCAAAGCATTTGGGAGCCGACGAACAACCGGATTTTGACTTGTCGATTGAACATTGGACTGTGCCGATGGTCTCATCATTAGCGGTTGCAATTCTAAGGAACCTGAATGACAGGATTACCGCTGTTCTGGGTCGAGATTTCTGTATTGGGCATAGCAATTTTTGGCATGTTAGTGGCGAGACTGTAACAGAGAGGCTTCAATCGATTGCTAATGCTTGGGACCGACGGATCACGCAATCCTTAAAGCTATCCCTTCAAGAGAACGACGAATTATTGGGTGTTATTTTATCGGCAGGTCAATCAGACAAAGCGGTTGACGACAATGAGTCCCAAGCTGCATGGTGGAAGAAGAGCCCGGATGCCCTTGGATCTTTTGGGGCGCCACGGCTGGAATTTAATAACTTATCCGATATGGAGATGAACGAGATCCATATCGAACTAAAACGACTTGCCAATGTCTAATGAAAGTTTTTAATTTTCGTGAACATCAGCCGCAGCTAGTTCCTGTTGAGATAATTCCGAATGTGCTGGAAGCGGTAGGCCGTGTATCAGCAATTTTGCGACCTACATTGAATCAATTCAAAATCATAGGGCGAGAAGTTGAATTTAAAAATATTGTTGGATCGATCGGTTTGGCGAACGGAGACAGGCTAGTCGTTGAGCCGAAAGTCGAGAGTCGCAGTAATTGGGCGGATTCAGTGATCCAACTCTTAGAACATGAAACTCGCATTTCAGTTTCGGGCTCAAGACGCTCTGGCGATTCCCAAATAAGGAATGACTTATCTGAAGCGGTTGGATATGAGTATGCACGCCGACTGCGTCTTGCGCTGAGAAAAGATGGCCCTATCCAGATATATAGGCGCAAAGAATTTGAGTCCACTCGAATTAGTGGACAGCTTTTAGTTGGTAAATGGATGCGTAAGGCTTTCGCTCATCCCTTCACGTTCCCTCAGGTTAAAGACGAGTTAAGTGCGGTTAACCCTTTTACTTATGGCTTGTCGATGGTTGCTCGAATTCTGTCAAGAACTGTTGCAAATAAACATGTCTCCGCCGAACTTCGGGAATTGGCAACACTTGCGGCCCCCGGGCAATCTGCTTCCTTTGCTATAGATCGATCCATCGTGAGCTTGAGATTGCCTTCTCAGTGGTCGGCCTATCAGCCTGCCTGGGACATAGCAAAAGTAGTACTTGAAAATCGCTCGCTGATTAGCGAATCAGGACGAAACTTTGGGCTTGATATTGCCGTTGAGCCTTGGCCCTTACTTGAAACACTGCTCACGCGTTGTTTAGAGGCGTTGGCGCAAATCTCAGATGGCGAATTTGAAGTGCATTCGAAAGCGAAACATCCTTTATTAGCTGATTCACAAAACGTCGTTACGAACGTAATTCCGGATGGATTAATCTTCTTTAGGGGTGCGCCCTTCGCTACGTTTGAAGCAAAGTATACGAAAATGGGCAAGCTTCCCAAGGAAGCGCACGTATATCAAGCGTTGGCAACTGCTGCTGCGTTGAATTCGCCAATTGCGTTCCTCGTATATCCGACAGAGTGCTCAGTGCGAACATTACAGGTGACCGGATTTGCAGGTCGTCCCGTAAAACTCGTGCTCTTAGGCCTTGGTATGTATTCGTATGAACGTTCCCAAGGAGACCTAGATAGGGCTCGGCAGATTTTATCGATTTTGAGTAGTTTGCGTGGGTACGGTGTCGAAAACTAAAGACATTTAGGCGGTTGTTTTACGTTCACGAGTGTTGATGGTCAGTCCTAATTCGTCATCAGTTCCCATAGCATTTACGGTACACCCCAAAATGTGGATAACGCCCGGAGCGCTACATTCCTGGTTTGAAGCCCTTGACGATTTCCAATGCCGTTTCTCCGCCTTCAAACAAGACGAGGCTTTGGTCGATGCGGCCGAAGGAGTACATCATCAGCTCGGTAACTGGTCCGGTAATCGACACCGCGTTCGGAGCCTTCTTGGCAACATGGCGTTGACCATCCGGACGAGTCAAGATGATGCCGATCGGCGCATGCCGGAACAGTACGCGAGTCATGCGAATCAGCGACTGCCAGAGCAGCTCGGTGTATTCGGTATCCAGCACGCGTGGAGCCCACTGCCCGCGGGCACGCCGCACATCTTCGGTGTGGATGAAGAACTCGGAGAGGTTTGCCGACTGGTTGACCTTGTCGATGGCGAACGGCGAGAAGGCTGGCGGACCCGATCGGAAGCTGCGGACCAATCCGGCATAGCCTTCGGGGGTCTGCGCCGCGATCACCATTTGGTTCAGCTTCGCTTCGAGCTTCCTGGAGAGCGGTTTGAAGAACATGCCGGCAGAAAGCAGCGAGCTTTCGCGCAACACAAGGTGAGCGGCGAGATGGCGGGTCTGCCAACCGTCGCAAAGGGTGTCGGCGGTAGGTCCTGCCGCAAGCAGGGTCTCGGCCAACGCAAGTCTGGAAGCCTGAACTAAGTGCATCACCTCTGAAACTAGCACGCTCCAAGTGACTAATTGTGCAAGGTGAAAGAGGTGTCGCCAAGACGGCGTGGCGCGTCGACGAGCGGTACGTCACAGGTCTCTGGATTCCGCGGAAAACCAGTATGCTAAAGGGGATGTCTACTTCTAACGACGGCTCGAATTCGAGCCCTGAATCCCACAGCCTCGACCCGGCTATCGCCCGGCGCCTCAAGCGAGATGCCAATGGCCTGTTCGCTGCCATCGCGCAGCAGCACGACTCCGGGAAAGTCTTGATGCTCGGCTGGATGGACGATGAAGCGTTGCACCGCACGCTGACCACTGGCCGTGTCACCTTCTATTCCCGTTCCCGCCAAGAATACTGGCGCAAGGGCGACACCTCCGGCCACTACCAGTTCGTGAAGTCCGTTGCCCTTGATTGCGATGGCGACGCGCTGCTGGTGCAGGTCGACCAGGTAGGCGCCGCCTGCCACACCGGCACCGAATCCTGCTTCACCGATCGTGAATTGCCGGCCGTCGTGGGCAACCGCCCCGAGTAGAACTTCCGAAGCACCGGCACACGCGGTTGGCTAGCGCCGCGAATGCCGCGCCCAGCTGCGCGTCGCAGCACGCGCTCGAAGAATACGTAGAAGAAGAACACTGATGAAAACCCTTGGCAAGATTTCCCCGTCCCGCGAGTCCTTCCGCGCCATGGCCGCGAACCGTCGTGTCATCCCCGTGACCATCACCGTGCTGGCTGACTCGCTCACGCCCATCGGCCTCTACCGCACCCTGGCGCAGGGCCGCCCTGGCACCTTCCTGATGGAATCGGCTGCCCCGGGCGGCGTCTGGAGCCGCTACTCCTTCATCGGGGTGAACTCCCCGGCAACGCTGAGCACCCGCGGTTCAGAAGCCTACTGGCAGGGCCATGCGCCAGCTGGCCTGCCCACCGGCGGCGCGGGCGTGGAGGTATTGCGCGACACCGTGCGCGCGCTGAAGACCGAACCCGTTCCCGGCATGCCGCCACTGACCGGCGGCATGGTCGGCTTCATCGGCTGGGAATGCGTGCGCCACTGGGAGAAGCTGCCCAACCCTCCGGCGGACGATCTGAACCTGCCCGAGCTGAGCATGAACCTGGTCGCCGACATGGCCGCCCATGATGCGGCCGAAGGCACCGTCACGCTGATCGCCAACGCGATCAACTTCGATGGCAGCGACGAGAACATCGACGAGGCCTACGACGGTGCCGTCACCCGCCTGCAGGCGATGCTCGACCAGCTCTCGGTGCCGGTGGATTCGGCCGCGGCGGTGCTCACCGGTACCGATGTGCCGCGCGAAACCCTGATGGAAGCTGTCACCCACTCCTGGGAAGAGAACGAGTACCTCAAGGCGCTGGCCAAGTCCAAGACCGCGATCGTGGACGGCGAGGTCTTCCAGATCGTCGTCTCGCGCCGTTTCGAGCTGGAAACCCAGGCTGACGCGCTGGATGTCTACCGCGTGCTGCGTGCGACCAATCCGAGCCCGTACATGTACTTGTTCAACTTCGTCAACGAGGACGGCGAACCATTCGAGATCGTCGGCTCCTCGCCCGAAGCGCTGGTCACCGTCAACGATTCGCACGTGGTCACCCACCCGATCGCCGGTTCCCGCCCGCGGGGGGCGAACTACGAGGATGACCAGCTGCACGAGAAGTCGCTGCTCAACGACGAGAAGGAACGCGCCGAGCACCTGATGCTGGTTGACCTTTCGCGCAACGACCTCTCGCGGGTCTGCAAGGCCGGCACCGTGGAAGTCACCCAGTTCATGGAGGTCGAGCGCTTCAGCCACATCATGCACCTGGTCTCCAACGTGGTCGGCAAGACCCGCGACGATGTGGACGCCTACGACGTGCTCGCCGCGACCTTCCCGGCCGGCACGCTTTCCGGAGCCCCGAAGCCCCGCGCCCTGCAGCTGCTGGACGAGTACGAACCGTACCGCCGCGGCATCTACGGCGGTGTGGTCGGCTACCTGGACTTCGCCGGCGACATGGACATGGCCATCGCGATCCGCTCCGCCCTGCTCAAGGGGGAACGCGCCTACGTGCAAGCCGGCGGCGGCATCGTGAACGACTCGAAGTTCGCCGATGAGGCACTGGAAACCGTGAACAAGGCAGCCGCCCCGCTGCGCGCCGTCTGGGCTGCGCAGTCGATGCGTGCGGCCCACAACATCAACACCGAATCAGGTGAAACGAAGTGAAGAAATTGACCAGCGCCCGCACCCTCGCCCTCTTCGGCATGGCCGGGGCACTGATCGGCCTCTGGTCGGCCACCCGCACATGGATCACCGTCGATGTGGCTTCCAGCTCCGTGCAGATCCCGCAGATCGTCATCGACGGCGCAACCGCAGCCGCCTCGGTCACCGCGGTCTCCGTGGTGGTGCTGGCCGGTTCGCTGGCGCTGCTGATCGCCGGGAAGATCGCCCGCTACATCATTGCAGCGATCTGCCTGCTCGCCGGTGCCACCGTGGTTGCCGCCGGCGTCGGGGCGCTGCGCGATCCGCAGGCCGTGGCTTCCACCGCCGTGGCCGAAGCTACCGGCCTGGCCCAGAACGTTGGCGAGTACACCCTCAGCGCGTGGCCAGCGGTCGCGGTGTTCGCCGGCGTGCTGATGGCGCTCCAAGCCGTGCTGGTGCTCGTCTTCGCTGGCCGCTGGCCGGCCAAGGCCAGCAAGTACGATCGGCAAGCGGCCAAGGCCAGTGCGGAGCCCAAGGACCAGTCCTCGCGCAACATCGCCAGCTGGGAGCAGCTCTCGGACGGCGAAGACCCGACGGCTGGCGGGAAATAACCCGAGCGGATCGTGATTCGCACCACCGGCGCGAAACGAAGGCTTCCGGAATAGGAGGTTCTCGCGCGCAGGTGGCAGAATGGAACCTGAAGACCAACGTCCCGGGCAGCAACGCCCTGCCGGGACGCAGCATCACAACATGAGGAGACATCGAACATGTCGCAGAACACCGAGCTCGATCCGGTATACACCGAAGAGATTGGCCACGGTAACTCCATCGCAGCGTGGGCCTGCGTACTGACCATGATTGTCGGTTCAATCGTGGCCGGCATCGCTTTCGCCTACTTCGCCTGGTCCATCGTCTGGGTCGGCTGCGGCATCATGGTGGTCGGCCTGCTCCTGGGCTGGATCCTGAAGGCGGCCGGTTTCGGTGTGGGCGGCGCTCGCAGCGGGGCATCGCACTAAATTGACTGTTCTTGATGACATCATCGCGGGCGTCCGGGAAGACCTGGGCGCCCGTCGCGCAATCACCAGCCTGGAAGCGATCAAGCAGGCCGCGGCAGCAGCTGCTCCTGCGCGCGATGCTTTCGCCGCGCTCGGTGGCCACGCCGACCAGGCCGCCCGAGACACCACGCTGCGTGTCATCTCCGAGGTAAAGCGCAAGTCCCCGTCCAAGGGCGCACTGGCCGATATCCCGGAGCCTGCCGCATTGGCCGCCGAATACGAGGCCGGTGGGGCCTCGGTGATTTCCGTGCTGACCGAAGCCCGCCGCTTCGGCGGTTCGCTCCAGGATCTGGATGCGGTGCGTGCCGCCGTGCAGATTCCGGTGCTGCGCAAGGATTTCACGGTCGACGAGTACCAGATCTACGAAGCCCGCGCGCACGGCGCTGACCTCGTGTTGCTCATTGTTGCGGCGCTGAATGATGAATTGCTGGCATCTTTCCTAGAATTGACTCACCAGCTGGGAATGAACGCCCTAGTGGAGGCCCATACCGAGGAAGAAATCGCCCGCGCCATCAAGGCCGGAGCGAAGATCATCGGTGTGAATGTGCGCAACCTGAAGACGCTGGACGTCGATCCAGCCACCTTCGGCAAGCTCGCCCCGCTGCTGCCGGCCCAGGCAGTGATCGTCGCCGAGTCCGGTGTGGAATCCACCGAGCAGGTCGCCCAATATGGCGCGGCCGGCGCCGACGCGATCCTGGTGGGCGAGGCGCTGGTGAAGCATGCCGATCCGCGCGCTTCGGTCGCCGCGTTCATCAAAGCCGGTACCGACGCCAAGCCGCAGCGCTAGCCGCGCACGGCGGCGAAGGACCCAGAACTGCAATTCGTGCCCCGCAGGAGTTTCCGGCGGGGCACGAGACTTACCACGAATCAAGCTTCGTACGAGAAAAGAGGGAATCGATGAGCACTCCGGAAAACTCCGAGCACAGCCAGTCGATCGATGCACAGTCGTTAAGGCACGCAAGCGGCCCGTACTTTGGTGCGTACGGCGGACGATGGATGCCCGAGTCCCTCATGGCCGCCATGGACGAGCTGAACGAGACCTTCGAAGCGGCCAAGAACGACCCCGAGTTCATCGCCCAGGTCAAGGACCTGAACAAGAACTACTCCGGGCGCCCCTCGCTGCTCACCGAAGCCAAGCGCTTCTCGCAGCAGTACTGCGGCGGGGTGCGGATCTTCCTCAAGCGCGAGGACCTGAACCACACCGGCAGCCACAAGATCAACAACGTGCTCGGCCAGGCGCTGCTGGCCAAGCGCATGGGCAAGACCCGCATCATCGCCGAGACCGGCGCCGGCCAGCACGGCGTCGCCTCGGCTACCGCCGCGGCCCTGATGGGCCTGGAGTGCGTGGTCTACATGGGCGCCGAAGACACTCGCCGCCAGGCGCTGAACGTTGCCCGGATGCGCCTGCTCGGCGCCACCGTCATCCCGGTGACCGTTGGCTCGCAGACGCTGAAGGACGCGATCAACGAAGCCCTGCGCGACTGGGTCGCCAACGTGGATAACACCCACTACCTGCTGGGCACCGCCGCCGGCGGCGCACCGTTCCCGGCCATGGTCCGCTACTTCCACGAGGTCATCGGCGACGAGGCCCGCGAGCAGATCCTGGCCCAGGCCGGCCGCCTTCCCGACGCGGTGACCGCGTGCATCGGCGGCGGATCGAACGCGATCGGCATCTTCCACGGCTTCCTCGATGACCCGTCGGTTCAGATCTACGGCTACGAGGCCGGCGGCGACGGCGTGGATACCGACCGCCACGCCGCGACCATCACCCTGGGCCGCCCGGGCGTGCTGCACGGCGCGAAGTCCTACCTGATGCAGGACGAAGACGGGCAGACCGTCGAATCGCACTCCATCTCCGCGGGCCTGGACTACCCGGGCGTCGGCCCGGAGCACGCCTACCTGGCCGACATCGGCCGCGTGCACTACGAACCGGTCACCGACACCGAGGCCATGGACGCGTTCAAGGCCCTGTGCCGCACCGAGGGCATCCTGCCGGCGATCGAGTCCGCGCACGCCCTGGCCGGCACCATCCGCCTGGCCGCGCGCAAGATCGCCGAAGGTGCGGTCCCGGAAGAGACCATCATCATCGCGAACCTCTCGGGCCGCGGGGACAAGGACGTGGGCACCGCTGCCGCCTGGTTCAACATGATCGACGAAAAGGACGCCGAGGCCGAAATCAACGCGGCCAACGCGCAGAACTCCGGCCCGCAGAATTCCGAGGAGAAGTAGATGACCCGCGTGACCAGCGCCCAGAAGATCGCCGCAGCCCGCGCCGAGGGCCGCCCGGCCCTCATCGGCTACCTGCCTGCCGGCTTCCCAGACGTCGCCACCAGCATCGAGGCCGCCGTGGCGCTGGCCGAGAACGGCGTGGATGTCATCGAGATCGGCATCCCGTACTCCGACCCGGTCATGGACGGTTCGGTGATCCAGGAAGCGACCGTGCAGGCACTGGCCAACGGCTTCAAGGTCCCGCAGATCTTCGACATCGTGCGCGGCATTACCGAACGCACCGACGCGGCCGTGATGGTCATGACCTACTGGAACCCGGTCTTGCGCCTGGGCGTGGACGAGTTCTCCCGGCGCTTCGCAGAAGCCGGCGGCGCCGGCCTGATCACCCCGGACCTGGTGCCCGATGAGGCCGCCGAATGGCTGGAGGCCAGCGAGAAGCACGGCCTGGAGCGCGTGTTCCTCATCGCCCCCTCGTCCACCGAAGCCCGGGTGCATCGCACCGTGGATGCTTCCTCCGGGTTCGTCTACTGCGTGTCGCTGATGGGCGTCACCGGTGCGCGCACCGAGGTGTCCTCCGCCGCGCAGGCAGTGGTCGACGCCGCCCACAACGCCGGCGCCGAAAATGCCTGCGTGGGCCTGGGCGTCTCCCGCCGCGAGCATGTGGAAGAAATCGGCGCCTACGCCGACGGGGTGATCGTCGGCACTGCGCTGGTAGCCGCGCTGCGTGACGGGGGAGTGCCGGCCGTGGGCGCCCTGGCCGCCGAACTGAGCGGACGGGCCTGATGGCCTTCGCCGCACAGCTGGCGCTTGCCCTGCCCGCCTCCATCCCTTCGCCGCCGCCGGAGTTCGCGAAGATCTCGATCGGCCCGCTGACCATCCACGCCTACGCGCTGTGCATCCTCGCCGGGATCCTGATCGCCCTGTGGCTGACCAACAAGCGGCTGGGAGCCCGCGGCGGCAACTCCGATATGCTCTGGGACATCGCCATCTGGACGATCCCCTTCGGCATCATCGGCGGACGCCTCTACCACGTGCTGATCACCGACCCGATGTACTACTTCGGGCTCGGCGGGCAAACCGCGCACCTGGCCGAGATCCCGCAGATCTGGCTCGGCGGTCTGGGCATCATGGGTGCGGTTTCGCTCGGCGCACTCGGGGCGTGGATCGGTTGCCGGAAATCCGGCATCCGGCTCTCGGCCTTCGTCGACGCGGCCGTGCCCGGCCTGCTGCTGGCGCAGGCGGCCGGGCGCTGGGGCAACTGGTTCAACCAGGAGCTGTTCGGCGCGCCGACCGACTTGCCATGGGGCTTGGAGATCGACGCGGACAGCTACAACTTCCCGGCCGGGCTGCCCGCGGACACGCTCTTCCACCCGACCTTCCTGTACGAGTCGCTGTGGAATGTCCTGGGTGCCTTCGTGCTGATCGCGCTGGACCGGAAGTTCAAGCTGCGCCGCGGCGCGCTGTTCTGCTGCTACATGATCTGGTACGGCATCGGCCGCACCTTCACCGAATCGCTGCGCCTGGACCCGGCTGAAATCATCGCCCTCGGGCCGCTGGCCCTGCGCGTGCACCAGTGGCTGGCGATCGGCATCGCCATCGCCGGCATCCTCGCGCTGGTACTGGTGCTGGGCAAGCTGCGCAACCAGCAGGCCGATCCGTTCTACCTGCCAGGCAAGTCCCCGGCGCAGCCGGTCCCGGCAGATAGCGCCAAGCCCGCGACGGACTGCCCGGCGGACGCCAGCTCAGATCCGGGCACCGGCTCCGATCCGGACGCCGACGGCAAATAAATCCATAGCCCCATCCGGTGGCCGGCAAGCATCCACGCTTGCCGGCCACCGGTGGTTTAACCTGTTCCTGCAGCAATCCAGATCCGCGTTCATGACGCGCCATGGGCCGAGTATGGCGAAAAAGTGCGGAAATTTTGGGCAGTTTTCCACCCCTGTGCGCAACATGCTCGAAACATTGGGCGGCTGGAAAAACCGGCTGGCAAAACCGGTTTTCGAGAACTTCACCCGCAAAAAACCGCTTTTTCAGGGTAACCACCGACAAAAGTTTTTAACATTTCTGAAACACAAGCACGCGCATGGGAGAAACAAAACCTGCGTAGCGTGTGATCCACGCACCAAACTGGTCGATCGACCCCTGGAAAGACCAGCTGGTGCAGCACCACAACGAGGTGGGAAATGTTCGTCCCCGAAACCTCGATGCGCAAGCAGACCCCGCTTAGCACTGTCGAAAAGTTTCAGCCAGATGAAACATCCAGGCGGCCGGAAGCCCTTGCGAAGAATAAGCCCTTTACCGGGGGCTGCCGCGCGCCTATCCTGCATGAACCACAGAAAGGCACGCTCATGAGCATGACCGGAGTCCAGATGAACGCCTCGCCAGGTTTTGGCGAGGAGGTCCCCTCGCCCTACACCCGTTTTTCCGCGCTGCCTGGCGCGCAGGGTCTGTACGATCCAGCGGCCGAAAAGGATGCCTGCGGTCTGGCGATGATTGCGTCCCTGAAGAATGATGCCAGCCACGACATCGTCGCCCACGCGCTGACCGCCCTGCGCCGGCTCGAGCACCGCGGCGCCATCGGCGCCGATGAAGGCACCGGCGACGGCGCTGGCATCCTGCTGCACCTGCCCGACGCATTCCTGCGCAGCGTCACCGCATTCGATCTTCCCGCCGCCGGCTCCTACGCCGTGGGCATGGGCTTCCTCCCGGCCGACGCCGGCGAACGCGCCTTCGCCCAAGAAGAGCTGGAAACCATGGCCGCCGAGGAAAACCTGGCCGTGCTCGGCTGGCGCGAGGTACCGGTTGATTCCGACGTGCTCGGCGCCTCGGCCCGCAAGGTGATGCCCTACATCACCCAGATCTTCATCGGCGCCCACGCTGGCGCCCCGGCCGCCACCAGCCGCGAGCTGGACGCCGCCGCCTGGCGCATCCGCCGCCGCGCGCACAACAAGATGGGCGTGTACTTCGCCTCGTTCTCCTCGCAGTCCATCGTCTACAAGGGCATGGTCTCCACCGCGCAGCTCGAGCCGTTCTACCCGGATCTGTCCGACACCCGCTTCACCAGCCGCTGCGCGATCGTGCACTCGCGCTTTTCCACCAACACCTTCCCGTCGTGGCCGCTGGCCCAGCCTTTCCGCACCATCGCGCACAACGGCGAGATCAACACCGTCAAGGGCAACCGCAACTGGATGCGCGCCCGCCAGTCGACCCTGGAATCCGAGCTGCTCGGCGAGGTGCCTGAGGAACTGTTCCCGATCTGCACCGCCGGAGCCTCGGACTCCGCATCTTTCGACGAGGTCGCCGAAATGCTCATGCTCTCGGGACGCAACGTCACCGAGACCATCATGATGATGATCCCGCAGCCGTGGGAAAACGACGACCAGATGGACGCGGACCTGCGCGCCTTCTACCAGTACCAGTCCATGCTCATCGAGCCATGGGATGGTCCTGCCGCCGTCTGCTTCACCGATGGCACGATGGCCGGCGCGGTGCTGGACCGCAATGGCCTGCGCCCCGCCCGCTGGTGGGTCACCGACGACGGCCTGGTGGTCCTGGCCAGCGAGGTCGGCGTGATCGACGTCGACGAAGAGCACATCGTGAAGAAGGGCCGTGTCGCCCCGGGCAAGATGTTCGCCGTGGACCTGGCCGGCCAGCGCATCGTCGAAGATGCCGAGATCAAGGCCGAAGTAGCCGCCGCCAAGCCATGGCGCGAATGGGTTTCGCAGAACCTGAAGACCCTGGCCGATTTCCCGGACCTGGAGCACGTGCGCCACAACCCGGCTTCCGTGGCCCTGCGCCAGTTGACCTTCGGCTACACCACCGAGGAGCTGCGTGTGCTGCTGGCCCCGATGGCCGCTACCGGCGCTGAACCGCTGGCCGCCATGGGCACCGACACCCCGATCGCCGCCCTGGCTGACCGGGCGCGCCTGCTGTTCGACTACTTCACCCAGTCCTTCGCCCAGGTCACCAACCCGCCGCTGGATGCGATCCGCGAAGAGCTGGTCACCTCCATGGGCACCGCGATCGGCCCCGACGGCAACCTGCTGTCCCTGGACCGTGTCCCGCAGACCCAGATCGCGCTGGACTACCCGGTGCTGACCAACGACCAGCTGGCCAAGATCGTGCACCTGCGCGACGAGTCCGGCTCCAAGTACTCGCTGAAGGTGCGCGGCCTGTACCGCCCGGCCGGCGGCGAATCCGAGCTGCGCGCCCGCCTGCAGGAGATCTGCGAGAAGGTTTCCGCCGCGGTGAACCGCGGGGTGCGCTACATCGTGCTCTCGGACCGCGATTCCTCCGCTGCCTGGGCCCCGATCCCGTCGCTGCTGCTGACCTCCGCGGTGCACCACCACCTGCTCAAGAGCTCGAACCGCACCCGCGTATCGCTGATCATCGAGTCCGGCGACGCCCGCGAAGTGCACCACATCGCCCTGCTCATCGGCTACGGCGCCAGCGCCATCAACCCCTACCTCGCCCTGGAATCGGTCGAGCAGATGGCAGAAAACGGCGAGCTGCCCGGCGTGGACGGGCACAAGGCCAGCAGCAACCTGATCAAGGCGCTGGGCAAGGGGGTGCTGAAGATCATGTCCAAGATGGGCATCTCCACGGTCTCCAGCTACTGCGGCGCGCAGACCTTCGAGGCCGTGGGCCTGTCCCAGCGCGTGGTCGACCAGTACTTCACCGGCACCGCCACCAAGCTCTCGGGCATCGAGCTGGATGTGGTGGCCGCCGAGGCCGCCGCCCGCCACGCCCGCGCCTACCCGGAGATCGACGGCGGCGCCCAGCCGCTGGAACTGGAAACCGGGGGAGAGTACCAGTGGCGCCGCGAAGGCCCGCCGCACCTGTTCAACCCGGAAACCGTCTTCCGCCTGCAGCACTCCACCCGCACCCGCCGCTACGACGTGTTCAAGGAGTACACCAAGGCCGTCGACGACCAGGCCGCACAGCTCAAGACCCTGCGCGGGCTGCTGAAGTTCAAGACCGAGGGCATCACCCCGATCGGCATCGACGAGGTGGAGCCGGTCAGCTCGATCGTGAAGCGCTTCGCCACCGGCGCGATGAGCTACGGCTCGATCTCGGCCGAAGCCCACGAAACCCTGGCCATCGCGATGAACCAGCTGGGCGCCAAGTCCAACACCGGCGAAGGCGGCGAGGATCCGGAGCGGCTGCTCGATCCGGTGCGCCGCAGCGCGGTCAAGCAGATCGCCTCGGGCCGCTTCGGGGTGACCAGCTTGTACCTGACCAACGCCGATGACATCCAGATCAAGATGGCCCAGGGCGCCAAGCCCGGCGAGGGCGGCCAGCTGATGAGCGCCAAGCTCTACCCGTGGATCGCCAAGACCCGCCACTCCACCCCGGGCGTCGGGCTGATCTCCCCGCCGCCGCACCACGACATCTACTCGATCGAGGACCTGGCCCAGCTGATCCACGACGCGAAGTGCGCCAACCCGTCCGCCCGCGTGCACGTGAAGCTGGTCTCCGAGTCCGGCATCGGCACCGTCGCGGCCGGCGTGGCCAAGGCCAAGGCCGACGTCGTGCTGATTTCCGGGCACGATGGCGGCACCGGCGCCTCGCCGATGAATTCGCTGAAGCATGCCGGCACCCCGTGGGAAATCGGCCTGGCCGAAGCGCAGCAGACGCTGATCCTCAACGGGTTGCGCGACCGCGTCACCGTGCAGGTGGACGGCCAGCTGAAGACCGGGCGCGACGTGCTGATCGGCGCCCTGCTGGGCGCCGAGGAATTCGGCTTCGCCACCGCCCCGCTGGTGGTCTCCGGCTGCATCATGATGCGCGTGTGCCACCTGGACACCTGCCCGGTGGGCGTGGCCACGCAGAACCCCGCGCTGCGCGAACGCTTCACCGGCAAAGCCGAATTCGTGGTGAACTTCTTCGAATTCATCGCGCAGGAAGTGCGCGAACTGCTCGCCTCGCTGGGGGCGCGCACCCTGGATGAGGTGATCGGCAAGGTCGAACTGCTCCAGGCCGATTCCACCCAGTTCGCCGCCCACGAAAAGGTGGCGGGGCTGGCCCTGGAAGCGATCACCCACGTGCCCGGCATCGAGCTGGCGGCGCGCCGCCGCCGCATCGGCCAGGACCACGGGCTGGACACTCACCTGGACCAGCAGCTGCTCGCCGCGGCCGGACCGGCGCTGGCTGACCGCCTGCCGGTCAGCATCGACGCGAGGATCGTGAATACCGACCGCTCCACCGGCACGCTGCTGGGCCACCACGTGACCAAGACCTTCGGGCTGCAGACCCTGGAGCGGGACACCATCAAGGTGAACCTCTCCGGCCGCGCCGGCCAGTCGCTGGGCGCCTTCCTTCCCGAGGGCATTACGCTCAAGCTCTCGGGCGACGCGAATGACTACGTCGGCAAGGGATTGTCCGGCGGCCGGATCGCGATCCACCCGCCACGGACCACCCTGTCCAAGCCCGAAGAGCAGGTCATTGCCGGCAACGTGGTCGGCTACGGCGCCACCAGCGGCGAGCTGTTCATCAACGGCATGGTCGGCGAACGCTTCGCGGTACGCAACTCCGGGGCCACGATCGTGACCGAAGGGATCGGCGAGCACGGCTGCGAGTACATGACCGGGGGGCAGGTGCTGGTCCTGGGGGCCACCGGCCGCAACTTCGGCGCCGGGTTCTCCGGCGGCGTGGCCTGGGTGCTGGACTTCGATGAAGCCAAGCTGAACCCGCTGGCTGCCGAGCAGTCGGACCTGCTGGTTGCGCCGATCACCGACGCGGAAGCCGAACGCATCCACGAGCTGCTCACCGAGCACATCGCATTGACCGCATCCCCGCTGGCCGCACGCCTGCTGCTGGACTGGGATGGAACCCGCAGCCGGCTGACCAGCATCACCCCGCGCGACTTCGCCGCCGTGCAGCAGCTGCGCAGCGACGCGGTAGCCAACGGGCAGAACCCGGATTCGCCGCAGGTATGGAACAAGATTTTGGAGGTGACCCGTGGCTGATCCACGTGGATTCCTGAAGGTGACCGAACGCGTCACCCAGCCCAAGCGCCCGGTACCGGTGCGCCTGATGGACTACAAGGAGGTTGTCGAACGCCAGAAGTCCGGCACCCTGGAGGAACAGGCCGGCCGCTGCATGGACTGCGGCGTCCCGTTCTGCCACTCCGGATGCCCGCTGGGCAACCTGATCCCGGAGTTCAACGATCTGGCCTACAGGGGCCGGATGGATGATGCGGCCGCCCGCCTGCTAAGCACCAACAACTTCCCGGAGCTCACCGGCAAGCTGTGCCCGGCCCCGTGCGAGGCCTCCTGCGTGCTGGGCATCAACCAGCCTGCGGTGACCATCAAGCAGGTCGAAGCTGAACTCGCTGGCCACCTGATGGACGCCGGCGACTTCGTGCCGCAGCCTCCGGCCCGCCACACCGAGCACCGCGTGGCGATCGTCGGTTCAGGGCCGGCCGGATTGGCCGCAGCCCAGCAGCTGACCCGTGCCGGGCACACCGTGGCCGTCTACGAGCGCGACGAAGCCATCGGCGGCCTGCTGCGCTTCGGCATCCCGGACTTCAAGCTGGAGAAGCAGGTCATCGACCGCCGCCTGGCGCAGATGGAAGCCGAAGGGACGATCTTCCGCACCGGCATCGAGATCGGCAAGGACATCTCCTGGAAGCAGCTGCGCCGCGACTACGACGCGGTCATCGTCGCTACCGGCGCCACCGTGCCGCGCGAGCTGCCGGTACCGGGCAACAAGCTCGACGGCGTGCACCATGCCATGGAGTTCCTCACCGAGAGCAACCGCGTGGTCGCCGGCCAGCTCGATGCCCCGCGCATCGACGCGGCGGGCAAGCACGTGATCGTGCTGGGTGGCGGCGACACCGGTTCGGACTGCATCGGCACCGCCCTGCGCCAGGGAGCCGCGAGCGTCACCACGCTGGCCATCGGCCAGCAGCCGGGCACCGAGCGCCGTGAAGACCAGCCGTGGCCGATGATGCCGGTGCTATTCGAGGTGCAGACCTCCCATGAGGAAGGCGGCGAGCGAACCTACCTGGCTTCGACCGTCAACTTCATCTCCGGCGAGGGAACTGAGCAAAACAAGGTGATCGGTGTTACAGTTGCAGAGACAGAATTTGTTGCTGGCAAGCGCCTCCCGAAGCCTGGAACCGAACGCGTAATCAAAGCGGATCTGGTTCTGCTTGCCCTCGGGTTCACCGGTCCGGAAGTTTCCGGATTGGACGAACAGGTCAGTATCGAATTCGACAACCGGGGCAACGTCGCCCGAGATGGCTACTACATGACGAACACCGAATCGGTATTCGTCGCCGGAGACGCCGGTCGGGGACAGTCGCTGATCGTGTGGGCTATCGCCGAAGGACGCGCTTGCGCGGCCGCGGTCGACAAGTTCCTCATGGGTTCGACTACCCTTCCTGCACCGGTTGCTCCAACCGATAGGGCCATCAGCATCATTTGAGTGACATAGGCTTGAATGCGGCGCACCCGGATGCCGGGTGGGCCGCATTTTGCCTATGTGAACATGAAAGGCATTTGGCTGACGGAATGAGACGCGCAAAGATTGTGGCAACCTGGGGCCCGGCCCTGGCAAGTTATGAAAATACTGTAGCGGTACTGAAGGCGGGCGTAGACGTAGCCCGCCTGAACATGAGCCATGGAGACCACTCCATGCACGCACAATCCCTGGCGAATGTGCGCAATGCGGCCGCGGAGATCGGCCGCGCGGTCGGCATCTTCGCCGACCTGCAGGGTCCGAAGATCCGCCTTGGCCGCTTCAAGGACAACGCCAAGTACATCCTCGAGGCCGGTGAGGAATTCACCATCACCATCGAGGATATCGAAGGTACCCGCAACCTGTGCTCCACCACCTTCAAGGGCCTTCCCACCGATGTCCAGCCGGGCGACTTCCTGCTGATCAACGACGGCAAGGTCAAGCTCAAGGCGCTGGCAGTTGACCAGACCTCGGTGCGTTCCGAGGTCGTCGTGGGCGGCGAGGTGTCCAATAACAAGGGCATCAACCTGCCAGGCGTCGCGGTGAACGTTCCCGCGTTGAGCGAAAAGGACGAGGACGACCTGCGCTGGGCACTGCGTGCCGGCATCGACATGGTCGCGCTCTCCTTCGTGCGCAATGCCGAGGACATCGAGCGCGTGCACGAGATCATGGACGAAGAAGGCCGACGCGTGCCGGTGATCGCCAAGATCGAGAAGCCGCAGGCCGTGGCCGCGTTGGAAGAAATCATCAATGCCTTCGACGCCATCATGGTCGCCCGTGGCGATTTGGGCGTCGAGCTGCCGCTGGAAGAAGTTCCGGTCGTGCAGAAGCGCGCTGTGGAGCTGGCACGCCGCTGGGCCAAGCCGGTCATCGTCGCCACCCAGGTGCTCGAATCGATGATCGAATCGCCAACCCCGACCCGCGCCGAGGCCTCGGACTGCGCCAATGCGGTGCTCGACGGCGCTGACGCGGTCATGCTCTCGGGGGAGACCTCCGTGGGCGCGTACCCGGTGGAAACCGTGGAGACCATGTCGCGCATCATCTCTTCGACCGAACAGCACGGCCTGGATCGCATCCCGCGCCTGGGCTCCAAGCCGAAGACCCGCGGAGGCGCGATCACCCGTGCCGCGGTGGAGATCGCCGACCAGCTCGACGCGAAGTACATCGTTGCCTTCACCCAGTCCGGCGACTCGGCACGGCGCCTCTCGCGCCTGCGCCCGAAGAAGCCGGTATTGGCCTTCACCCCGTTGCAGCAGACATACAACATCATGACCCTGATGTGGGGCGTGCAGGCACGCCTGGTGGCTTACGCCGACCACACCGACAAGATGACCGCACAGGTGGACGAGGCGCTGCTCTCCGAAGGCCTGGCGGAGCTCAACGATATCGTGTGCATTGCTGCCGGTTCCCCTCCGGGACAGGCAGGGTCGACCAACTCGCTGCGCGTGCACAAGGTCGGCGACCTCGCCGATGCCGGCCAGCTGGTCAATGGCAAGCCGATGCCTGCTCGCGAGAAGGTCGGTCCTTGGGCACCGGAAAACGTCTCCACGCCTAAGAACCTGTAGACGCAGTTCCGCACTATCCGAGGCAAGCAAATCCGCCCTGCTCCAGACTTCTGGGGCAGGGCGGATTTTGCCTTGGCGCCCCAGCGAATGCTCCTGTGAACTCAAGCACATTCAATTGGCTGGGAGCGCAAAAAAAGGCCGTTGAAACGGAAAATTTCCGATCCAACGGCCTTCATTCTGGTGCCCAAGGTGGGACTCGAACCCACACATCTTTCGATACCGCATTTTGAGTGCGGCGCGTCTACCGATTCCGCCACTTGGGCTGGCACTTTGACTACTTTACTAGAGGTTTTCCAGATTTCCTAATCAGGAACCTCGCGTCTTCGCCTCAACAAGAGTACATGCCAGTAGGCTTAGATGTGAAACCGAGGCAACGTGGCTTCGCTGAACTGAAACCATCTAGATACTGCCCATTCAGCGGGCAGGATTTCTGACCATGGAGGAAGGCGCCAATGAGCGAACTACCTGAAATCACCCGCATCCCATCCGAGGTGCAATCCACTCCGCGTCGAGTGGTCGTTGCCGAGGATGAAACCCTGATCCGCTTGGACATCGTCGAAATTCTCCGCTCCGAAGGATACGACGTCGTCGCGGAAGCCGACAACGGCCAGACAGCCCTGGAGAAGGCTCGCGAATTGAAGCCCGATCTGGTGCTCATGGATGTGAAGATGCCGGTCATGGACGGCATCACCGCCGCCGAAGCCATCGTCAAGGAACGCATCGCCCCGGTCGTATTGCTGACCGCCTTCAGCCAGAAGGAACTGGTGGAGCGTGCCCGCGAAGCCGGCGCCATGGCCTACGTGGTCAAGCCGTTCACCCCGGCAGACCTCACCCCGGCGATCGAAATCGCGATTTCCCGCAACGACGAGCTGCGCGCGCTGGAGGAAGAAGTCAGCAACCTGGCCGAGCAGTTCGAAACCCGCAAGCTGGTTGATCGCGCCAAGTCGCTGCTGATTACCAAGATGGGCCTGACCGAGCCAGAAGCGTTCCGCTGGATCCAGAAAACCTCCATGGACCGCCGCCTGAGCATGCGCCAAGTGGCCGAGACGGTCGTCGACCAGGTCAAGTAAGGCCGGCAAGCACCAGATTGTGCGCCAAACCACTTATGGTTTGGCGCACATTTTTTATGCCTGCGACATGCCGATACCGTGCCTGAAGACCAGTTAATCGTTCTGTAACCAGTTGTTCATGCGAGATTCCCCCGAATGGGGTTGAAGTCCTGGATTGACGTACTGCGCCGTACGCCTAAGATGGAAATTGCGCTTAGAACGAAGACCTGCACGCCAATGCCTTTCGCAGGATCCTTTTTCCTGGCCCGTTCACTTTTCCTTGCCGTTCGACCCCTCAGGCTGGTATTCAATGGATTTGACGCTTATCGTCGTCCTGGTCATTGCCTTGGCGTTGTTTTTCGACTTCACCAATGGTTTCCATGACACGGCCAATGCGATGGCCACCCCAATCGCAACCGGAGCAATTTCCCCTAAGAAGGCAGTTGCCCTCGCCGCAATTCTGAACCTTGTCGGCGCATTCCTCTCCACCGAGGTAGCGAAGACCATTTCAGGCGGCATCATCAATGAAGACCCGACCACGGGCGTGGCCATTGGACCAGCGATGATTTTCGCCGGCCTGATGGGCGCCGTGATCTGGAACCTGTTCACCTGGCTGCTGGGCCTGCCTTCGAGCTCCTCCCATGCACTGTTCGGCGGCCTGGTTGGCGCCGCGATCGTCGGTGCAGGCTTCGCCTCGGTGAACTACAGCGTGCTGCTTTCCAAGGTGCTGCTTCCAGCCCTGTGCGCGCCGCTGATCGCCGGCATCTCCGCGTACCTGTGCACCAAGCTGGCCTACGCAATCACCAAGCGTGAGACTGGCGCTGCGCCGAAGCGCGGCGGCTTCCGCTACGGGCAGATCTTCTCTTCCTCGCTGGTTGCGCTGTCGCACGGCACCAACGATGCGCAGAAGACCATGGGCATCATCACCCTGACCCTGGTTGCTTCGGGCCTGCAGGATTCCGACTCCGGCGTGCAGTTCTGGGTGGTTGCCACCTGCGCCTTCGCCATTGCACTGGGTACCTACACCGGCGGCTGGCGCATCATCGCCACCATGGGTTCGGGCCTGACCGACGTGAAGCCCGCGCAGGGCTTCGCTGCCGAGATGTCCACCGCTTCGGCGATCCTGACCTCCTCGCACCTGGGCTTCGCGCTGTCCACCACCCAGGTAGCTTCCGGTTCCGTGATCGGTTCGGGCATGGGCCGCAAGGGCGGCGAAGTCCGCTGGGGCACCGCGGGACGCATCGCATTGGGCTGGCTGTTCACCCTTCCAGCAGCCGCGGCCGTCGGCGGCATTGCCGCGGCAATCACCCACCTGGGCAACATCGGCATCGTGATCGTCGCCATCGCCGGCACCGGCGCCATGCTGACCATCTGGTTCCTCTCGCGCAAGCAGCCGCATGATCACGAGTCGAACATTTCCGACATCGATAACTCGGGTGCAGCGGTGAACATCCTGACCAAGAAGGAACGCCGCGCCAAGGCCAAGGCGGAAGCCAAGCTGGCCAAGGCTGCCGCCGCGCAGAAGGAAGCCGATAATTCATGATTGACTGGACAGCCTTTCTCATCGTCGCCGTCATCACCTGGATTTCCGCGATGGCGATCGTTTCGGCCTACTCCTTCGGCGTCCGCCTGCTGGCAGTTGCCAAGGACGAGGGCCGCAACCAGAGCCTGAACAATGCCGGAGCCTACGCCTGCTTCGCGGTTTGCGGCCTGATCGTCGCCTTCGGCGTGGTGCTTATCGTGCCGCAGCTGAGCGACGCGATCCTGGGCTTCTCCTCGAGCCACTAGGAACTGCGCGCGGCAACGGGCGGATCCGACACGATTTTCGGGTCCCTCGACAACTTGATATTGCCTTCGATGGAGGCACCCCTAGACTGGAGCCATGACTAGCTTCAAGTACTACGTGGGTGCCTCCATCGATGGTTTTATCGCCGATCGCAACGGAAGTGTCCAATGGTTCATCCCCTATGCCACGCAGCCGGGAGTGAAAAAGCATTTCGACGAGTTCTTCGGGACCGTCGGCGCCGTAGTGATCGGTGGCAAGACCTACGAGAACATCTTCCGCGATGCCAACGAGGGATCGGTCCCGTGGGTGTTCGGCGACAAGCCGGTGTGGGTCTTCACCCACCATGAACTGCCGACATTGCCCGGAGCGGACCTGACCTTCATCCGCGGCGAGGTGGGCTTCTGGAGCCGGGATATCGCCCAGAGCGCAGGGGCCGGCGATGTGTGGGTGGTTGGGGGTGCCGACCTGGCCGGCGCGTTCGTCGAAGCCGATGCGCTCGATGAGCTGCTTCTGGTCACCGTTCCGGAGGTGCTGGGCGACGGGGCCAACATCTTTGGCCGCGGGATCAGCACGCAGCTCTCAGCGCTGGGGATTACCGAGCTCGGCGCGGATATCTTCCTCTCGCGCTACGCGATCGGCTAAACGGCCCGGGAAATCTTCCGGCAAGAAGGCAGCGCCCCGGATCAGCCGAATCAGCTGGGCTTGGCGAGAACGCTGCCTGCGGGGATCAGTTTTCGACCGGGAGCAGCATATTGGTGATGCGAGCGGTCGCAACACGCTGGCCCTGCTCATTGCTGATCACGATCTCATGGCAGGTGCTGCTGCGGCCAAGATGCACCGGCGTGCATACCCCGGTGACCAGCCCGGCACGCCCGGCCTTGTGGTGGGTGATGTTCAAATCCACGCCGACCGGGTTGGCGCGGCCCGCACCATGCAGCGCAGCGGCCATCGAACCGAGGGTTTCGGCCAGTGCCGCGGAGGCGCCGCCATGCAGGATGCCGTAGACCTGGGTGTTGCCAGCCACCGGCATGGTGGCGGCAACGCGCTGCGGTTCGAACCCGGTGAAGATAATTTCCAGTTTCTCCACGAGCTCGCCCACGCCATTTTGCAGCAGGTATGGCCACATGGATTCGGGAATGCCATGGCGGGCCAGCTGCGCGGCAAACGGATGTGCCGAAGATTGCGTGGTTTGAGAAGTGAAATTGTCGCTCATGACAACTAGGCTTTCAGGTGTGAGCGAAACTACCAAACCGACTGCCTCGTCGGACAAGAGACTGCTGATTATTGACGGACACTCCATGGCGTTCCGCGCGTTCTATGCGCTGCCTGCAGAGAACTTCGCAACAAGCACCGGCCAGCACACCAATGCCGTGCACGGATTCGTATCGATGCTGCTGACGATGATCCGCCAGCAAAAGCCCACCCACGTTGCGGTGGCCTTCGACTTGGACACCCCGACTTTCCGCTCGCTGGAGTACACCGAGTACAAAGGCGGACGCAATAAGACCCCCGAAGAGTTCTACGGGCAGATCGATCTGATCCAGGAAGTCATGAAGGCGATGAACATCCCTTCGATCACCCTGGAAAGCTTCGAGGCCGATGACATCCTGGCCACGCTGGCCACCCAGGGCGAAGAAGCCGGCTTCAACGTGCTGGTGGTTTCCGGCGACCGCGACGCCTTCCAATTGATCACCGACAAGACCCTGGTGCTGTACCCGAAGAAGGGCATCAGCGATATCCCGCCGATGGATGCTGCCGCGGTGGAAGCCAAGTACTTCGTGCGCCCCGAGCGCTACTCGGACTTGGCGGCGCTGGTCGGCGAAACCGCCGATAACTTGCCCGGCGTTCCTGGTGTGGGGCCGAAGACCGCCGCCAAATGGATCAACCTTTACGGGGACCTGGCCGGCATCCTGGAGAACGTGGAGAACATCAAGGGCAAGGTGGGCGAGTCGCTGCGCGAGCACGTGGGCAACGTGACCCGCAACCGCCGGCTGAACCAGCTCAAGCACGACCTGGAACTTCCGGTCACGCTCGACGAGATGGAACTCGAAGCCCCGAACCGCGAAGAGATCGAGAACCTGTTCGACGCGCTGGAATTCAATACCCTGCGCAAGCGCCTGTTCGACCTGTTCGCAGCCCAGGAAGAAGTAGCGGCACCCGAGGTTGCCGAATTCTCCCGTGTGCTCGGCGCCGACGCCGACGCGCTGGGCGGATTCATCGAAGCCGGAAAGGGCGCGCCGATCGCGATCCAGCCTGCTGCGGTTGACGGCGAGGCCGTGGGCCTGGCCCTTTTCCGCGGGGCCGAAGCCCTCTGGCTGGAGCTGGCAGAACTCGATGAAGCCACCGAAGGCGTGCTTGCGCAGTTCCTGGCCGATGAGAACGCGCCGAAGCTCTTCCACGATGCCAAGGCCGCCATGCACCTGCTCATCGAGCGCGGTCTGCGGATTGCCGGCATCAAGGACGACACCTTGATCAGCGCCTACCTGATCCAGCCGGATCGTCGCAGCCACGACCTGGTGGACGTGGTGCAGTACCACCTGAAGTATGCCGTGCCGGTGCATCAGGCCAAGAAGGGCGAACTGGATCTGGGATTGGCCGCCGACCTGGCAGACCCGGCCCTGGCCCAGGCGCAGGCCATCCACGACCTCTCCGCCTACCTGGCCACCAAGCTGGCGGAGAAGCACGCGGACAAATTGGCTGCCGAGATGGAGCTGCCGCTGATTCCGGTGCTATTCGAGATGGAACGCGCAGGCGTGGCGGTGGACGTGGATCGCCTGAACGAACTGCGCGCCCACTTCACCGAGCAGGTGGACCAGGCCACCAACGACGCCTTCGCCGCAATCGGCCATGAGGTCAACCTCTCCAGCCCGAAGCAGCTGCAGGTGGTCCTGTTCGAAGAGCTGGATCTGCCGCGCACCAAGAAGATCAAGACCGGTTTCACCACTGATGCCGAGTCGCTGCAGGATCTGCTGGTCAAGACCGGGCACCCGTTCCTGGTTGCGCTGATGGCCTACCGCGATGCGATCAAGCTGCGCCAGACCGTGGACGGCTTGCTCAAGGCCACCCATGATGATGGCCGGATCCACACCACCTATGCGCAGACCGTGGCCGCGACCGGACGCCTCTCCAGCCTGAACCCGAATCTGCAGAACATCCCCGTGCGTTCGGAGGAAGGCCGGCGCATCCGCGATGTCTTCATGGTCGGGGCGGGCTACCAGAGCCTGCTGACCGTGGACTACTCGCAGATCGAAATGCGCATCATGGCCCACCTCTCCGAGGACGAGGGGCTGATCGAGGCCTACCAGAACGGCGAGGACCTGCACCGCTATGTCGGTTCGCGCGTGTTCAACGTCGAGCCGGAGGAAGTCACCTCGGAGATGCGCTCGAAGGTCAAGGCGATGAGCTACGGCCTGGCCTACGGGCTGAGCAGCTTCGGCTTGTCCAAGCAGCTGAAGATCGGTGTGGACGAGGCCCGCAAGCTGATGAAGGACTACTTCGACCGCTTCGGTGCCGTGCGCACCTACCTGCGTTCGGTGGTCGAGCAAGCCCGCAAGGACGGCTACACCGAAACCATTTTCGGACGCCGCCGCTACCTGCCGGAGCTGAACAGCTCCGACCGCCGGCTGCGCGACATCGCCGAGCGTGCCGCGTTGAACGCCCCGATCCAGGGCTCGGCCGCCGACCTGGTCAAGGTCGCCATGCTGCGCATCGCCGAGGGCCTGGCAGCAGGAGAATACAAGTCCCGCATGCTGCTGCAGGTCCATGACGAACTCATCCTGGAGATCGCCGAGGGCGAGCTGGAGCCGGTGCAGGAGCTGGTGACCCGCGAAATGGGGCAGGCCGCAGATCTGCTGGTGCCGTTGGATGTCCAGCCGGGCATCGGCCGGACCTGGCACGACGCCGCGCACTAAGGGCAACAGCCGAAAGGGGCAGGGACACCGGTGGGTGTTCCTGCCCCTTTCGCATGATCGAATGGGCTTGAGGAAAGAGACGAACATGGAGCCGTACTCGCGCCGTTGGGCGCTGAAAACCGGCAGCCTGGGGCTGGGTGCGCTGGCCGCCGGACTTGTTGCCGGTTGCAGTGCCGGTGATCCGGCGGGTCGAGCCGGGTCCGCGGCGGCCTCGGCAACGGCGAGTCCTTCGCCTGCCACCCCTGCTTCGCCCCGGGCTTCCCCCAGCCTCCGGGCAGAGTATCCGAGCCGGAGGCAGGTCATGGGCAAGTTCAAGGATGTTCCGGCCGGGCAGTTCGGGCTGGAAGTTCCGGGCATCGAGCTGGGCTTGCCCAAGGGCAATGCAGCCGCGGCATTGACCTTCGATGCTTGCGGGGGACCGCGGGGCTCGGGCGTAGATGAAGCCCTGCTGGACGCCTTGCGCGCCAAGCAGGTGCCCGCGACCCTCTTCGTGAACCAACGCTGGGCACGCGCCAATGCGCGGCTGATGGCCGAGTTGGCCGGCGACCAGCTGTTCGAGATCGCCAACCACGGAACCAGCCACGCCCCGCTGGCCACCTCCGGGCAGGAGGCCTACGGCATTGGGGGCACGGAGTCGATCGGCCAGGCCTACGACGAGGTGATGGGAAACCAGCGGTACCTGGCCGACCAGTTCGGCATCACCGCTAAATTCTTCCGCTCCGGGACCGCCCACATGGACGAAGCCAGCGCCGCAATGTGCCGGGAACTGGGCGTGGTGCCGATGAACTTCACGGTCAACCTGGACGCCGGGGCGACCTTCGGCGCGCAGACCGTAGCCGCCCAGGTCCGCCAGCTGGGCGCCGGGGACATTGGCATCGGGCACTTCAACCAGCCAGCTTCCGGTACTGCCAAGGGGGTGGCGCTCGGGCTGGGGCAGGCGCTGGATTCCGGGCTCCGGTTCACCAGGCTCTCCGATGCCTGGTGAATGCACCCCTTGCATCGGCCGGGCTGGCGCATAGACTGTGATCAGCCGATTTCCCCGCCAAGGAGCACGATGAGACTAGAGCGCCAGCCGCAGCTGGAAACCCGGACCTGCCAGGCTACCGTCCGCAGTCCTGAACTCGACGAATCGATCAAGCTGTTCCACCAGGCCACCGGGATCGGCTTCTACGAGCAGCTGCCCGAAGAACCCAATTGGGCGAACTACCTGGACCTGACGTACGCGCAGGAAATGCGCTTTTCCCTGGTGTTCGATCCGCAGGCCGAACCGCACTCGCGCCATGCAACCCACCCGGTGCACACCTATGGCGCATTCCCCGGGCTGCTGAATGCCGGGGGCGACGCGCCGGTGGCAACGCACAAGATCTCCGCGGTCACCGTCGCGCCGAGCTATCGGCGGCGCGGCATCCTGGCCAGGCAAATCACCGCCGACCTGGCCTATGCCCAGCAGGCGGGATTCCCGATTGCTGCGTTGACCGCGTCGGAAGCGACGATCTACGGGCGGTACGGTTTTGAACCGGCCACCTACCAAAGCCGATTCACGCTCAAGTGCGCCCACGGGGTGAAGCTGCGCGTGCAGGTACCCGGCCGGGTGGTGGAAGCCGATCCGAAGCATTTCGGGTCCGACTATGCTGCGCTGGCCGTGCGGGCGCTCGAGCGGACATTCGGATCCGTGGACAGCACCGAATTCGACAACGGCTTTGCCTTGGGCCGCTGGGACACCTGGGAGACCCTGGAAAAGCCGAAGAACCTGCGCTTTGCCGCCTACTACGATGACGCTGGCCAGCTCGGCGGTTTCGCCACCTACAAGTTCAGCGGGTGGGAAGAGCCCAAGGCGAAGTTGGTGGTGCACAAGCTGGTGGCCACCAGCGACGCCGCCCGCATCAAGCTCTTCGAGTACCTGGGCAACCATGATCTGGTGGAGGAAGTGCATGGCCAAGGCCCGGTGGCCGATCCGCTGCGCCAGGTGCTGGAGAACGTGCGGGACTACCATGTGCGTTCCATTGACGATGTCCTGTGGCTGCGCGTGCTCGATGTTGTTGCCGCCTTCCAAGCGCGCGGCTACCAGCGAGATGCCCGGCTGCTATTGAGCGTGAGCGATCGGCTGGACCTGATCTCCGGGACCTACCTCTTCGACGTGTCCGATTCCCGCGCCACGGTGAGCCGAATCGAGGAAGGGCAGGCCGAATCCGATCTGCCGCGGGTGGCATTGTCGGAGCGGGAGCTGGCGGGACTGTACCTGGGGACCGTGCAGCTGGGCCAATTGCTGGATTCGGGACGCGCCGAACTGGTCGGCGGGGGAGCGGCGGGGAACTGGACGGACTTGTTCAGCGTGGCTCGCGAGGGTTTCACGCCGCACGGTTTCTAGTGGGACGGATCGCATTAACCGGTTGATATGACGAAGTTCACAAAATGCTGGCGAGGATGTTAGCGGGTTACGCTTTGACCCGCGGTGTGCTAGGCGCGTAGACTTGAACAGCGTGCCATGGCTCTGTCATGTCCGCATTCATGTTCTACCCCCTTCGAAATTCCGGGACTTCCGGAGTTTCGACTGATCAAATCTATCCACATCGGAGTCCCTACTACATGACCATCACCTCGAACGAGAACAACAGCGCACCAGTCGTCGCAATCAACGACATTGGATCTGCTGAGGACTTCTTGGCCGCAGTCGACGCCACCATCAAGTACTTCAACGATGGTGACCTCGTCGAAGGCACCGTCGTCAAGGTTGACCACGACGAAGTTCTGCTCGACATCGGTTACAAGACCGAAGGTGTCATCCCTTCCCGCGAGCTTTCCATCAAGCACGACGTTGACCCAGGTGAAGTTGTCACCGTTGGCGACAGCGTCGAAGCCTTGGTCCTGACCAAGGAAGACAAGGAAGGCCGCCTGATCCTGTCCAAGAAGCGTGCGCAGTACGAGCGCGCTTGGGGCGACATCGAAAAGATCAAGGAAGAGGACGGCGTCGTTACCGGTACCGTCATCGAGGTTGTCAAGGGTGGCCTCATCCTGGACATCGGCCTGCGTGGCTTCCTGCCAGCATCGCTCGTCGAGATGCGCCGTGTGCGCGACCTGGCTCCATACATCGGCCAGGAAATCGAAGCCAAGATCATCGAGCTGGACAAGAACCGCAACAACGTTGTGCTTTCCCGCCGTGCATGGCTCGAGCAGACCCAGTCCGAGGTTCGCTCGACCTTCCTCAACAAGCTGGAAAAGGGCCAGGTTCGTCCGGGCGTTGTTTCCTCCATCGTCAACTTCGGTGCATTCGTGGACCTGGGCGGCGTAGACGGCCTGGTACACGTTTCCGAGCTGTCCTGGAAGCACATCGACCACCCATCCGAGGTTGTCGAGGTTGGCCAGGAAGTAACCGTCGAGGTTCTGGAAGTCGATCTGGACCGCGAGCGCGTTTCCCTGTCGCTGAAGGCTACCCAGGAAGATCCATGGCAGACCTTCGCCCGCACCCACGCACTGGGTCAGGTTGTACCGGGCAAGGTTACCAAGCTGGTTCCATTCGGTGCGTTCGTACGCGTCGAAGACGGCATCGAAGGCCTGGTTCACATCTCCGAGCTTGCAGTTCGCCACGTTGAACTGGCTGAGCAGGTTGTTTCCGTTGGCGACGAACTGTTCGTCAAGGTCATCGACATCGACCTGGAGCGCCGCCGCATCTCGCTGTCGCTCAAGCAGGCTAACGAAGGTGTTGACCCAGAGGGCACCGAGTTCGACCCAGCACTCTACGGCATGGCTGCAGAGTACGACGAGGCCGGCAACTACAAGTACCCAGAGGGCTTCGACCCAGAGTCGAACGAATGGCTCGAGGGCTTCGACACCCAGCGCGCTGCATGGGAAGCACAGTACGCTGCTGCCCAGGAGCGTTGGGAAGCACACAAGAAGCAGGTTGTTGCCGCTATCGCTGCCGACGCAGAAGCAGAGCCTGCTGCTGCCGGTGGTTCCGAGCCAGCTCCAGCTTCGTACTCCTCGGAGGCGCCAGCCACCGATGCAGGCACCCTGGCTTCGGACGAAGCACTGGCTGCACTGCGCGAGAAGCTGACCGGCAACTAATTCCGGCTTCTGCCCCGTGCAGAGATCGTGATTAGCTTTTGCTGATTCACGAAGGTCCAACCCTGAAAGGGTTGGACCTTCGTTTGTTTAACCGGTTTTTGCTTGCCGGCATGGCAGGCTCGTCATTATTTCTGCTGACTTCGATCGGCCAGGAATAGCTCCAAAGGAGCACTACCCCTAATACCTGCTGAGGTTAGACTAAAAGTGCACCGATCAAGTGCATTCGCGAACGGCAGGTAGATGCACATGGCAACGGCAGGGAATTCGCAGGCAGGCTATGCGGGAGGCGCAACTACCGGGCAGCAGATCCCGGTGCGCCAGGTCAGCCACGAAGAGTGGGAGACTGTACCGCGCACCATTCCCAACTTCTGGGTTGCGGCCGCCACCTGGCTTCCGCTGGTTGCACTGGTGGTCTTTGTCCGTTCGGATCTTCTTCATTCCCCGTACCTCGATACAAGTTTCTGGAACATCGTTTCCTTCTCGATGGTCGCTACCGTGCTGGCCATGATCTTCGGCGGCGGACGGCAAGCACCCTGGATGGGATTGGGCCTTGGCGCCGGAATCTATTTCCTGCTGGCTCCTGCCGGGGACCTGCAAAGGATCTTGGCTGTGGCGCTGGCCTATTTCCTCCTGCTCGCCCTGGCCGTCGGCGTTCTGGACGGGCGGCTTCGACGCCAGCTTAGAACCTGGAAGCGCGAAGCTGCAGGCGGCATTGCCCTGGCTCAGGGGCAAGAAAGAGATTTTGGAATCTTCAAGCAAATGTCGCCCACGGTCTGGAACCTCGCGTTAGGCGCACTGATCTACCCGCTGCTGCGGCTGGGCTGGGAATTGGCCAGCACGGAAGTGCATTCGCTGCATGACTTGGATGAAGGGTACCGACTTGACGTGCTTGCCGCGGTCGTCCTCCTGGGCATCAGCCTGCTGGTCAGCCTGTTGCGCTGGATGCGCTTGAAATCGATGGGACTTTTCGCCCTCGAAATTCCAGCTGACCACCGAATCGGTCCAACCTCATTGCGAGCCTATGGCAACGCGATCCTCATCGAAAAGGAAGAAACCGAGGACTGCCTGTGCCGCAATGACGACAAGAACGGGGCCAAGAAGGAATTTGCGGACCCGCGATTCATTTTCTGCTCGGAGGTTTGCCCGGTGCACGGGGTGCATGCGGTCAACCAGCGTTCTGCCGAAGAGTTCCTGGGCATCGCGGCCCAGCCCTGGGTCTATGGGGAGAACCTGAACGGAAAATTGCTGGAAGGGACCGGCCAGCGCTTGGTCATTGCCGGGCTAAGCGGCTGGGGTTCACGCCCGGTCTCGGTGCGCGCTTCGTGGCTCTATGGTGGCGGGAAGCAGGCGAGCGCCTACTTCGTCCCGGCATCCGCACGTGAACCCTTGAACAGAACCAAGCGGCGCCTGGCGGTCCAGACACCTGCTGGCGAATCGATTACTGCCGATACCTTCGAAAACAATGAGCGGGCCGAGATCGACCGGATCGACCTGCGTCCCTTGGGGATTGAAGCCCAAGCCGTCCGCGTGCACGGTGGACGCCCGTTCTTGATCTAGCCGGAGACCCCGGCGCATGGGGGGCGAACTAGGCGGCCTTGGCCATGTGGTAGCTGTTGCGCACCGGGGTCTGGGTAGGATCGATGAAGCTGGGCAGGATGACCTTGGGTACCCCGTCATCGGGAATGACCTTGATCAACCCGGCATGGACGTCATGATGATGCGTGTCGCAGAGCATCGCACTCCAGTAGACCGCGGTGACACCGCCCTCGGACCAGAACCAGATGTGGTGGATGTTGCAGCGTTCGGGATCCATGGTGCACCCGGGAACTATGCAACCGCGATCGCGCACCGCAACACCCAGGCGCATGTAGCTCGGGTGCTTGCGTTGGCTGCGCCCGATATCAAGCAGCTCGCCCCTGCCGCCGAGCACCATCGGAATGATGCGTGCCCTAGCCAGGGTCTGGCGCAGATCAGCTGCATCGAGCTTGAAACCGTGCTGGGTGATGCCATGGGTTCTTGCCCGGCCCTCCAACTCATCCAAGGTCAGCATGACCACGATCTGCGGCGTGATGGTGGGGACTTCCACGGTGCCTGGGTCAGTCCCAACGGCGCTCGTTGGGGTTCCGCCGTTGCGCGCGGCGTGCAGCAGCTCCTGGAGCCGCCTCGTGTTGATCTCAAGCAGATTCATCAGTCCGTTGAGGCGGCGTGCCGCGGCAGAAAGCGGTGCGGAAACAGGATCTTCGCTGGCGGCAGCTTCCTCATCGGTCAGGAAGTCCGGATGCCTTCCGGTGCCGGCCTGGTAGAAAGTGCCAGAGGCAGCATCCTGCTCTGGACGGCTTCCCGGCGGCTCGGCAAAGGCCTCCCGCGCGGCCTGGCCGGCACCGGAGCGGGGATTGTCACTTTGCGAAATGCCCGATTCGAAGAGTTCTGCGCGCGCAGGGCGCAGGGCGAGGTCGTAGTGGACCAGCCCGTCGCGTTCGCCCCGCCGGTACAGGCCCTCCTGGGCCTCGGGCCGCTTCTTGCCCAAGCGTTCTTTCTGGGACTTCAGGAAGCTGTTGACCAATTGGCGGCGGGTGCCGGGATCGGGCTCGTCCAATTGCTGGTCGACGATGGATTCAAGCAGCTCGCCATCTTCGGTGAGCGCCGAGGCGGTGGCGGGTGCTGCGTATTCGTCGCGCTTGGGCTCCAGGGCGCTCAGACGCCGGGCCGCACTGAGCACTTCGGCTGGCGGCTGGCGCAGATCGGCGAAGCGCATGGCCAGCAGCGGGAACTGTGCGCGGTGCCGCAGATGCTGGTAGTCATATTGCGCGAAGACATGGCCGGCGGCCTGGAGGCGGCGCTTGGCCTCGAAGTGGTCGGTGCGCAGCCAGGAGGCCAGAAGTGCCGCGGGGCCGGTGAAGCTGGGCCGCTTTCCCGTGCGCTGGGCCGGGACGGAGAAATCGGCGGCGCCCTGGCGGGCTGCGGTGAGCTCATCCTGGGCGAGGGTGTGGGCCGCGGTGTCTTCGACCAGGTGGGCCGCGTAGATCTGGGTCCGAAGGGCTTGGTAGGTGGATGCTTCTGCCGCGGTGGCCAGGGCCAGAGCGTAGCGCGGATCGTCCAGATAGTGCGGCGCGGGGCCTGCGGCTGGACCGGGGCAGAGCAGGGTCTGGTGCAGGGCGGGGATGAACGCGGCCAGGGCCAGGGCGTCGTCCACCGCGAGGGCCGGCGCGTCCTTGATCGCTTGGGCAAGCCCGGCTAGCGCCTGGCTGATAATTCCGCTCATGGCCCCAGCATGCGCCAGGCGGCGCGCGGCGAGCGGGCGGGCAAGACGGCCTGTGGAAAAGCTAGTGCGCGCGGGTGGAAACGGTGACGGTGAAGGTCTTGTCGCGGGCCAGCTGCTCGGTGGGGCCAACGCGCCGGGCCAATTCGCTGCGGTAGCGCAGGTGCGAATTGAACACGCACAGCAGGGTGCCGCCGGGGGCGAGCACGCGCGCGGCGTCGTCGATCAGCTTGAACGCGATGTCGGCGGTGACCGTATTGCCGATGTGGAAGGGCGGATTCAGCGTGACCAGCGTCGCGCTGGCGTCGGGCAGGCGGCTCAGGGCGTCATCCTGCACGGCGGTGATGCGTTCGGCCAGGTTGTTGCGTTGCGCGGCGGCCAGGGTGGAGGCGATCGCGGAGGCCGAATGGTCCGAGGCGTCCACACGCAGCTGTTGGTTTTCCAGCGCAGCGTAGATGCCGATGGTGCCGTTGCCGCAAGCCAGGTCGACCAGCGTGGCGTGCGCGGAGAGGTCCGGAAGGTTTTCCAGAAGCAGCCGGGTGCCCGGATCCAGCCGGGCGGCGCCGAAGGTCCCGGCTCCGGCATGCAGCGTGAAGCTGGTGCCGCGCACCTGGTGGGTGGCGGTGGCCGGGAAGCTGCTGGCGGGCTGTTCGGCGCGCGGGCTGCTGGCGGTGAGCACCCGGGATTTCTGTCTGGCCAGCGAGACGTCGACGCGGGTGAAATGCGCGCCGAGCACCTCGTTCATGGAACGGCTCATGTGCTTGATGCGGCCGCCGGCGAAAAGCTTCGCGCCGGGGCCGGCGACGGCAGCTACCGCGGCGGCCTGTTCGCCCAGCACGTCCAGCCCGCGCGGCAGGGCCAGCAGGACCGAACCGGCATGCTCGGCGACCCGTTCCAGGGTGCAGAATTCGACATATTCGGCACGCTCGGGCATGAGCCGGGCGAGGTTGGCCTCGATGGCGCGGCGGGCGGTGAGCGAATCGGTGTGCACGCGCACGCTCGTGCTGCCCAGTTCCAATGCGCCCAGGGCCAGCGCGCCGTAGTGGTCGCCGATGACCGCAATGGAGGCCGGCCAACGGACTGCAGGGCCGGCCGCGGCGGCGCAGGTGTCCAGGATGAGCCGGTCGCAGGCATCGGCGGCGAAGAGGTTGCCGGCTTCGACATCGGGCCAGCGGCGCAGGGCGGGAAGCAGGGCCTGGAGCCTGCTGGCGGCAGCGTCCGTGGCTTCGGGATTGGCAGCGGTGTTCAAATCAGATCAACCCATTGCGTGTTGGCGGCGGCCAGTTCCCCGGCGCCGGAGGTGAGCGTGGCGATATAGGTGCGCAGCTGCGCGGCGGCTTCGGGCGTGTCCGGGATGCCGATCTGCACGATCGCCGCTTCGGCCTGCCAGAGGGTCGGCTCGACCTGGTAGCCGGCGGCGCGCAGATCATTCTCGTAGCGGGCCGCGGCGGCGTGGGCGGCGGGGAAGGTGAAGATCCGCATGCGCTGGCGCAGGTGCAGCTGCGCAGTGTCCAGCCCGGAAGATACCGCCTCGGAGTACGCGCGGACCAGTCCGCCGGCGCCGAGCTTGATCCCGCCGAAGTAGCGGACCACCACGGCCAGCACGTCCGAGAGCACGCTGCCATCGGCGATCTCGCGCTTGGCCAGGGCATCGAGCATCGGAATGCCGGCGGTGCCCGAGGGCTCGCCGTCGTCGTTGGAGCGCTGGGCCATCCGGTCGGGGCCCAGGATGAAGGCGCTGCAGTGGTGGCGGGCATCGAAGTGGGTCTTGCGCAGGGCCGCGATATGCCCGCGGGCGGCGGCTTTGGTTTCGACCCGGTAGAGGTAGGTGATGAAGCGCGAACGCTTGATTTCCAGCTCGTGCACGCAATCGCTGGTCAATGTCGTGTACCGTGTCGCGGCCGAGTCGTTGGTGTTCATCCCCCTTAGTTTATAGGGTGGGAACATGATGCATGTGGGACTGACCGGGGGAGTGGCCTCCGGAAAATCTGCGGTCGCGGCCAAATTAGCCGCCCTGGGAGCCGTAGTCATCGATGCCGACGCGTTGGCACGGCAGGTGGTCGAACCCGGCACGCCCGGGCTGGCTGCGATCAAGGACACCTTTGGCGATGCCGTTTTGCTGGCCGACGGGTCGCTGGACCGTCCCGCGCTGGGCGCGATAGTCTTCGCCGATGCGGCGCAGCGGGCCAAGCTCAACGCGATCGTGCACCCGCTGGTGCGGGAGCAAGCCGCGAAGCTGCGCCAGGCCGCGGCGGCCGGCGCGCTGGTGGTGGAGGACATCCCGCTGCTGGTCGAGACCGGCCGGCTGGAGGGCTTCGACGCGGTGGTCGTCGTCCAGGCCCCGCACGCCGAACGCATCCGCCGCATGGTCCAGGACCGCGGCTGGAGCACCGAAGATGCCGAAGCCCGGATGGCCGCGCAGGCCACGGATGACCAGCGGGCGGCCGTAGCCGACTACCTGCTGGATAATTCCGGTACCTTGGAAGAACTCGAGGCGCAGGTTTCTGCCCTCTACCGCCAATTGGCGCAAGCACAGGAGTAGGAATGTACAAGATCTGCAAGTGGAGCACCCTGATCGCTTTCGCCATCGCCTTGGTATTGTGGCTCGGATTTGGCGGCCGCGCCGAATTCGTCGCCAGCGAATCCGGTCCGTATTCGCCGGTGGTCTACATTTCCGGTTGGCTGGCCCTGCTGGGACTGGCCACCGCGACCATCATGACCGTGGGCTTCTTCGGCAGCAGCATCCAGCGCACCGTTAAGCGCAATGCGATCCGCTACGGGATGCGCAAGTAGCCCTCGGCTTTAAGCTGAAAGCTGGCTAGGGCAAGACCCAATAGGCCGGGGCAAGTCGATATGCTGGAGTCATGAGTCTTGCACAGCCGATCAAGCGCGTGGTCGCCCCCTTCGAAGTCATCAGCGAGTACCAGCCTGCCGGCGACCAGCCGCAAGCCATCAAACAGCTGACCGAGCGGATAACCAACGGCGAGAAGGACATCGTGCTGCTCGGTGCCACGGGTACCGGCAAGTCCGCGACCACCGCCTGGCTGGTCGAGCAGGTGCAGCGCCCCACCCTGGTGCTGGTGCAGAACAAGACCCTGGCCGCCCAGCTGGCCAACGAGTTCCGCGAGCTGATGCCCAATAACGCGGTGGAGTACTTCGTCTCCTACTACGACTACTACCAGCCCGAGGCCTACGTCCCGCAGACCGATACCTTCATCGAGAAGGACTCCTCGATCAACGAGGAAGTCGAGCGCCTGCGCCACTCGGCCACCAACTCCCTGCTCACCCGCCGCGATACCATTGTGGTCGCCACCGTCTCGTGCATCTACGGCCTGGGCACCCCCGAGGAATACGTGGCCGGGATGGTCACCGTGCGCACCGGCGAGGAACTGAACCGCGATGCGATGCTGCGCCAGTTCGTGGCCATGCAGTACACCCGCAACGACATGGACTTCCACCGCGGCACCTTCCGCGTGCGCGGGGACACGGTGGAGATCATCCCGATGTACGAGGAGCAGGCCGTGCGCATCGAGTTCTTCGGCGACGAGGTGGAAGCGATCCACACCCTGCACCCGGTCACCGGCGAGGTGATCCGCGAGGAGACCGAGATGTACATCTTCCCGGCCAGCCACTATGTGGCCGGTGCCGAGCGGATGCACAAGGCGATCAAGCGGATCGAGGACGAGCTGGCAGTGCGCCTGAAGGAGCTGGAATCGCAGAACAAGCTCGTCGAGGCCCAGCGGCTGCGCATGCGCACCACCTACGACCTGGAAATGATGGAGCAGATGGGCTTCTGCAACGGCATCGAGAATTACTCGCGCCATATCGACGGCCGCGATGCCGGCAGCGCCCCGCACTGCCTGATCGACTATTTCCCCGATGACTTCCTGCTGGTGATCGACGAATCGCACGTGACCGTCCCGCAGATCGGCGCCATGTACGAGGGAGACATGTCCCGCAAGCGCACCCTGGTGGAACACGGCTTCCGCCTGCCCAGCGCCATGGACAACCGCCCGTTGAAGTGGGCCGAGTTCCTTGAGCGCATCGGGCAGACCGTGTACCTTTCGGCCACCCCGGGCAAGTACGAACTGGGCAAGTCCGACGGGTTCGTGGAGCAGATCATTCGCCCCACCGGGCTGATCGACCCCGAAATCATCGTCAAGCCCACCAAGGGCCAGATCGATGACCTGCTCGATGAGATCCGCACCCGCGTGGATCGCGATGAGCGCGTGCTGGTCACCACGCTGACCAAGCGCATGGCCGAGGACCTAACCGACTACCTCACCGAGCACCAGGTGCGGGTGCAGTACCTGCACTCCGATGTGGACACGATCCGCCGCGTTGAGCTGCTGCGCGAGCTGCGCATGGGTTCCTTCGACGTGCTGGTGGGCATCAACCTGCTGCGCGAGGGCCTGGATTTGCCCGAGGTTTCGCTGGTCGCGATCCTGGATGCCGACAAGCAGGGCTTCCTGCGTTCGGCGACCAGCCTGATCCAGACCATCGGCCGTGCCGCGCGTAACGTCTCGGGCCAGGTGATCATGTATGCGGACAAGATCACCGATGCGATGGACCAGGCGATCGAGGAGACCAACCGCCGACGGGCGATCCAGGAAGCGCACAACAAGGAGCACGGGATCGACCCGACGCCGCTGCGCAAGAAGATCGCGGACATCACCGACCAGCTGGCACGTGAGGATGCCGACACCCAGGAACTGCTGAACAACAACCGGCTGGCGAAGAATGCCAAGCGCGCCAAGGCCTCCGCCACCGTGCGCAAGGACGGCTTGGCTGCGGCTCCGGCCGAGGACCTGCTGTCCCAGATCGGGGAAATGACCGAGCAGATGCACGCCGCGGCCGCTGAATTGCAGTTCGAGCTCGCCGCCCGGATCCGTGATGAAGTTTCCGAATTGAAGAAGGAATTGCGCCAGATGAAGGCTGCCGGGCACGCGTAGCCCGTGGGCTGTTCGGCGCAGTATCGGGACTTGCGCTAAGCCTGTGCGGTTCCTGTGCGCTACACTTGATCACTGGACGTAGGGGAGTATCCCAATGCTGTGGACGTCAACACGCGAACCAATGATGCTTCGCCGGGCGCAGCAGCCGACCACTAAACCAGCTTTCGACGCGTATCGAATCCTGGTGTGGCGGCGGAGAGACTTGCGGCGATTTTCCATACCCTCCAACGAAAGGTCGCTCGTCCGTGGGCACTAATGGGTTAACTATTCAATTCGAGATCATCGCGCTGATTGTTCTGTGCGCGGTGCTCATCGCAGACTTGCTGTACGTCACCAAGCGTCCGCACATTCCTTCCATGAAGGAAGCAGGCATTTTTGTCGGCATCTACATCACCTTGGCATTAATCTTCGGTGCGGTGATCTGGACGCAGGCTGGACCGCAGCTCGGCCAGGAATTCTATGCCGGCTGGGTCACCGAATACGCGTTGTCGGTAGACAACCTGTTCGTCTTCATCATCATCATGGCGCGCTTCTCGGTACCTCGCAAGTACCAGCAGGAAGTGCTGATGTTCGGCATTATCATCGCGCTGATCCTGCGCGCGATCTTCATTGTCCTGGGCGCTGCGATCATCGAGCAGTGGTCGTGGGTCTTCTACATCTTCGGTGCCTTCCTGCTGTGGACCGCTTGGAACCAGCTCAAGGACGAGGATGAGGACGAGGAAAGCGGCCTGGTCAAGAAGCTGACCTCCAAGCTGCCGATTTCCAAGGACTTCGATGGCGCCAAGCTGCGCACCGTGGTCGAGGGCAAGAAGCTGTTCACCCCGATGGTGCTGGTCTTCGTGACCATCGGCATGACCGACCTGCTGTTCGCCTTCGACTCGATCCCGGCGATCTTCGGCCTGACCAAGTCCGCGTTCATCGTCTTCACCGCGAACATCTTCGCGCTGATGGGCCTGCGCCAGCTGTACTTCCTGCTCGGTGGCCTGATGAACCGCCTGGTCTTCCTGAAGCACGCACTGAGCTTCATCCTCGCCTTCATCGGCGTGAAGCTGGTCTTCCACGCCCTGCACGAGAACAGCCTGCCATTCATCAACGGCGGCCAGCCGCTGGATTACGCGTGGCTGGACATCTCCGTGGGCGTCTCCCTGCTGGTCATCCTGGGTGCGATCGTGGTCGCAACCGTGCTGTCGCTGTGGAGCCCGTGGGGCAAGCGCGCCGCCGCTAACGCCGAAGCCGCTGCAGTGGCCGACGCCGCCGATCATGCGACGCACGACTAGCGCTAGGCAGCACGAACACTAGCCCGCCGGGATCGGTTCATATGAACTGGTCCCGGCGGGTTTTTCGTACCCGAATAGTGTGCCTATGCAGTTCTGCTAAGGTAATTTCCATGAGCGATCTATCGACAGAAGCCAGCGACATTGCCACCGGGGTAGCACTAGCATCGGGCACCATGTCCCGGCTGCTTGGGCGCGCGGCCGGGCAGGGCCGATCGGTGACCGCTTGGCGGGTGCTTTCCACCCTGGACCGGTTGGGCCCGCAGCGCGTGGGCGACCTGGCCGTTGAGCAGCGGGTGGCGCAGCCGACCATGACCGGGCTGGTCATCCGCATGGAGAACGACCAATTGGTCCAGCGCCAGCCGGACCCGAATGATGGCCGCGCCAGCCTGGTCAGCCTGACCAGCGACGGCAAGGAAGCGATCGAAGCCTACCGGCAGCGCGCGATCTCCTCGCTGGCCGGCGGCATCGACTCCTTCAGCGCCGAGGAACAGCGGATTCTCGCGCAGGCAGTGCCGCTGCTGCAGCGGTTGAATGACCAGGTTGCCGCGAAGCTGGACCGTTAGCAGCACGAGGCTTAACGCACAGGGCGCTTGAATCCACCGGGGGGATCCAAGCGCCCTGTGCGTTAACGGCGCCGGTGCGCAGGCTAGGCGTCCTGGGCCGCGGATTCCGGGTCTTCGCCGTTGGCCATCGCCAGCAGGCGGCGGAAGATCGCCGGGCCATCGTCGCCGATACCGTCGTGGTGGTACTTCTCGGTCACCCAGGTCTGCATCCCGGCGACCTGCGAGGCCGTGCGCAGCGAGAGCTCGCGGTCCACGTAGACATCGTCATGGTAGACCGCGGCGGCCACCGGCACAGTGTTCTTGGCCAGCACTTCCAGATCGTAGAGCGGGCCGAAGCCCTCGTGCTCGGCCAGGATGCGGGCCACGTCCTCCAAGGGGCGCAGGGCAGGATCCTCGGCGAAGTGCCAGCTGTAGATCATCTCGCCGGTCAGCAGCGGGGTCGCGGCGTGGTGGGTGAAGTCGGCGAACTCGGTCAGGACTTCTTCGGCCGCGAAATTGGTCGGTTCGCCTTGGGCGTAGATGGTTTCATGCATCAGCGCGTAGAGCGGGTTCGACGCGAAGGAGGACTGGGCGAAGAGCGCTTCGAGGAAGGTGTCCGAGAGGCGTTCGCCGCCCGGGGTATGGCTGAAGGCCTCCTCGAAGATGTGGTGCAACAGGTGCACCCGGGTGTTTCCGCCCAGGTACATGCCCAGCATCTGCACCAGCGGCACGGTGACGCGCTGGCCGTTGGGCAGATGCTCATCGTCGTTGGCGCGCACATGCTCGTAGATCCTGTGCAGGGTCTGGAAGTCCTCGGGGTACCAGGAGAAGTACTCGCGGTTGCGTTCTGCCATGCGCTGGTAGGTGGCGCGGTAGACGGTCTTCGCATCGGCATCCAGCGAGGCCAGCCCGCCAGTGACCAGGCAGCGGGTGAGCGACTGCGGGAAGAGCGAGAGGTAGGTCAGGGTGCAGAACCCGCCGTAGCTCTGGCCCAGGGTGCTCCACTGCCCGATGCCCAGGTGCTCGCGCAGGGCTTCGGCGTCGCGCACGATCGAGTCGGCGCGGAAATGCGAGAGGTAGCGGGCCTGGGCCGCCGAGTCGCCGCGCAGCGGCAGGGACTTGCGGTTAGCCGGGGTGGACAGTCCGGTGCCGCGCTGGTCCAGCAGCAGCACCCGGAAGTGCTTGGTTGCTTCGGCCAGCCACCCTGACAGGGAACCAGGGCGCGGGGATTTGCCCCCTGGACCGCCCTGCAGGAACAGCAGCCAGGGCTTGGCCGCGTCGGTGCTGATCTCGCGGGCGAAGACCGAGATCTTTTCGCCCTGCGGATGGGCGTGATCCAGTGGAACCTCGATGCGATGGTCGGTGACGTCCATACCGCGGTAATGGCGCATTAGTGTGCTCCTTGCATGCCAAGTTGTTGCAGTGCTTCGCCGTCCAGGCGCCGGGTGCTCCAGCCGTCCATGGAGCTGGAACCGATGGCGTCGTAGAACCTGATGGCTGGCTCGTTCCAATCCAGCACGGACCATTCCAGGCGCTTGTAGCCGCGCTCGACGCAGATCTGCGCCAGGGTGCGCAGCAGCGCGGTGCCGGTGCCTGAACCGCGCTGGGATTCGCGCACATACAGATCCTCCAGATGGATGCCGTGCCGGCCCTCCCAGGTGGAGTAGGTCAGGTACCACAGGGCGATGCCCCTGAGCTCGCCGTTTCCGTCCTCGGCCACGTGGGCGAAGACCTGGGGATTGGGGCCGAACAGATGGGCTTGGAGGTCTGTTGCGGTGTTGAGCACCGCATCAGGTTCCCTTTCATAGTCGGCCAATTCCTGGATCATCGCCAGGATCTGCGGGCAGTCGCCCGGAACAGCTTCACGCACAATTCTCATGTGTTCCAGCTTACCTCCGTCGCACCGCTAAAACGTCGGTGACCAGACCTAAGGTTGAAAGCATGATGGGTGGACACCACGCGGTGAGCGGCGCAGCCGCATGGTTGGCAATTACAACTGAAGTCTCCGTTGGATCGGTGAACCTGGGGTTGGGGACCTTCCAAATGGATCGCTGGGAAACCCTGGCCGGTGCGATCGTCTGCGCCGGAGCGGCCCTGCTGCCCGACGCGGATCACCACGGGGCCACGATCGCCCGCTCGCTGCCACCGTTCTCCAGCATTTTCGCGCGTATTATCGGTTCGGTTTCCGGCGGGCACCGCAATGGCACCCATTCGCTGATCGGCATCGCCTTCTTCATCTTCCTGGCCTGGCTGGCCAACGGCTGGGATGTGCGGACCGCGGCCTTGGGCACGGTGTACCCGGCAGCGGCGCTCTTTGCGATCCTGCTGATTTCCTTCGCGGTGAAGACCATGAAGTTCATGCCGCCGCTGCTGTGCTGGATTATCGCCTTGGCCGCCGGCACCTTCGTCGGGATGAACGCGCCCGAGCAGAACCTCTGGTTCCTGATGGCAGTCTCCCTGGGCGCGATCGTGCACGTACTGGGGGACATGCTGACCATTGGCGGTTGCAACCTGCTGTGGCCGATCAAGATCGGTTCGCCGCGCTGGTTCCGCCGGCTGCCGCTAATTGGCGGCTGCTGGAAGTCCAACGGGCGTGTGGCATTGCCGATTCTGGCCGAGACGGGCTCCACCGCAGAGTGGCTGCTCGCGACGTTGCTCACTACCTATGTGGGCATCGCGCTGATCGTTGCCTGAGGGCCCCCGGCCCGCTACCGGCTTGTCGCATTGAAACGCGCTTAGGCTGGAAGCCGATGATCTGGCATGATCCGTACCATGCAGATCCAATTCACCCGGCGCATCACCTGGCATCAGCTTCCCGACGAACTGCGCGCACGGATTGAATCGCACCTTGGCTCCCGGGTGATCCGGGCGCGAAGCCAGGCCTCGGGATTTTCCCCGGGCAGCGCCGATCGGCTGCTCACCGCCGATGGCCAGCGGGTCTTCGCCAAGGCGGTGAATCCGTTGCTCAGCGCACCGGCCACGGCGTTGAACGCCCGCGAAGCGAAGATTGCCGCCAAGCTCCCGGCCGCCTTGCCGGTTCCGGAATTCCTGGGGCACATCAGCTGGCAAGGCTGGGAGGCCTTGGTCTTCGCCGAAGTTCCAGGGGCCAGCCCGCAGCTTCCCTGGCCGGCCGGCCAGCTGCATCGGGTGCTGGATACGCTGGCGCAGCTGGCTGACCAGGCCCCCGATTCCCTGATCGAGCTGCTGCCGCCGCTGGAAGAAGAACTGCGCGAAGACGTTGCCGGTTTTGCGCGGATCATGCAGGACGATTGGGAGCCTGCCGATCCATGGGTTGCGCAGAACCTGGAAGAACTCCATGATTTGGCCATAGCCGGTGCCGGGTCACTGGCCGGAGACCAGCTGGTGCATTCGGATCTGCGCTCGGACAACATCCTGCTGGGGGAACGCGGGGAAGTGCTGCTGGTGGATTGGCCGTGGGCTTCGCGGGGCGCCGCATGGTATGACGCGTTGACGGTGCTGGTTGAAGCACGGATTTTCGATCCAGCGCTGGATGCAGATGCCATTGCGGATTCCCACCCGATCTTCGCATCGGTGAGCGCCGAAGCGGTCAGCGCAGCGCTAGCCGGACTGGCTGCCTACTATGTGGATGCGGCGCGCAGGCCCGAAGTTCCGGGGTTGCCTACGCTGCGCAGCTATCACGCGAAGCAGGCGGTCGCCAGCGTCGGCTGGCTCAAGGCGCGGCTGGCCTAGCCGGCTATTCCAGGTGCTAGCCGAACCGGGCTGGCCTGGCATTCTCCCCGCGGTAGACCAGCGCCAGGCCCAGGACCAATGAACCGAGCTGGACCAAGGTCGCCAGCCACGCGCCGGAAGCAAAGAGCTCGGACCAGCCACTGAGCAGCCCGACCAGGACCAGCAGCAGCAGGCCTGCCCCGAGCAGGCGGAGCTTGTACCCGTTCATGGCCATACCCTACGGCACTGCCCGCGGCATTGCCACCGGTGGTCGGCACCATGCTGCGGGCAGCGGGCGGTGCCCGCTTTTCAGCGCCGGTCCCAGGCTAGGGCTTGCCGGATCCGGTGCAGAGGATTGGCGGCAGTCCGGAATCCAGGCGGGAGAGGACCAGCCGCTCCTGCTCGACGAGGTTGCGCGGCAGGGCATCGAGCGGGAACCAGCGCAGCTCGGCGGCTTTCCCCGGTTCCATGAGGCGCGGCGTGCCGCTCCACTGGCGCACGAGGAAGAAGAAATCCACGCAAGCACCAACGCGGGTGCCGCCTGGCTGGTTGCGGTGCACGGTGCACAGCGGCTGGAGCTGGGGCCCGGCGATCCGGATACCCAATTCCTCGCGGGCTTCGCGCACGGCGGCCGCATCGGCAGCTTCGCCGGGCTCGACGTGCCCGGCGGCGGCCGTGCTCCAGAACCCGTCCATGTAGCCGGTTCCTGACCTCAGCTGAAGCAGGACATCGTTCCCGCGCCGCAAGATGGCGTAGCTGATCGCCTTCATCAATGGTCCAGGCGGCCCACCGAAGTCACCTTGACCACCGGTTCGCCCGCCTCGTCCGAACCATCCAGCGAGATGGTGGCGGTGATGCCCCAGTCGTGGTGCTCGGATGGGTCGGCGAAGATCTGGCGCACCTCCCAAGTGCGGTTTGGCAGTTCCTTGATGATGAACAGCTTCGAGCCGCGTCCGGCGGGGCCGTCGTCGATGTCCTCATGCTCGTCGAAGAAGTCGTCCATGGCCTCGGCCCAGGTGTCCGCATCGAAGCCGCTATGCCCATCGAGTTCGCCCAGCGCCTTGTCCTGCTCATCGGCGAAGAGCTTCACCCGGCGGAACATCTCATTGCGGACCATCACCCGGAAGGCACGCACATTGCTGGTCAGCTTTTCCGGTGCCGGAGGCGGCGCGGTTTCGGTTTCCTCGCTCAACTCGCCGCGGGAGAGCTCTTCCCATTCGTCCAGCAGCGAGGAGTCGATCTGGCGGATCATTTCGCCTAGCCACTCGATGAGGTCTTCGAGGTCCTCGCGCAGCGCGTCCTGCGGGACGGTCTGGCGCAAGGCTTTGTAGGCATCGGTGAGGTAGCGCAGCAGCACGCCCTCGGAGCGGGCCAGCTGGTAGTACTGGACGAAATCGGAGAAGCCCATGGCCCGTTCGTACATGTCGCGGACGATCGACTTCGGCGCCAGCTCGAAATCGGACAGCCACGGCGCGCCGGACCGGTACTGTTCGAAGGCGCTCTCCAGCTTCTCGGCCAACGGCATCGCATAGGTGATTTCATCCAATGCGTTCATGCGGTCGTTGTAGTCCATGCCTTCGGCCTTCATCGCGGCGATGGCCTCGCCGCGGGCCTTCTTCTCCTGGCCGGAGAGCACCTGGCGCGGCTTTTCCAGGGTCGCCTCGATCACCGACACGACATCCAGCGCGTAGCTGGCCGAATCCGGATCCAGCAGGTCCAGGGCGGCCAGCGCGAAGGGCGAGAGCGGCTGGTTCAGCGCGAAGTTCTGCTGCAGGTGCACGGTCAGCTCATAGCGGTTGCCGTACTCGTCTGGCGCATCGCGGCGCACCACCACCTCGGTGGCAATCAGTTCGCGCAGGATGCCGATGGCGCGCAGCTTCAGCTTGCGCTGGGCGGCCGGGGTCTCGTGGTTCTCGCTGAGCAGGCGCTTGGCGGCGTCGAAGGAATTGTCCTCGCGCTCCAGCAGGTTCAGCAGCATCGAGTGCGAGACCTGGAACGAGGATTTCAGCGTCTCGGGGGCGGCCTCGACAATCTTCTCGAACGTCTTCTCGCCCCAGGTCACGAAGTTCTGCGGCGGCTTCTTCTTCGGGATCTGCTTGAGCTTGGAGGAGCCCTCGCCGTGCTTCTTCAGCGCCTTTTCCATGGCCTTGTGGTTCTCGATCGCGTGCTCCGGAGCCTGCACCAGCACGGTGCCTGCGGTATCGAAACCTGCACGGCCGGCGCGACCTGCAATCTGGTGGAATTCGCGGGCGTTCACGATGCGGGTACGGGTGCCGTCGAACTTGGACAGGGCGGTGATCACCACGGTGCGGATCGGCACGTTGATGCCCACGCCCAGGGTGTCGGTGCCGCAGATGACCTTGAGCAGGCCTGCCTGGGCCAGCTGCTCGACCAGGCGGCGGTACTTGGGCAGCATGCCGGCGTGGTGGATGCCGATGCCGTGGCGGACAAGGCGGTTCAGCGTCTTGCCGAATCCGGCGGCGAAGCGGAATCCGCCGATCATCTCGGAGATCTTTTCCTTCTCCTCGCGCGTGGCCACATTCACGCTCATCAGCCCGGTGGCGCGGTCGATGGCATCGAGCTGGGAGAAGTGCACGATGTAGATCGGGACCTGCTTGGTCTTGATCAGTTCCTCCACGGCCTCCTGCACCGGCTCCATGGAGTAGTAGAAGTGCAGGGGGATCGGGCGTTCGGTGTGCGCGACGGTCACCGTCGGGGTGCCGGTGCGCTCTTCGAGTTCCTGCTCGAAGCGGGTGACATCGCCCAGGGTGGCGCTCATCAGCAGGAACTGCGCCTGCGGCAGCTCGATCAGCGGCACCTGCCAGGCCCAGCCGCGCTGCGGATCGGCGTAGAAGTGGAACTCGTCCATGATCACGCAGCCCACGTCCGCCTTGGAGCCTTCGCGCAGGGCGATGTTCGCCAGGATCTCGGCGGTGCAGCAGATGATCGGGGCATCGGCGTTCACCGAGGAATCACCGGTGACCATGCCGACGTTCTCTGCGCCGAAGATCTTGCACAGGTCGAAGAACTTCTCGGAGACCAGCGCCTTGATCGGCGCGGTGTAGAAGCTGATCTGGTCGCGGGCCATGGCGTAGAAGTGGGCTGCGATGGCAACCATGGACTTGCCCGAGCCGGTGGGGGTGGCCAATATGACGTTGTTGCCGCCGGCCAGCGCCATCGACGCTTCGTCCTGTGCGGGGTAGAGGTTGATGCCGCGGGTCGTGACCCATTGGCCGAAAGCCTCGTAGATTTCGTCGTCGGATACGTTCTTGGCGTCTGCTGGCAGATAATCGGTGAGCAACATGATGTTCCTAGCCTATCGGTTGAGAACTATGACTGGGGGCTAGTTGTTGCGTGCGCCTCTCGTTTAGGCTCGGGAATATGAAATGGGATCCGACGAAATACACCGAATTCTCCGATTACCGTGGCCGCCCGTACCTGGATTTGCTGGGGCAGCTAGCCGCGGTTGACGCGTCGAAGATCATCGATCTGGGGTGCGGCCCGGGAAATATGACGCGGCTGCTGGCCCAGCGCTGGCCGCAAGCGCAGGTCACCGGCCTCGATTCTTCGCCGGAGATGATCGCCAAGGCCACGCAGAGCGAGCATGAGGAGAATCTGGGCTTCGCGCTTGCCGATGCCACGGCGTGGATCCCTGACGCCGACACGGATCTGCTGTTCTCCAATGCGATGCTGCAGTGGCTTCCGGGGCACCGCGAGCTGCTGGCCGGTTGGCTGGACCAGCTGAAGCCCGGCGCGAACGTGGCCATCCAGGTCCCGGGCAATTTCGGATCCCCGTCGCATGCGGTGATGCGCGCAGTAGCCGACAGCGCGAAGTGGGCCGGCCAGCTGGCAGGGGTGCTGCGCCATGACGATGTGGTGGGGGAACCCGACGAATACCAGCGGATCTTCCTGGACGCCGGGTTCCAAGCCAATGTCTGGGAAACCACCTACCATCAGCTGCTCGCGGGGGAGGACCCGATTCTCGACTGGGTACGCGGGACGGCGCTGCTGCCCATTCGCCACACGCTCAGCCACGAAGGCTACCTGGAGTTCGAAAACGACTACCGGGCCGAAATTTCCAAGCACTACCCGTCATGCATCTCGCAGGACGGAACTGTCTTGACGAACTTCCCGTTCCGCAGGATTTTCATGATCGGGCACAAGCTCGGCTGACTAGCTCCAGGACCGGCATGGCGATAGCCGTGGGGGTGCGCTGCCTCAGCGAATGCTGCCCGGGAGGTACCTGCGCGCCAGGCCGGGCAGCACGCGGACGAAGACCAGGACCACCAGAATGCCCAGTGCCGCCCCGGAGAAGACATCGTGGACGAAGTGGGCGCCTACGCCCACGCGGGAGAGGGCAATGAGCAAGACGGCCGGTATCGCGTACATGGCCAGCTTCGAAAGGGCCAGCGTGCAGGCTGCGGCGACGCCGGCTGCGACCACCGAATGGTTGGACGGCCAGGACCAGTCGCCTGCTTCCGGGCAAGCGAGCGCGGTGACTGCAGCCAGGGCGCGGCACGGGCGCTCTTCGGTGACCAGAATCTTGGCCAGCTCGCTCAGGCCATAGGCCGCTACCGCGCCAATTGCGCCCGAAACCAGGCGCCAGAACGCAATTCGGTCACGGAACCAGCAGAGGACGGCGAGCGTGCAGGCTCCGGCCATCAGCAGCAAGAGCAAGGTCTCGGAAAAGAACACAGCCGCCGCGGAGAGCGGCGCGGACTGCGCAACAGTTCCTGAAATTCCCAGATACAAGGCATCACGCCACGGGTAGGCGGCCAGCGCCAGCAAGGCGAGGACCGCGATGATGATGGCTGGCCGCGAAGGGGCGATGGCAATTCGTGCGGGGGACGGTGAATTCACAAGTGGTGATTATACGGATCTGATCCGGCTGCAGGCATCAGCTGAACGAGGGCCTGCATCATGGGAAGCTGTTGCCAGCGGCACGGATGCCGCTGGCCATGCAGCCAAGGGCTACCACCCGCGTTCGCGCCACTGCTCCAAATTCGGGCGTTCTGCCCCCACCGTTGTCGAATCGCCGTGCCCCGGCAGGACCTTGGTTTCGTCGGGGAAGCGGCCGAAGATGCGTTCGGAGACGTCTGTGAGCAGCGATAGGAACCGCTGCGGATCCTTCCAGGTGTTGCCCAGGCCTCCGGGGAACAAGCTGTCGCCGCTGAGGACGACTGGCTGCCCGGAGGAATCTACCAGCGCATAGCCGATCGAACCTGGCGTATGCCCGCGCAAGTGGATCGCCTCGATGGTCACATCGCCCAGCTTCAGTTGGTCGCCGTGATTCAGCGCATGGTCGATCTTGACCCCGGATTCTTCAGCGATGCCGGCCACGTCGTCTGCACCGGCGTAGGTTGGCACCGGGTACTTCTCCACGGCGTCGGCCAGCGCGCGCACGTGGTCCCAGTGCTGATGCGTCGTGGCGATGCCGATAATGCGCGGATCGCTGGCGTCTTCACTGGCTGCCTGGATGAGCCGCTCGATGGCCTGCATGTCATCCGCCGCATCCACCAGCAGCTGCTCGCCGGTCTTCCGATTGGTCACCAGGTACACGTTGTTTGCCATGTCGGATACTGATACCCAACGGACGGTCACATCGTTCAGTAATAGTTCGTTCATGCAACCAGACTACGGTGCAGATCCCGGCTAACGCGATAGGCTCGGGTAAATACCAAACACAGTCCAAAGGATGGAGTGCAGGATGACCGAACTGGAATTCATCAAGATCGAGCCGAACTCGGGCGTGGCACCGTATCAGCAGGTCCGCGAGCAGATCCTCTCAGCTATCGCCAAGGGAAAACTTGCTCCAGGCACCAAGTTGCCTTCAGTTCGGGCGCTCTCGGGCACCTTGAACCTCGCGGTGAATACCGTCGCCAAGGTCTACAAGGAACTTGAGCTGCAAGGCGCCGTTGTCACCCGCGGCCGCCACGGAACCGTGGTCCAAGCCGCCGAGAATCGTGCAGAGCAGGAAGTCAGCGATGCGGCCGCCGATCTGGCCCGCATCGCCCAACTGTGGTCGGTCGACGAAGCGACCGCGGTGAAGTACTTGCGCGCGGCATTTAGTTCCCTGCCAAGGTAGACCCAAGGCGCCTCTGGAAGTGATTCCGGGAACCAGCCGCAGGTGGAACCTGATGAATGCGAATTGGAATGAGGGCATTCATTCCTGCAACTGCCCCGTGGCGATTGACTGACCATGGGAGCAGGACTAGGAACCTTGCAGGTTCACCTAACTCCATTTGCCAATAGCCAACGAGGGTAGCTTCCCCATCGAGCGGGGGATTATCAGCGCGCCCGCCGCTATCCAAACCAGTGGTCCGTTCAACGGCGAACTGCAAGAGCTCGCCCGCGAATGGAGGCCATTGGCGATAACTGGAGAGATTGCGGACTGGAGCCTGGGAAACTAGGCCAACGCGCTGCGCCGGGCCGTTCGTGCCTGCACCGTCCGCGCCTCCGAATCCACCTGCTGGCATCCATTGGCGTTGTGAATATGTGCGCTCCGATTCTCGGCCCAGACCCCCTAAGTCGCCCAAGCGAGTGGGAGCTTTAGAACCCAGGCATGCTGATTTGAAACGAGTCCCATGCGCGTGGGGTAGAATGTTCTGGCTTGTCTGCCAGATGGGAAACATTCCTAACGCCGTGGAGCACGGTGAGGTAGTCCGCTTCATAAAAATGAGGCGACACCGGTGGATAGGTCTCAGCGCAGGGTCATGAAACCTAGCTCGTGAAATTACGGCGTTATGCGTTGTATTGCTGAATCATTGCCGGGATGGCAGTTAACATCGTGAAGAGCGCCAAGGCGGCAATGGCGTATCCCACCATGAGCGCAACGATTGCCAGCCGGCGGCCGCGTCCGCCCCGTAGGGTGATCTGGTTTAGCGCGACATGGCCTGCGCCCACGGCCAAGATGGCCAGACCTGAATTGCCAAAGAACCATAGGCTCAGAACGGCAAGGGCCACCAGGGCCAGGGCTGCAACGGAGTATTTGTTCAGTGATCCCGCATCCGTGTATGACGAGACTCTTTGCGTTGCCATGCGGTTCCTCCATCGATTGCTGTTACGACAGAGTCTAGACGCCTATTCCCTCGAAAGGCCAGGGAGTCAACAAGCTGGAAGGGTTCGTGAGCTTCGGATCGAAAGTACCAGTACTGGTAGTGCTCGTCCGGCTTGATATTTCGAAATGAGCTAGGTGGGCACGCCGAGGGTCACACGCTGCGGGGCACGAGCGCGGACTGATTGTGGTTGGCCTAGATGCATGAACGTATCCTAAACGAATGATGCTAGATTTTGGCTCATGAAAGATGACCAAAAGGTACTGGACTACCTCGCCCAGTTGAAGGAACAGATTGAGAAGGTCATCATAAACTTGCCGAAGGAAATTAGCGCTCAAGTCTACGTTCGTAAGCACCATATTCACTTAGATCTTCAAGGTCACCGGCTCAGTGTCTTCACACTGGTAGTCGGCGGAGAAGCGCCGGAACTCGTCTACGATGGGCGATATATAGGATTTCGAACGATTCCCGAAGGCTTGGACGAAGTCATGGAATTCGTGGAAGAAACGATCGATGACGTTGCGACTTTTGTCCTCAGCACGAAGCCGCTACTAGCTCATAAAAGATCCGTCTTTCGACGCGCTTTTATTTGCATACCGAGCAATCACGGACCGGAGTGGAAGCTCCAGCAGTTCAGTTAACGCATTGGCGACTGGGAACATTGTCCGGGCTGGTCAGCAGTACTGCCCATTGTCCTCCGTTCTGTGTCGCCCGAACGCGAACCCCTGTGCCAGGTGCTCATTTCCATCCGAGTATGCTCAGGATTACCTGGCGGACGACGCGGTGCTGGCACTTGAACTGATCCGGGATTCTTCCGAGTACTAGAATTAGGCTATGGTTTCTATCCGCACAGCCATTGATACCGACTATTCTGCTTTACTTGCGATTTGGCGCCGCTCAGTCGAGGCAACACACGAGTTCTTGACTCCAGCGGATATCGACTCCATTGAACTGGACGTAGCAAAATATTTGCCTCAGATGTCCGATTTGCGCGTAGCCGAAGAAGTTGGGCAACCGATGGGGTTCATCGCGATCGAGAAAGACATTGTTGAGATGCTGTTTGTTGATGCTTTTGCACAGGGGCGTGGGATTGGGAGCGCTCTGCTTAATTCGGTCGTCGCTGGCCGCGATTCCGTACGAGTCGACGTCAATGAACAGAATCCATCGGGACGAAAATTTTACGCCGCAAAGGGATTCACGCAGATAGGTCGGTCCGAAACCGACGGTGAAGGCCGAGCGTTCCCAATTCTTCACCTCGTGAGCACGTAGGCGCATTAACCACGAGGCTATACGGGACAAATGGATACCGCCCCATATGACTGTGCCCTAAACGAGCGCCCGCAAAGGGGGACGTCCGACGGGACCTAAGATTGCTAGCGACCGCTAGACCTAGTATTCACTCTGGTAGAACTAATGCATGCGATGGATTGAGAAATGGTTCGACGAAAAAGACTGGCCGAGGGATCCTCTCTTGGATGAATTCCGTGATTCAGTTTGGGAGCTCACACTCGCCGGAGAGTCCAGAGGGTGGCTGACCACTTCGATCACTATTATGCGATCGTTCCCGTTTTTCTGGGACAAACAAGAGAATATGTGGTCCCAAATGCATTGGTTAGACGGCGAGCACGAATTACCGGAGGAGGATTACGCGCCTGGGTGGTACTCAGTCGAAGAACTGCGAGACGGGCATTTCGTCACCGATGATCCCAGGAATGGTCAAGAGACCAGCTTTACTGCCACCAGAGTCATCGGTACCGAGCGCGACCAATTGTGGAATCAACTGGATCACGGAGTAATTCGATAAACCGAGAGTTGCACAGATTACTGTCCTGTTCAGGAAGCGTTATTGGGACGTTTTCCCTGCACCTTGCCGGGCAGATTGTTCTTCAAGGAGCACAAGGGCTTTTTCGCTCGCATTCCTGATCCGATTCAACGCACCAATGATGCTTATGCTCGCGAAGAGATTAACGAGAATTAGAACGACGAGAAACCAGGTGTTTTCCATGCTGCAACTCTTCCAGATCTTCTCACCGGCGTCTATCGAGGACGCTCAGCACTGCGGAGAGGCGCAATCAGGTCAAATCAGGCATGCGTTCCAGTCGCCGAACCCTGACCGGGGCAGTGCTGGCGAAACCACAGTGCCGCCCCAGAAGGCGAGAGCCGTTAGGCTGTGGCGTGCTCGGCGGCACCGTCGAGCAGGGTCATAGCGCGGTATATGGTGTGGTGGATGGGGACATGGACGCCGTAATGCTGCGCCAGCCGGACGACGGTGCCGTTTTGCTCCTCGAGTTCCGAGGAACGTCCTGCGGCCAGATCGCGTTGCATGGAGGCGGTGCTGTCCGGGCCGAAGGCATCGAATTGTGCCATCATCCGGGCCACGTCCGGTTCGCCGAGTTTCGCCCCGGTATGGCCGGCGAGGGTCGCAACTTCCCGCATGGCGTCTTCTACCAGGGCGCGGGTTTGCGGGTTGGTGCGGGTTCGGCCAACCGGTTCGCGGCATAGTGCGCCGACTCCGCCGTAGGAGGTGATGAGCATGAACTTTCGCCACATGTCGGTGATGATGTCGGCCGAAACTGTTGTTGCGACTCCTGCTGCGTCCAGGGCGTTGGCTAGTTGCGTGGTACGGGGTGTGGTTGTTCCGTTGAGTTCGCCCAGGGTGATGGCTGGTTGCCCGCCGACGTGATGGACGGTGCCGGGTTGCTGGAGGTAGGTGATGATCATGGCGACCCCGCCTAGTGCGTGGCCCGGGCCAACCGCTTCGGTGATGCGTTCGGAGGCCGTGACGCCGTTTTGCAGCGGAAGGACCGCGGTGTTCGGGCCGATCAAGGCGCGTGCCCCGCTCATGGCGGCGGCGACTTGGCCGGCTTTGCAGGCCAGGATGACCGCGTCGCACGTGCCGATGGATTCTGCCGTGGTGCTGACACTGGCCAGTGGGGTGGTGAAGCCGGGGCTCCCGTCCCCTGTGGTGACGGTGATCCCGTGTGCGGTGATTGGTGCGATGTGGCGTTCGGTGGCGAGCAGGTGTACCTCGGCTCCGCTTTTGGCCAGGGCTGCGGCGAAGTATGCGCCGACGCCGCCGGCGCCGATGACTCCAATTTTCACGGTATTGCTCCTACTTTTTTCAGTTTGGGCGTGGTGGCCGAATTATTGGTGCTGTTAGCGATGGTCTGGCAGGCCGGTACCCAGGTGCCGCTTTGCAGTGCGGATGGTTATACCTATGTTCCCGTATTTGACGATATGACCAGCAATGAAGGGGAAAAGGAAGCAGCGGGTCATATTACGAACATATGTATCGGGTTGTACCCATCCATATGCTCACATGGGGTACCTTCTGCGGGACGTAGCGTCATGAATAATAAAATTTCGCGATCGTTGCGACCCAATTGGTGCAGCGGTTCGGGTTAGGCGGAGAGCTGTAGTCTCATCTGATAGTTGACCATTTGTACTCCGTTGGTGATCGGATGTTGCTCGGCAATGACCGTGAATCCGTGTCGTTCGAAGAATGGTCGGGCGGTGATACTCGCATGTGTCGTGAGTTCGGGGGTGCCTTGCGAAATGGCCTGCCGCTGAAGGTGCGCAAGCAGGGCACTGGCCACTCCACGTCTGCCGAATTCTGGGGCCACGAACATCATGTCGATGTAGCCAGAGTCGCTAACGTCCGAGAACCCTGCAACGTTACCATTGATGTCCGCCACGATGGTGTTCAAGGAATTTCTCGCGGCATTCCAGTGGTCAAGATTTCGTTCATTTGGCCTTGCCCAGGCGTCGGTCTGCTCCTGGGTGTAGTTCAGTGCAGCAGTCTGAGTGATTGCCGACATAAAAACACCCAGAGTGGCGGGAGCATCGGATTCAGCATAGGTCCGTATCTTCATGCCCTCATTCAATCACTTCAGCAAACGCCTTCCGCCATTTCGATAGGCAAGCGGCCTATTCGGAGTGCGAGATACCCTTCGCGGAGCTGGTGACCCGCCCCTCCAGCCGTGAACCAGCACATACACTTCTTCGGATCAGGAAGACTTTCACAGTGTCATAAGCCGGTCGCTGATCGGACGGCAGATTCATGTTGTGGCGTAGCCCTGATCTCGATACGTGTTCGTGCCGAAAGAGGAACGCTCTACGGGACGACACACAGAGAGCAAGATGAACAGCTGCATCTTGAGTGCCCACGGCTGAGTAACTACCGTGATGGTGCCTTTTAAAACTCGGTTTTGGATCGCTCTGCCGTCATATTGACCTCCAGTTTGCGGATTCCTGGCTTGCTTGGCCAAGCTGCCAAACTCCGGTCCGCCCTTAATATTCAGTCCAGACCGCGATTTAGGATATTTCCTGCGCCTTCAGTATTGACTCAGAATCAGCATGAACGTGTCAGAACAACGTATTGGGCTACTCCAATCGGGAGTATTCGAATCCATCCGCCGGAGGTGGTCTACCCCAGGATTAAAGTTTGTGAAACAATCGCCGCATGGATGAGAGCGAGCTGCAGACGACACATGAAATGATGATCCTCGAGGCTTTAGTTCAAGCGATCGATCGGCGTGAGGAAGTTTTCGACGCGATAGGAAGTTCAGAGAACCTGGACGAAGCGAATCTTCGTGTATCTCAGCTGCTGGGAGTGGGAGACAACTGTAGTCGAGCGGTTCTCGACATGCAGGCCAGAAGGTTCACCCGAGACCAGCGTCAAATTTTAGCTTCGCACGTAGAGGAACTCAGATCAAAGTTATCTCGTGCACAATGAATAGATCATAAACGCCGGAGGCTGCTCTACGCAGCATAGGCGGATTGTGAAAATATGCTTCAGTGGTTGGCTTGGTTCCAGGAAAGTTCATATCCCTTGGACCAAAATGAGTAGTTCTTGCAAAAGAAATATCAGTTGAACCGCCAGTCTGACTTGCACTGACCTTCATTCCTTTGCTGTCTATAAACGAACCTTGAACGGGACAGAGTGTGACGTCAGGCGCTGAATGGATGCTCAGGTCGCAGGTGGTGCCCTTCTTTGACGTGTGAGTAGTCTCGCGCCGTTGTTACAAAGCCTGAATCGTCGAATGAAAGCAATGTGCATCCTGAAACGGTCATTGGTTGGTCCTTGATGAACATGACGACCCAGTACTCGACGGAAGCTGAACTTCCGTTGACGATTGGTTCGCTGAACCATGTTTCTGCCGGATTGGTTTCTTCCGCGAAGCATTCCTCCAGATAAGCGCGCAGACCGCTAGGCCCACGCAATGGTCTGAACATCGAGGCCCAGTGGTCGCCGTCATCAGCTTGTAGCCCGACAATTGCATCCACGTCCTTGAGTGGCCAAGCGGTGGCCCATGTTGTCGCCCAGCGTTGCGCGGCTTCGAGAGTTTGCATGTTGAATTCCTGTTGACGTAGTTGATTGGTGACTGCAGGTTGTTCGGGCCGCGCGGGCAGCCAGGTTCCCATAAGGCTTGCAATTGCTTGCAACGCTACTATCGGCCGAGCAGATTCACGTTATAGGTTCGATCAGTGTTGCTTGGTGCTGACTTTTTCAAAATGTCTCGCAAGCCGGTCTCGTACAGGAACACACCACGTGCTGACCTGGATGACAGAAGTTTCATGGATTCACGGGAAAGCTGGCCGTTCCGTATACCTCGTCCGGTGTAGTGACCGGTGAGGGGGCGCGAAAGGAAACGATCTGGCGCTACTTCATGGTGTTGAATGCCTCCACGGAAAAGAATTGCTGTCCGATGGCCTCGACACCGCGGATGACGCCGCTAGGCGGAACGTTTGGCGAGGTTCGCGATGTAGTTGCGTTGCAGATCAGTGATTGCGGTGCCCTGGTTGACGGCGTGAGTCGAACGACGAATTTATCCGTTTTCTCGCTTGTGCAACACGGGGCATGCGCTCGCCGCTCATTGGCATCTACGAGATAGCTGCGATCTTGGGGAGGTATCGCACACGTGGCAGGCACAAGAGCGGGATGGTTCATGATGTTTCTAATGCGGCTTGAGCCGAAGGCGGCCACCGGGTGGGTGTATTCCAACGTTGAGTGCGGCAGGCTGACAGCGGTCGGTGGATCTCGACCGGATAGGTGATTCGCCAGCCAGCGCATTCGACCATAGGGCCTATCGATTCCAGTTCGGAACAGCAGGCTTCGGGGAGGTCCGGCATGTGCCGGCGCTGAAGCAGCATGCCAGCGGGAAACGCGGGAGCCGGCCAAGTCCATCCCGTGAGCGCGGGGTTCCAAGGGCAACCGGTACCTCGAATGGGACGTCGTGGTCCGGTCTGGATTCACAGGGATGCCGGCTCGCCGGTCGCCTTTTCGGGTGGATGAACGAGTACGCATAGCGCTCGCAGTGCGCCGGATCAGGGGTTTGGAGAATTAACTGTGAGTTGTGTCCATTCGTACACGTATTCGAAGTAGTTTTCGATTAGTATTGCCTCGTGGCTATTTCATCGCAGAGTAAAAGAACTGATCTGACTCGCCTGGTCGTCAAGGGTGCACGCGAGCACAACCTGAAAAACGTGGACATAGATCTCCCGCGTGACGCAATGATTGTCTTTACCGGCCTGTCAGGTTCGGGCAAGTCCTCCTTGGCCTTCGACACCATCTTTGCCGAAGGCCAGCGCCGCTACGTCGAATCGCTCTCTGCCTACGCCCGCATGTTCCTCGGCCAGGTGGACAAGCCCGATGTGGATTTCATCGAGGGACTCTCGCCAGCGGTGTCCATCGACCAGAAGTCGACCAGCCGCAACCCGCGTTCCACCGTGGGCACGATTACCGAAGTGTACGACTACATGCGTCTGTTGTGGGCACGCGTGGGCCGTCCGCATTGCCCGATCTGCCACGAACCGATCTCCAAGCAGACTCCGCAGCAGATCGTCGACCAGCTGATGGAGCTACCGGAGAAAACCCGCTTCCAGATCCTCGCCCCGGTAGTGCGCTCGCGCAAGGGCGAATTCGTCGACCTGTTCGCGGAGCTCTCTTCCAAGGGCTTCGCCCGTGCCCGCGTTGACGGCACCACCATCCAGCTGAACGATCCGCCGAAGCTGGCCAAGCAGGTCAAGCACACCATTGAAGTGGTCGTCGACCGACTGGCCATCAAGGAAGATGCCCGCCAGCGCTTGACCGACTCCATAGAAACGGCCCTGGGCATCGCCGAAGGCCGCGTGCTCGCCGACTTCGTGGACCTGGACGAGGATGATCCCCAGCGCGTGCGTGCGTTCTCCGAGAACTTGGCCTGCCCCAATGAGCATCCGCTGGCCATCGATGAGATCGAGCCGCGTACTTTCTCCTTCAATAACCCGTTCGGTGCCTGCTCGGCTTGTTCAGGCATCGGCACCAAGCTGGAAGTCGATGAGCACCTGATCGTCCCGGATACCGAGGTCTCCCTGGCCGAGGGTGCGATCGCCCCATGGTCATTGGGCAAGGCCACCACCGAATACTGGAACCGCCTGATCGAAGGCCTGGGCCATGAGCTGGGTTTCACCATGGACACCAAATGGCAGGACCTGCCGGCTGCTGCCCGCGAAGCGATCCTGAACGGCAAGGACCACAAGGTGGTCGTGCAGTACAAGAACCGCTTCGGCCGCGAGCGCAAGTACTCCACCGGCTTCGAGGGCGTCATCTCCTACGTGCACCGCAAGCACCAGGAAACCGAATCGGATCACGCCCGCGACCGCTATGAGCAGTACATGCGCCAGATCCCGTGCCCTACCTGCGGCGGCGCGCGCCTGAATCCGGCATCGCTATCGGTATTGGTGGGCGGCCGTTCCATCGCTGAAGTTGCCGCCATGGACCTGCGCAGCGCCGCGGAATTCCTCTCCACGATCGTGCTCACCGCGCGCGAGGCGCAGATCGCCGCGCAGGTGCTCAAGGAAATCGACGCGCGCATGAAGTTCTTGCTGGACGTCGGGCTGGAGTACCTGACCCTGGAACGCGCTGCTGGCACCCTGTCCGGCGGCGAGGCGCAGCGCATTCGCCTGGCTACCCAGATCGGTTCGGGCCTGGTGGGCGTGCTCTACGTGCTCGACGAGCCATCCATCGGCCTGCACCAGCGCGATAACCGCCGCCTGATCGACACGCTGCTGCACCTGCGATCGCTGGGCAATACCCTGATCGTGGTGGAGCACGACGAAGACACCATTGCCGAAGCCGACTGGATCGTGGACATCGGCCCGGGTGCCGGCGAGCACGGTGGCGAAGTGGTGCATTCCGGCTCCCTGGAGGGCCTGAAGCAGAACACCAAGTCGCTGACCGGCGACTACCTCTCGGGCCGCAAGCAGATTGACATTCCGTCCAAGCGCCGCAAGATCGACAAGGAGCGCAAGCTCAAGGTGGTCGGCGCCAGCGAGAACAACCTGCAGAATGTCTCCGTGGAGTTCCCGCTGGGCGTGCTGACCGCGGTGACCGGCGTGTCCGGCTCAGGCAAGTCCACCTTGGTCAACGACATCCTGTATAAGGTGCTGGCCAATAAGCTCAACGGCGCCAAGCAGGTGCCAGGCCGCCACACCCGTGTGCAGGGATTGGAGCACCTGGACAAGGTGGTTCACGTGGACCAGTCGCCAATCGGCCGTACCCCGCGCTCGAACCCTGCGACCTACACCGGCGTGTTCGACCACATCCGCAAGCTGTTTGCGGAGACCAACGAGGCGAAGCTGCGCGGCTACCAGCCGGGCCGTTTCTCCTTCAACGTCAAGGGCGGACGCTGCGAGTCCTGCTCGGGGGACGGCACGCTGAAGATCGAGATGAACTTCCTGCCGGATGTCTACGTGCCATGCGAGGTCTGCCACGGGGCCCGCTACAACCGCGAGACCCTGCAGGTGCTGTACAAGGGCAAGAACATCGCCGATGTGCTGGACATGCCGATTGCCGAAGGCGCCGAATTCTTCAGCGCCTTCACCCCGATAGCCCGCCACCTGCGCACGCTGGTGGACGTGGGCCTGGGCTACGTGCGCCTGGGGCAGCCGGCAACCACCCTCTCCGGCGGCGAGGCCCAGCGCGTGAAGCTGGCTGCGGAACTGCAGAAGCGTTCCAATGGCCGCTCCATCTACGTCCTGGACGAGCCGACCACCGGTCTGCACTTCGAAGATATCCGCAAGCTGCTCAAGGTGCTGCAGGGATTGGTCGACAAGGGCAACACCGTGTTGACCATCGAGCACAACCTGGATGTCATCAAGTCGGCGGACTGGGTCATCGACCTCGGCCCCGAAGGCGGCTCAGGTGGCGGCACGATTCTGGCTGCTGGCACCCCGGAAAAGGTTGCCAAGGTGAGCGAATCGCACACCGGAAAGTTCCTCTCCGAGATCCTGTAATGCCTCGTGGAGAATGTTCGACATATGCAATTTCAGTTATGGATTGCTAACCCGCGTCCGCTTCATGGGAAGATGGCTAGGTGAATATGTCGGTAACAAGTGTGCTCTTCGATCTGGATGGGACCCTCGTGGACCCTGCCGGTGCCATAACTTCGGGTATCCGCCACGCGGTCACCTCCCATGGTTTGGCCGATCCGGGCGAAGCCCGAGTTGAAGCGCTGGTAGGCCCGCCCCTCCAAATCGGGCTGCGCACGCTTGACGGTGTCACCGACGAGAACATCGACTCCATCATCGCGGCCTACCGCGCCCGGTATGCCGAAGTGGGCATGGCGGAATCCGTGATCTACCCGGGCATTGCGGCGCTCCTGGACGCATTGCGATCGGCCGGGATCTACGTCGCAGTGACCACAGCCAAGCCAATCAACATTGCGCGCCAGCTCATTGCACGCAAGGGGCTGGATGAGCATCTCGATGCGATTCACGGCAACGCGGACGAGCACGGGAGCATGGGTTCGAGCAAGACGCATATCGTCGCTGAGGCATTGAAGCACGGGCAGCTGGACCCCGCGAGCAGCGTAGTTGTGGGGGACCGCTACTACGATTGGGATGCCGCCCGCGAGAATTCGGTGGCTTCGGTCGGCGTCGCGTGGGGCTTTGCCCAGGACGATGAACTGCAGCAGGCAGGGACAACTGTGGCGACTACCCGGGACCTTGCTGCGCTCCTGCTCGGAGCTCAGCTGGCAAACACGCTTAACCTCGACGAAGACCTCATGCAGGAAGGTGCAAAGTAGATGAGCATCTACACCATGACCCGTTCGTCGATTCGGGGCGTCATCCACGGCGTATGCCGTGCGGAAGTGACCGGGCTTGAGAACATTCCCAAGGAAGGCGGCTTCATTGTCGCCTCCAACCACCTGTCTTTCTTCGACTCCTTGATCATTCAGGCGTTGACCCCGCGCGACGTGGCGTTCTTCGCCAAGGCGGAATACTTCACCACTCCGGGCCTCAAGGGCAAGGTGATGAAGACCTTCTTCGAATCCGTGGGATCCATTCCGGTGCAGCGTGGCGAACAGGCCGCTTCGGTTGCCGCCCTCGATTCCCTGGTGGAAATCGTCGAAGGCGGCAAGGGCATCGGCATCTACCCTGAAGGCACCCGTTCGCGCGACGGCAAGTTGTACCGCGGACGCACCGGCGTGGGCTGGCTGGCCCTGACCACCGGTGTACCAGTGGTGCCGGTGGGCTTGATCGGTACGGAAAAGCTGCAGCCTGCGGGTTCCAAGGGTTTCCGGCCCGCCAAATTCCATATCCACTATGGCGAGCCGCTGTACTTCGACCAGTTGGGACGCAAGCACCCGTTGCCGCAGCGCCGCCAGGCCACGGACCGGATCGTTGATGCGATCGCCGAGCTTTCCGGCCAGGAACGCGTCGATTCCTACAACCAGCTGCCACCGGACGCGAAATAGACCATGGCTGATCCGGCAAGTTACCGTCCGAAAACTTCGGACATTCCCACGAAACCGGGCGTGTACCGTTTCCGCGATGAACACGGCCGTGTCATCTACGTTGGCAAGGCCAAGGTCCTGCGCAACCGCTTGACCTCCTACTTCGCCAATCCCGACCGGCTCACGCCCAAAACCCGGGCAATGGTATTCACCGCCGGCAGCGTGGAGTGGACCGTGGTGGGTTCCGAATTGGAAGCGTTGCAGCTGGAGTACTCCTGGATCAAGGAATACAATCCCCGGTTCAATATCGTTTTCCGTGATGACAAGACCTACCCGTATCTTGCCATCACATTGAACGAAAAGTACCCGCGCGCCCTGGTGATGCGCGGGGACAAGCGCAGGGGCGTGAAGTATTTCGGGCCGTTCTATCCGGCCAAAGCCATCCGCGAAACCCTCGATACGCTGTTGCGGGTCTTTCCCGTGCGCAGCTGTGCGCCGGGTGTGTTCAAGCGTGCCGAAGCATCGGGTCGTCCGTGCCTGTTGGGGTACATCGACAAATGCTCAGCGCCTTGCGTGGGACGCATCAGCGAAGAAGACCATCGGCAACTGGCCGATGACCTATGCACCTTCATGAGCGGTGAGGCGACTAAGTTCACCAAGGCCCTGAGCGCCAAGATGCAAGAAGCGGTGGCAGAACTCGAGTACGAGAAGGCCGCCCGCTACCGCGATGACATTGCCGCACTGAACAAAGTCTTTGAACGCAACGCCGTGGTCCTTGATGACCGTACCGAGGCTGACATCTTCGGCATTCATGGCGATGAATTGGAAGCTGCCGTGCAGGTATTCCACGTCCGCGACGGCCGTATCCGTTCGCAACGAGGCTGGGTCGTTGAAAAGGTCGCAGATACCACCGGCGCTGAATTTGTGGAGCAGCTTCTCACCCAGGTCTACGCGGATCACGCGGATCGGATTCCCAAGGAAATTCTGGTTCCGACTCTGCCCGAAGACATTGAGGATGTCACGACCTGGCTCACTGAGCTGCGCGGGTCCAAGGTCTCCCTGCGCGTGGCCCAACGCGGCGACAAAGCGGCACTGGCATCCACGGTCGTGGAGAACGCGGAACAAGCGCTGCGCCTGCACAAGTCGAAGCGAGCAGGTGATATCACCACGCGTTCGCTGGCCATGCAGGAGCTGCAAGATGCCCTGGGAGCCGAACAAGCACTGCTGCGCATCGAATGCTACGACGCGTCGCATACCCAAGGCACCAACGTGGTTGCATCCATGGTGGTCTTTGAAGATGGATTGCCCAAGAAGAGCGAATATCGAAAGTTCTCCATCACCGGTGATGCTGCACGCGACGATACCGCCAGCATGTACGACGTGATCTACCGTCGCTTCAGCCGCTATCTGAAGGAGAAGGTCGACCCCAAGAGCTTTGCAACCGGGGAAGTGGATGAAGAAACCGGCGAGCAGGAAAAGAAGCGATTCTCCTACCCGCCATCTCTGGTGATCGTTGATGGCGGACCGCCCCAGGTGGCCGCGGCGCAGAAGGCCATGGACGACCTGGGAATCGATGATATTCCTGTTGTCGGCCTGGCTAAGCGCCTGGAAGAACTGTGGCTGCCCGACGATCCGTTTCCGGTGATCCTGCCGCGCGCCTCAGCTGCCCTGTACCTGGTACAGCGGCTTCGCGACGAGGCGCACCGTTTCGCGATTACCTTCCACCGTGCCAAGCGTGCCAAATCGATGATCGCCTCGGATCTGGACGCGATCCCGGGGCTGGGCAAGTCCAAGCAGGCTGCCTTGCGCAAGCACTTCGGGTCGATGAAGAAGATCCGGGCGGCGAGCATCGCTGAGCTGATGGACGTGCCAGGAGTCGGTGAAAAACTTGCGACTTCCATCAAAGAGTCCCTAGAAGACGCTTCATTAACCGGTGTGAATATGACTACTGGCGAAATTGTCGACTAGCCTTGTGATATGACCGCTGAGTATGAAGCAGTAAAACCCCCTGAGTCCGAACTCGTGATCGTAACCGGCATGTCAGGTGCCGGTCGCACGACAGTCGCGCATGCTCTGGAAGACCAGGGCTGGTACGTAGTGGAGAATCTTCCACCGGCCATGCTTGGCCCCTTGACGGAGATGATGAGCCGTTCGCAGGGCTCCATCCCGAAGATGGCTGTCGTGATGGACGTGCGCTCCAAGGAAATGTTCCCGGAGATTCGCGATGCGTTGGCGAACCTGACTGCCAGCGGGGTGAAGTTCCGCCTGGTTTACCTCGACGCCAGCGACGAGGTGCTGATCCGCCGCTTCGAGCAGGGTCGCCGGCCGCATCCGCTGCAGGACGATGGCCGCATTGTCGACGGCATCAAGCGCGAACGCGGAATCACCGATCAATTGCGTGAAGCCGCCGAAATCATCTTGGACTCCACGACCATGTCGGTGCACGATCTGGCACGTGCCGTCAACGAACTGTTCAGCGAATCCGGTCCGATTATCCTGCGCATCAACGTGATGAGCTTCGGGTTCAAGTACGGTCTGCCGGCAGATGCCAACTACGTGGCAGACGTCCGCTTCATTCCCAACCCCCACTGGGTGCCTGAACTGCGCCCGCAGACGGGCAAGGACAAGGAAGTATCGGACTATGTGCTGAGCCAGGAAGGCACTAGCGAGTTCATCGAGAACTATCTCAAGGCGCTGGAACCGGTCTTTGAAGGCTACCGCCGCGAGAACAAGCACTACGCGACCATTGCCGTGGGCTGCACCGGCGGCAAGCACCGCTCGGTAGCAACCACCATCGAGCTGGGCCGGCGCCTGGCGCAGTTCCCGAACGTCAGGGTGAACATCAGCCACCGAGATCTGGGGCGTGAGTAGGCGCCATGGCCTTTGCTACAGGTCCGATCCCGATCCAGGGACTGACTCGAAGTGATGATTTTCGCAACCCCTCGGTGGTTGCCCTGGGCGGGGGACACGGGCTGTCCTCTTCGCTCTCTGCCCTGCGCCGCCTGACTACCGACCTCACCGCCGTCGTCACGGTGGCCGATGACGGGGGCAGTTCCGGGCGGCTTCGGGGATCCTTCGATGTGCTGCCCCCGGGCGATTTGCGCATGGCGTTAGCTGCGCTGTGCGACGACAACGACTGGGGCCGTACCTGGCGCGATGTCATGCAGTACCGCTTTGAATCGACCGAAAACGCCGAAGAGCCTTTGAACGGCCATGCCGTCGGCAATTTGCTGATACTGGCGCTTTGGGAGCTGCTCGAAAACCCGGTAGCTGGACTGCGTTGGGCCGGGGCCCTGCTCGGCGCGCGCGGGCAGGTCCTGCCGATGAGCACCGTTCCGCTGTCCATCCATGGCGAGCTTCTTGAATCCGACCCGGTGAACGACACCTTGGTGCGTCGCCGAATCGATGGGCAGGCCAAGCTGGCTCGTGCCGGTTCTGGCGGCCTGGTTACCCACGTGTACCTGGAACCGTCCGATGCCCCGGCCTGCTCTGAAGCGCTGGAATCCATCGACCTGGCGGACTGGGTCATTCTCGGTCCAGGATCCTGGTACACCTCGGTGCTGCCGCATCTGCTGCTGCCGGATATGCGCCAGGCCCTGGCATCTACAACTGCCAAGAAGCTGCTGACCATGAACCTGGCCTTCGACACCGCAGAGACTTCCGGGATGGACGCCGCGGCGCACTTGGAAGTGCTGGGGCGTTACGCACCTGAGGTCAAATTCGATGCAATTATTGCCGACGAATCAAAGATACGTAACAGGGATCGATTTGAGCTGGCAGCGCAAAAACTCGGTGCGCGTGTCTTTTTTAGTACAGTAGGAGTATCTGACGGTCGTGCTGTGCACGACCCGTTGCGACTAGCGGCGGCCTATCACGAGGTGTTTACCGCGATCGGGTCTTAGGAAGATCCAAGTAAGGGAGTTTGATTCATGGCATTGACGGCTTCCGTCAAAGACGAGCTGTCGCGGGTAGAGATTCGCAAGCCATCGGTCCGCAAGGCCGAGGTTTCGACCATGCTCCGCTTCAGCGGCGGACTGCACATCGTCTCCGGACGAATTGTCATCGAAGCAGAAGTGGACCTGGCGGCGACGGCCCGGCGGTTGAAGATCGCTATCGGCGAACTATACGGCCACGATGCGGAGATCGTCATGGTTTCCGGCTCGGGGATCCGCAAGGGGAGCCGCTACATTGTGCGTGTTTCCAAGGATGGCGAAGTGCTTGCGCGCCAAACTGGCCTGCTTGACCAGCGCGGCCGGCCAGTACGCGGCCTGCCCTCGGTGATCGTCAACGGTTCTACCGCCGACGCTGAAGCGGTATGGCGTGGCGCATTCTTGTCCCACGGATCGCTGACCGAACCCGGACGCAGCTCCGCTTTGGAAATCACCTGCCCTGGACCGGAGGCCGCTTTGGCGCTGGTTGGCGCCGCTCGCCGCCTGGGACTGACGGTCAAGGCGCGCGAAGTGCGTGGCGTGGACCGCGTAGTGATCCGTGATGGCGATGCCATCGCCCAGCTGCTGACCCGCATGGGCGCCCACGATGCGCTCATGGTTTGGGAAGAGCGGCGCATGCGCAAGGAAGTGCGTGCGACGGCCAACCGCTTGGCGAACTTCGACGACGCCAACCTGCGCCGCAGCGCCCAGGCAGCTGTAGCTGCCGGTGCCCGCGTGGAGCGTGCGCTGGGCATCTTGGGCGATGAGGTTCCCGAGCACTTGCGCTATGCGGGACTGCTGCGCCTTGAGCACAAGCAAGCCTCCCTGGATGAGCTCGGCCGCATGGCCGAACCTCCAATGACCAAGGACGCCATCGCTGGCCGAATCCGCCGCCTTCTGGCTATGGCGGATAAAAAGGCGAGCGATCTGGGAATACCAGGTACGGAGTCCAGCGTTCCAGGAGATGAACTGGAACATTAAGATGTCCCCGCGGGAGCCCTCCCGCGGAGATTCAACCAATTGAGAAGATTGAGGAGAATCATGGCTGTTTATTCACTGCCAGAACTGCAGTACGACTACGCCGCACTGGAGCCTAACATCTCGGCTCGCATCATGGAACTGCACCACTCCAAGCACCATGCAACCTACGTTGCTGGCGCAAACTCGGCACTGGAGCAGTTGGCTGAAGCTCGCGAAAAGGGCGAATTCGGCAACATCCCTAAGCTGTCCAAGGACCTGGCTTTCCACCTGGGCGGTCACACCAACCACTCGATCTTCTGGAACAACTTGTCCCCAGAGGGTGGCGACAAGCCTGAGGGCGAGCTGGCAGCGGCCATCGACGATTTCTTCGGTTCGTTCGACGCCTTCCGTGGCCACTTCACCGCTTCGGCCATGAGCCTGCAGGGCTCGGGCTGGGCAGTGCTGGCTTACGACGCACTGGGCGGCCAGCTGGTCATCGAGCAGCTGTACGACCAGCAGGGCAACATCCCAGTGGCAACCACCCCGCTGCTGATGCTGGACATGTGGGAGCACGCCTTCTACCTGGACTACGTCAACGTCAAGGCTGACTACGTCAAGGCATTCTGGAACATCGTGAACTGGGCAGATGTCCAGGCTCGTTTCGAAGCTGCACGCAATGGTGCAGCAGCACTGATCCTTCCAGGTAAGTAAGACTTATCTGGTAAGTTAGCTCACATTCTCCGCTAATTTAGCGTAGTATGTTTCAAGTGTGTTGCGGATCCCAGCTTTTTGCTGGGATCCGCAAGCACGGCACAACGGAGTGTCCTCTTAAAGAAGGCCACCTCCGCTCGTGTGCGGTCGTGGCATCATCATCCCATTTAGAGGAGATAGTCACGTGACAACCCGTGTTGGAATCAATGGTTTCGGTCGTATCGGACGCAACTTCTTGCGTGCAGTTCTGGCCCATAAGGCAGACATTGAAATCGTCGCCGTCAATGACCTTGGTTCAATCGATTCGCTTGCTCACCTGGTGAAGTTCGATTCCGTGCTCGGCCCAGTGGGCGAGCCGGTATCCGTAGACGGCGATACCATCGTCGTCGGAGAACGCCGTATCAAGGTTCTGTCTGAGCGCGAGCCAGCCAACCTTCCATGGGGCGAATTGAAAGTCGATGTCGTTATCGAATCGACCGGATTCTTCACCAACGCAGAAGACGCCAAGAAGCACGTAGCTGCTGGCGCAAAGAAGGTCATCATCTCGGCTCCTGCCAAGAATGAAGACATCACTATCGTGATGGGTGTCAACCAGGACAAGTACGATCCTGCAAACCACGCCATCATTTCGAACGCATCGTGCACCACCAACTGCCTGGCGCCAGTAGCCAAGGTGCTGAACGAAGAGTTCGGCATTGTTGATGGCCTGATGACCACCATCCACGCCTACACCGCGGACCAGCGCCTGCAGGATGCACCGCACAGCGACCCACGCCGTGCCCGTGCCGCAGCACTGAATGTCATCCCGACCTCCACCGGTGCCGCCAAGGCCATCGGCGTGGTGCTCCCAGAGCTGAAGGGCAAGCTGCACGGTTACGCTATGCGCGTACCAGTTCCAACCGGTTCGGCCACCGACCTGACCGTGAACCTGGCTCGCACCGCAACCGTGGAAGAAATCAACGCAGCATTCGAGAAGGCCGCTGCCGAGGGTGCATTGAGCGGATACCTTGAGTACTCCACCGATCCACTGGTTTCTTCGGACATCGTGACCAATCCCCACTCGGCAGTTTTCGACTCCGGTCTGACCACCGTGATGGGCAACAGCGTGAAGGTCGTCGCGTGGTACGACAACGAGTGGGGCTACTCCTCGCGACTTGTTGACCTCGTTGAATTCGTGGGATCCAGCCTCTAGTCGATAACCTAGAGACATGTCTTCTCACACCATTGACGAATTGATCGCTGACAACGGCGTCCGCGGACGGTACGTTCTGGTCCGCAGTGACCTGAACGTACCGCTCGACGGTGCAACTGTGACCGATGATGGCCGCGTCCGCGCGTCGCTGCCAGTCATCGGCAAGCTGGCTGAAGCCGGCGCAAAGGTCATCGTAATGGCCCACTTGGGACGCCCCAAGGGCCAGGTCGATGCCAAGTACTCCATCGCTCCAGCGGCTAACCGCCTGAACGAACTGGCTGACTTCGACGTCACTGTCGCCGATGACGTGGTGGGCGACTCCGCTCGCCAGGCAGCGGCAAACCTCGAAGTGGGCTCCGTGCTGGTTCTGGAGAATGTCCGCTTCGATGCTCGCGAAACCTCCAAGGATGATGCGCAGCGCGAAGAGTTCGCCAAGGAACTGGCTGCGCTGACCGGCGAGAACGGCGCTTACGTGAACGACGCTTTCGGCGCCGTGCACCGGAAGCACGCGTCGGTCTACGACATTGCCAGCCTGCTGCCTAGTTACCAGGGCGACCTGGTTGCTACCGAGGTCAAGGTCCTCAAGACCCTGACCGAGGCCCCGAAGCGCCCATACGTTGTGGTGCTTGGCGGTTCCAAGGTGTCGGACAAGCTCGCTGTCATCGACAACCTGCTGGGCAAGGCCGATCAGCTGCTGATCGGTGGCGGCATGGCCTTCACCTTCCTCAAGGCGCAGGGCTTCGCCATTGGCAGCTCGCTGCTTGAAGAAGACCAGATCGCCACCTGCCAGGAGTACCTGCAGCGGGCCGAGAAGCTCGGCTGCGACATCATCGTGCCTAGCGACGTCGTCGTGGCAAGCAAGTTCGGTGCCGACGCTGAGCACGAGGCGCTGGCCGCAGACAAGATCGAGGAAGCCAGCTTCGGCTCCAACGGTCTTGGCCTGGACATCGGACCAAAGTCCGCTGAACTGTTCGCAAGCTACATCACCAGCGCAAATACCGTGTTCTGGAACGGCCCAATGGGCGTCTTCGAGATCCCTGCTTTCGCTGAAGGTACCCGTACCGTCGCGCAGGCTCTGGCGGACTCGGAAGCGTTCAGCGTTGTAGGCGGCGGCGACTCCGCTGCAGCCGTACGCGCACTGGGCTTCTCGGAGGATGACTTCGGGCATATCTCCACCGGTGGCGGTGCTTCGCTGGAGTACCTCGAAGGCAAGACCCTGCCGGGTGTTGCCGCATTGGAAGGCTAAAAATGACCATTTCGCAGAACGGCGCCTTTGTGCGCCAGCCGCTGATTGCCGGCAACTGGAAGATGAACATGGACCACGTCCAGGGCATCACCCTGGTGCAGAAGCTGGCGTGGACCCTGAAGGATCACGAGCACGATTACGATCGTGCCGAGGTCGCAGTGTTCCCTCCCTTCACCGACATCCGCGGCGTGCAGACCCTGACGCTGGGCGACAAGCTGGATATCGTCTACGGTGCCCAGGATCTGTCCGCACAGGACTCCGGTGCGTACACCGGCGAAATCTCGGGCCAGTTCCTCAAGAAGCTCGGCTGCAGCTACGTTTTGGTAGGCCACTCCGAGCGTCGCGAGTACCACAATGAAACCAACCAGGTGATTGCCGCCAAGCTGGCTGCGGCCTACCGCCACGAGCTGACCCCGATGCTGTGCGTCGGTGAAGGCCTGGAAGTACGCAAGGCCGGCGAGCATGTGGCATTCACCCTGGAGCAGTTGTCCCAGTCGCTGGAAGGCGTAACCGCTGAGCAGGCCGCAAGCCTGGTCATCGCCTACGAACCAGTGTGGGCCATCGGGACCGGTGAAGTTGCGGGACCAGCTGACGCGCAGGAAATGTGCGCCGCCATTCGTGGAGCACTGGCTGAACGCTTCGGCGCAGAGATTGCTGAGAAGACTCAGCTGCTCTATGGCGGTAGTGTTAAGGCAGCAAATGCCGCATCGATCATGCGTGAACGCGATGTTGATGGCGTGTTGGTTGGCGGTGCCAGCCTGGATGCCGAAGAATTTGCTAATATTGTCAGGTTCGAGCATCATCTCGTCACCGACTGAATCTAACTAAGGAACCGTCGACTTGGATATTATCAAGATCATTTTGCAGGTATTGCTGGGCATTACAAGCGTCCTGCTCACCCTTTTGATCCTTTTGCACAAGGGCCGTGGTGGCGGTATGTCCGACATGTTCGGCGGCGGCATGACCAGCTCAATGGGATCTTCGGGAGTTGCCGAGCGCAACCTGAACCGCATCACCATTATTCTTGGTCTGATCTGGGGTGCCGTGATCATCGGCCTTGCTCTGGTCCTGCGATTCAGCATCGAAGCCTGAGCAATAACCTTCCATAGCAGGCAATAGGCGCCTTCCACTTGATGTGGAAGGCGCCTATTGCGCGTTTCAGGCTAGTTGCCCGAACTTCTCAGTATCGGCAATCGAGCCGAGCACGAGGATCTTGTCTCCGGTCTGCAGGACGGTGTTTCCGTCCGTGTTCTTCCATTCGCCGGCCGCATTGGTCGTGGCCGCAATGGTCACCCGGTATTTATTGCGGACCGCGGCATCGCTGAGTTTCACCCCATGCAATGTGGCTGGCGCGCTCATCTTCACCATGGCGTAGCCCGGATCGACTTCCAGGTAATCCATCAGGGATCCGCGTACCAAGTGGGCGACGCGCTTGCCCATGTCCTTCTCCGGGTAGACGATGTGGTGGATTCCCAGCTGTTCCAGTATCAATCCGTGCCGATCATCCTGTGCCTTGGCCCAGATCTGCGGTATCCCCATGCTGACCAAGAGCGAGCAGCACAAGATCGATGACTGCAGGTGGCTGCCTACGGCAACCACCACACGGTCGAATTCTTGGATTGAGAGTTGCTCGAGCGCTTCGCGGCTTGACGCGTCGGCGCGAACCACCTGCGTCAATTCCCCATTCAGGGACTGGACGTTGTTCTCATGCACGTCAATGCCCAGGACATGGGTGCCGGACTTCATCAGTTCCAGGGCAAGGGATTCGCCAAATCGCCCGAGCCCGATAACTGCAACGGAGTCGGCTTTCGCCAGCCCCTTGGCGTCATTTCGAAAATTCAACAGCTTAGCCAATGGAAGGCCTTTCCTTGGGGAGTTCGTAGAGTGCTTTTCGGTCGCGCAGGGCCAGCGCGGAGCCCAGCGAGAGGACGCCGACGCGGCCCAGGTACATCAATGCGATGAGGATGGCCTTAGCAGGGTCCGGCAGCTCCGGGGTGATGCCGGTGGACAGTCCGACGGTGCCAAATGCGGATGTGGCTTCAAAGAGGCAGCGATCCAGGGAATAATTGGTGAGCAGCAGCAGGCCCATGGTGCCAACGAATACTGCCGCTACGCCCATCAGCGCTACGGTGATGGCCTGGCGGTGCACCGAGCGCGACAGGCGCTTGCCCAGGACGTTGACGGCGGTCTCGCCTCGAAGCTCGGTCATGATGATGAACAGCAGGATCGCAGCCGTGGTGATCTTGATGCCGCCGGCGGTGCCAGCCGGGCCGCCGCCGATGAACATCAGCACGTCAATGCCCAGCCAGGATGCTGGATGCATGGCGCCGATATCGATGGAATTGAAGCCTGCGGTACGCGTCTGCACCGATTGGAAGAATCCGGCAAGGATCCGCTGCGCCGGTTCAAGCTCGCCAAGCGTCTTCGGATTGTTCCATTCCATGGCAGTGATGAAGATGGTGCCCGCAAACAGCAGCAATGACGTCATGAGCAGGACAAGACGGGTGTTCATCGTCCACTTCAGCGAATTCCGCCAATGATGCCTGAGCTGGACCAGGACAGGGAAACCCAAGCCGCCGAGAATGATGGCCAGGCTGATCGGAATGCATAGCCACGGGTCCGCGACGAAATCCATCAGGCTGTTCGAATACAGGGCAAAACCCGCGTTATTGAAGGACGAAACCGCATGGAACAGGCCATGCCAGATCGCCCTGGCTGGTTCGTAGTCGTAGGCCAGCCAGAAGCGGGCTGCCAAGAAGATGGCCACCACGGATTCGATAGCCAATGACAATCTGATGATCATCAATGCTGCGGTGCGCACATCGGCGCCGGAAACGGCGGTACTTTCGCGCTGGGTGGACAGCCGGGTCAGATAGCCGATGCGGCCCATGACCAGCATGCTCAGCAACGATGCGACCAGCATCAGGCCCAGGCCGCCAGCCTGGATCAGGACCAGGATGACGATCTTGCCGAAGAGGGTGTAGTGGTTTGCCGTGTCCAGGACGGTCAGGCCGGTGACGCAAACCGCTGACGTTGCGGTGAAGAGCCCGTCCACCAGGGAGGTGAAGGTGCCTTGCGTGTTGGCGGCCGGGGACGAGAGGAGCAATCCGCCAATGAGGATTGCGCCGGCAAAGGAGAAGGCAACTGCGCGAGCCGGCTTGGCCAGCACGCTGTGCTGCGCAGCGGCCGAGCGCCGGGAATTGGGAAGATTCATAGAGGTCGCAATGGTCGAGATAACGTCTCGCGAAACCGTGGGACGAGTAGTACGAATGAAATACTACGCCCGGTAAAGCGGGTGTCAATGGTGATTCCCGTCATCCGGCCTGGGGCCGATCTGGCTTGCGCGGGAGCGCTTGAACCGATCAAGCAGCGCCGCTTCGCCGGTTAAGGCAGAACGGCAGCCGCGCGAACCTGCGTGGCTGCCGGTTTGCAGGGGGTTCCGCTAGCCTTCGAGCAATTCCACGACCCGCTGTGCGGTACCCCAGGAGAGGGTCACCCCAGCCCCTCCGTGGCCGTAGGCTGCGATGACAGGCAGCGCGTGCCCGTCGACGCGCTCCAGGCGGATCGTCTCGCGTGCCGGGCGCAGCCCCACCTTGTGCTCCAGGATCTCGCAGCCCGCCAGCTGGGGGACCAGGCCGATGGCACGGCGCAGCATCTCGGTGGCGGTCTGCGGGTCGACTTCGGGGTTGTAGTCGTTGGCCACGTCGGTACCGCCAATGATGATGTCATCGCGGCGCGGAATGATGTAGGAGACGCCCTGCGGATGCTCGTCATAGCAGAGCCAGTCGGCCAATCCCGCGGTATTGGCCAGGCGGATCACCTGGCCGCGGATGGGGTAGACGGTGTCGTCATCGCCGGTGAGTTCGCCACCACGCAGGCCCGCGGCCAATACGACGACGTCGGCCTCGTCCTCCAGCTCGCCGAAGGACCGAACCGTGCGCTGGATGAACTTGACGCCCTTGGCCGCGGCCTGGCCATGCAGCCAGGACAGGTAGGTAGGCATGGTGATCACCGGGACGGTGGCACGCATGCCCGCGGCGGCAATTCGCGGGATATCTTCTGCCGGGGCTTCGGCGGCGTTGGTGACGATTTTCGCCCAGGAGCGGTCCTCGTCCGGGGAAGCTTCCAGATTCAGGCCGCGGCGCAGGTCGATGCCGGTTTCCTTGATGCTGGCAAGCTCCTGGAAGCGTGCCAGCGAACGGGCGAGCAGCAGATCGGCGGCTTCGGAGTTCTCCGAGTGGTACGGGAACCAGATGGCGGCGGCAACCGAGGAGACGGTCTGCAGCGGCTGCTGGTCGGCGATGACGGTGACCTGGTGGCCGGCGGCTGCCAGCTCATGGGCGGCGGAGAGCCCAATGACGCCGGCGCCGATCACGGCGACCTTGCGGGATGGCTGCGCGGCATCGGGCAGCGGGGCGGAAAGCATGGGAACCTTTCGGGCAGGTGGTGCAGGGGAACGCAAAGGCCGGTGCCGCGATCCTGGTGAATGCAGGATTGCGGCACCGGCAATGCGGTGCAGGCTAGAGCAAGGTGGCCGCAGCGCGGTCGATGATCCAGCGGGTAGCTTGGGTGCCGTGCACCGCCGAGGCCGGGACAGCGGCCTCGTTGACCTCGTGCTGGGCCTTGGCCAGCGCCGGGGCCTTATCGGCGCCGGCCACGATGAGCCACACCTCTTTGGCGGTGTTGATGGTGCCCATGGTGAGCGTGACGCGGTGCGCAGGCGGCTTGGGGGAGTCGTGGACCGCGATGACCCCTGGCTCGTCCGACCGGGTGTGGTTCGGGAAGAGCGAGGCGACATGCGAGTCCGGGCCCATGCCGAGCATCAGCACGTCGAACGCGGGGTTCAACGCGCCGTCGTCGGCTTCCCCGGCCAGCTCATCGGCGTAGGCCGCGGCGGCCTGCTCGGCGGACTCGTACTTGTCGCTGGCGCCCATGGCGTGCACGGTGGCGCGGTCCAGGCCCAATTGATCCAGCGCGTCGAACAGGGCTGCTGCCTGCAGCACATTGCGGTCCGGTGAATCGGTCGCGACAAAACGCTCGTCGCCCCACCAGAAGTGCACCTGCGACCAGTTGACCGAGGCCTTGGCGGGGTTGGCGGCGACGGCTTCCAAGGCGGCGATGCCCAGCGAACCGCCGGTCACCACCACGTGGGCGACACCGCGGGCGGCCAGTGCATCGGCGATCGAGGTGATCAGCCGGGCCGCAATGGCGTGGGCGGTAGCTTCCGGGTCCTCGTGGATGAGAATTTGCCTAGCGATCACTGGATCTGATGCTCCTCAGGTTGGTCAGGTTCAGGCCCTTGGTGATGACTTCTCCGAAGACGTCATCGGCGTCCAGGCGGCGCATCTCTTCGGCCAGGCATTCGGCAACCGATCGCCGCGGCAGGGAGATGCGCTGCGGGGCCGACCCGGGCAGGTACAGGTGCGCTACCGCGCCGGAAGGGCGCGAAAGCTCCACATCGCCGGCTTCGCGAGTTAGCCGGACGCTGGATAGCCCGCCATTGGACTCGTCCGCGGCGATGGTCACCGGGACGTCCAGGCACAGGGTCAGCCAGGCGGCCAGCAACGTGGTGGACGGGGAATTATCCGAGCCCTTCACGGTGATGCCGGTCAGCCCGTCGGTGCCGATCAGGTCGATGATGCTCGCCAGCTGGGCCCGCCACAGGGTCAGCCGCGTCCAGGCAAGATCGGTGTCTCCGGCCTGGTAGGTCTCGATGCGGCTGAACAGCGCGGCGGTGGGGTCTTCGGTCTCCGCCGAATCGGTGATGCGGCGGTGCGCCAGCTTGCCCAGCGCGGTGCCGGCCGGATCCTGCGGCACGCCATGCGGCCACCAGGCCACGATCGGTGCATCAGGCAGCAGCAGCGCGGAGATCAGCGCCTCGTCGGCCACGACATCCGGGCCGTAGGTGCGCATCACGATCACCTCGGAGGCGCCGGCGTCCCCGCCCACGCGGATTTGCACGTCCAGCCGGTTGGCCTCGGACTTGTTGCCGCGAACCACCACGATGATCCGGCAGGGGTGCTCGCGGCTGGCCAGGTTGGCCGCCTCGATCGCGTTCTCGGCGAAGCCCTCACGGGTGATGACCACCAGGGTCATCACGCGGGAGAGCGCTACCACGCCGTGGGTGCGGCGCGAGGAGATCAGCTTCTTGGCCACCTTGGAGGTGGTGGTGTTGGGAAGATCGATCATCATGGTCGTCTCCAGGTCCTTCCATCCTTGGCCATCAGCTCATCGCTGCTTTCAGGTCCCCAGGAGCCCGGAGCATAGGGATCCGGCTGGGTGGGCAGCGAGGCCCAGAACTCCTCGAAGGGATCCAGGATGCGCCAGGACTGCTCTACTTCCTCATGGCGCGGGAACAGTGGCGGCTCACCGAGCAGCACATCGAGGATCAGGCGCTCGTAGGCCTCGGGGGAGGATTCGGTGAAGGCGTTGCCGTAGCCGAAGTCCATGGTCACATCGCGGATCTCCATCTGGGTGCCGGGCACCTTGGAAGAGAAGCGGATGGTCGCGCCCTCATCGGGCTGCACGCGGATCACGAATGCGTTCTGGCCGAATTCGTCGTCCTTGTGGTCGGTGAACAGCAGATTCGGCGCCTTCTTGAAGACCACCGCGATCTCGGTGACGCGGCGGCCCAGGCGCTTGCCGGCACGCAGGTAGAACGGCACCCCGGACCAGCGTCGGGTATTGATGTTCAGCCGGATCGCCGCATAGGTCTCGGTCTTGGACTTCGGGTTGAAGCCCTCCTCGTCGAGGAAGCCGACGACCTCTTCAGCGCCCTGCCAGCCGGAGGTGTACTGGCCGCGGGCACTGGCCGCTCCCAGGTCCTCGGGCAGCTGGACGGCGGTGAGCACCTTCTCCTTTTCGCTGCGCAAGTGGTCCGCGTCGAAGGAGATGGGCTCCTCCATGGCGGTCAGCGCGAGCAGCTGGAGCAGGTGGTTCTGGATGACGTCGCGGGCCGCGCCCACACCGTCGTAGTAGCTTGCGCGCCCGCCAATGCCGATGTCCTCGGCCATGGTGATCTGCACGTGGTCCACGTACTTGTTGTTCCACAGCGGCTCGAACATCTGGTTGCCGAAACGCAGAGCCAGCAGGTTCTGCACGGTTTCCTTGCCCAGATAGTGGTCGATGCGGAACACCGCGTCCGGCGGGAACACGGACTCGACGATCTCGTTGAGTTCGCGGGCGCTTTGCAGGTCGTGGCCGAAGGGCTTCTCGATGACCACGCGTTCCCAGCCAGGGTTCTTGTCCTTGGCCAGCTTGTGCTCGGAGAGCTTCTGGCAGACGACCTCGAACCAGCTCGGAGGGATCGAGAGGTAGAAGGCGTGGTTGCGCCCGGTGGACCGCGATTCGGCCAGTTCATCCAGGGTCGCGGCAAGCTTCTCGTATGCGCCGTCATCGTCGAAGGCGCCGGAGATGAAGCGCATGCCGGCGGCCAGCTGGGCGAACACGGTTTCGTTGAAGGGGGTGCGGGCGCTGGCCAGGATCCATTCGCGGGCCTGGTCGGCGAAGTCCTGCGCCGTCCAGTCGCGACGGCCAAAGCCGACAATCGCAAAATTCGGGGGCAGCAGTCCGCGGTTAGCCAGGTCGTAGACGGCTGGCATGAGCTTCTTGCGGGCAAGGTCGCCGGTGATTCCGAAGAACACCAGCGCGCCCGGACCGGCAATGCGGTTAAGCCGCCGGTCGCGGGCGTCGCGTAGTGGGTTGCTCATAGTGCCTTACTTCGCTGCCTCTAGCAGGGCAGCGATTCCGGCGGCGCGGTCCGTGAGGTTCACGCGCAGCACTGGGCGGTTATGTTCGGCGTCAGCCAGTACTGCGCCGTCGCCGATCGCCTGGGCGGTGATCAGGCCGCCGAAGGTGTACGGACGGTCAGGGATCTCCAGGTCTTCCTTGTGATCCGCGGTGACCTGCAAGAACACGCCCTGTGCCGGGCCGCCCTTGTGGTACTGGCCGGTGGAGTGCAGGAAGCGCGGGCCCCAGCCGAAGGTGACCGGACGGCCGGTCTTCTTGGCGAGGGCATCACGCAGCGCTTCGAGCTCCTTGTCGGCGGTGCGGTTCAGGTATGCCTGGACGGCAAGGTAGCCGTCTGCCGGCAGCTGCGCGGCGAGCTGCTCCAAAGCCGCATCCAAGGTCTTGGCCCCGGTGCCGTAGAGCTCAACTGGCCCATCCACTGCATCCGGTGCGCTCTGCGCCGGAGCATCGAGCATGGAGCGCGCAGCGATCTTCGCCGCCTCGACATCGGGCTGGTCGAATGGGCTGATGCCCAGCAGGTAGCCGGCCACGGCGGTGGCGTACTCGAAGATCATGAACGCGGTGCCCAGCGGTGCACTGAAGTGCACCGCGGTGGCGTCCTCGTCGATTTCGTGCGGCAGCTGCTCGTAGACGAACAGCGGCAGCACGTCCTTGGCGGGGTTCTCCAGCTCAGGTGCATCCAGGTGGGCGGCAACCGGCAGGACGCCCTTGCCCTCCTTGCCGGTGGATTCCGCGATCAGCTGCTCGGCCCAGTCGCCGAAGCCCGGCAGGGCGTTGCCAACGCAAGCGATCAGGAGCTTGTCGCGGCCCGCGGTAGCCATGGCTGCACCCAGGTGCAGCGCGAGGTTGTCCTCGTCGTCCATCGCCAGCACGTCGTTGATCAGGCCGGATTCTTCCACCAGGGCCTCGATGTCCGCGCCGGCCAGGCCCGAAGGAACCAGGCCGAATGCGGTCAGCGCCGAGTAGCGGCCGCCCACATTCGGGTCGGCGTTGAACACCGCGCGCACACCTTCGGGGTTGTCCATCGGCGAACCCGGATCGGTCACCAGCACCAGGCGGGTGGCCGGATCGATTCCGGCAGCCTCGAATGCCGCGGTGAAGGCACGGCGCTGCGAGTCGGTTTCCACGGTGGAACCGGACTTGGAAGCAACTACCACAACGGTGTGCTCCAGGTCGGTTTCCACGATGCCCTTGACCATCGACGGATCGGTGGTGTCGCAGATGACCAGGTCCACCTCGTCATGGGCGGCGATGACCTCAGGGGCCAGCGAGGATCCGCCCATGCCGCACAGCACGATGCGGGTAAGTCCCTCGTCGTGCAGCTCATCGCGCAGATCCAGGATTTGCGGGATGAGCTTGCCTGCTGCCTCGAAGGGGTTGACCCAGCCCAGGCGGATGGCCGATTCGGCAACAGCCGCCGGGCCCCAGATGGTGGGATCCTGCGCGGCAATGCGGCTGCCGATTTTTGCGTCGATCAGCTTCGGGAGCAACGCATCGACGGAGGCCAGGGCCTCGCCGGAGGTTACCAGACCAAGTTCCATCTACTTGGCTCCCTTCAGAGCCACAGCCATATCCTCAAGCAGTTCGTTCCAGGCAACGTCGAACTTCTGAACGCCTTCGACCTCGAGCAGGTTGACGACCTCGGTGTAGTCGATGCCCAGGGCAGCGAGCTTGTCGAGCACGCGGTTGGCTGCATCGTAGCCGCCGGCGATCGCGTTGCCGCGGATCTCGGCTTCGGCTGCGGTGGCGTCCAGGGTCTTCTCCGGCATGGTGTTCACCGTCTGCGGCGCGACCAGTTCGGTCACGTACAGGGTCGATGGGTAGGCAGGATCCTTCACGCCGGTCGAAGCCCACAGCGGGCGCTGGACGTTGGCGCCGGCAGCTGCCAGCACCTCGTAGCGTGCCGAAGCGAAGGACTCTTCGAAGACCTGGTAGGCCAAGCGGGCGTTGGCCACGCCGGCCTGGCCGCGCACGGCTGCTGCCGCATCGGTGCCAATGGCGTCCAGTCGCTTGTCGATCTCGGAGTCCACGCGGGAGACGAAGAAGGAAGCGACCGAGTGGATCTTGGACAGGTCCACGCCAGCGGCGTGGGCCTTCTCCAGGCCCAGCAGGTAGGCGTTGATGACCTCGCGGTAGCGTTCCAGCGAGAAGATCAGGGTCACGTTCACCGAAATGCCGGCGGCAATGGTTTCGGTGATGGCTTCCAGGCCCTCGACGGTTGCCGGGATCTTGATCAGCACGTTCTCGCGGTTCACGCGCTCGTACAGGGCCTTGGCCTGGGCGATGGTCGGTGCGGTCTCGTGAGCCAGGCGGGGGTCGACCTCGATGGACACGCGGCCGTCGAAGCCCTTGGAGGACTCGTAGATGCCCTTGAACAGGTCGCAGGCAACTGCCACGTCGTCGCTGGTGATCTCGGTGATCGCGTCTTCCACCGAGCGGTGCTTCTGCTCGGCGATGGCCTCGCCGTACACCTCTGCCTTGGACAGCGATGCCGCGAAGATTGCCGGGTTGGTGGTTACGCCGACAACGTTCTTCTCTTCGATCAGCTTGGCCAGCGAGCCGCTGGTCAGTCGTTCGCGCGAAAGGTCGTCCAGCCAGATGGAGACGCCGGCGTCGGACAGGGCCTGAGTATTCGGGTTGCTCATAATCTTTACTTCAGTTCCTTACTTAGCAGCGTTCTGCATGGAGGTTTCGGCAGCGGCTACAACAGCCTCGGTGGTGATGCCGAACTCCGAGTACAGCTTCTTGTAATCGGCGGAAGCGCCGAAGTGATCCAACGAAATGATTTCGCCGTGCGCGCCTACCAGTTCGCGCCAGCCGGTGGCCACGCCGGCTTCTACCGAAACACGGGCGGCGACGGCTGCTGGCAGGACCTCTTCGCGGTAAGCGGCATCCTGCTTGGCGAACCATTCCAGCGAAGGCAGCGAAACGACGCGGGCCGCGACGTTCTTGGCCGCCAGCGCTTCGCGGGCCTCGACGGCCAGCTCGACCTCGGAGCCGGTAGCCAGCAAGATGACATCCGGGGTGGTCTCTGCGCCATCGCGCACAGCCTCGGCCAGGATGTAGCCGCCCTTCAGGGTGCCTTCCGCGCCGCGGAAGCCGGTGGCCGCGCGGTCGTAGATTGGCAGGTTCTGGCGGGAGAGCACGATGCCCGAAGGGGTATCGGTCAGCTCGAGGATGCCGCGCCATGCGTAGGCGACTTCGTTGGCATCCGCTGGGCGGACGACGTCGAAGTTGGGGATGATGCGCAGCGAAGCGAGCTGCTCCACCGGCTGGTGGGTTGGGCCGTCTTCGCCCAGGCCGATGGAGTCGTGGGTCCAGACGAAGATCGAGGGGACACCCATCAGCGCGGCCAAGCGGATGGCCGGGCGCTGGTAGTCCGAGAAGATCAGGAAGGTGCCGGAGAATGCACGGGTCGGGGACGAGAGCACGATGCCGTTCACGATCGAGGCGGCGGCGTGCTCGCGGATGCCGAAGTGCAGCACGCGGCCGTACGGGCTGGCCGACCAGGAATCGGTGGAGCGGCGCTCGGGAGCGAAGGACTTCGCGGTCTCGATGGTGGTGTTGTTCGAACCGGCGAGGTCAGCGGAGCCGCCCCAGAGTTCTGGCAGTTCATCCGCGATTGCGTTGATGACCTTGCCCGACGCGGCGCGGGTAGCCATGGTGGAACCTGGCTCGAAGGTCGGGATCTTCTCGGTCCAGCCCTCTGGCAGTTCGCCAGCCTGCAGGCGCTCCAGCAGGGCGGCTTCTTCTGGATTGGCGGACTTCCAGGCGTCGAAGGTCTCGTTCCACGAAGCGTGCAGCTGTGCGCCGCGGGTAACGACCTCGCGGGCGTGAGCCAGTACGTCGTCCTCGATCTGGAAGTTCTTCTCCGGGTCGAAGCCCAGGATCGTCTTCAGGCCGGCAACTTCCTCGGTACCCAGCTTCGAGCCGTGGATGCCGCCGGTGTTCTGCTTGGTTGGCGATGGCCAGCCGATGATGGTGCGCAAGCTGATGATCGATGGGCGGGAGGTCTCGGCCTTCGCGGCGCGGACAGCAGCATCCAGTGCGGCCATGTCCTCGACGTATTCTCCGGTGACGGTCCAGTCCACGCGCTGGGTGTGCCAGCCGTAGGACTCGTAGCGGCCCAGCACGTCTTCGGTGAAGGCGATGTCGGTGTCGTTCTCGATGGAGATCTTGTTGTCATCATAGATCACAACGAGGTTGCCCAGTTCCTGGTGGCCGGCCAGCGAGGAAGCCTCGGAGGTGACGCCTTCTTGCAGGTCGCCATCGGAAGCGATGACGTAGACGGTGTGGTCGAATGGGCTGGTCCCTGCTTCGGCAGCTGGATCCAGCAGGCCGCGCATGCGGCGCTGGGAGTAGGCGAAACCAACAGCGGAAGCCAGGCCCTGGCCCAGCGGGCCGGTGGTGATCTCAACGCCGGCGGTGTGGCCGAACTCCGGGTGGCCCGGGGTCTTGGCGCCCCAGGTGCGCAGCGCTTCGATGTCTTCCATCTCCAGGCCGTAGCCGGAGAGGAACAGCTGCAGGTACAGGGTCAGCGAGGTGTGGCCCGGGGAAAGCACAAAGCGGTCGCGGCCGATCCAGTTTGGATCCTTCGGGTCGTGGCGCAGGTGCTTCTGGAAAATCAAGTAGGCGGCCGGAGCCAAGCTCATTGCGGTACCGGGGTGGCCATTGCCAACCTTTTCGACGGCGTCGGCTGCCAGGACACGGGTGGTGTCGATGGCCTTACGGTCCAACTCGGTCAGTGAGAATTCTTCAACTAAGGATTCAGTCGCCACAGCGGCGTTCCTTCCATTCAGGCTTGGACGGGAGATATCTCCCGCTGACACGCAATACGCCGTCGCCTCCCCATACCTCCGGCTGTGCCTTATTTAGAGGGATGCAGGTCGCGACGGCGCAATCTGAGTCAACTCTATCGCGAAAAGGCGTCTTGGGGCGTTGAATTTAGCAAGATGACACAGAATTATTCGGTTTGCGCAGAGGCTGGACTTGATGCGGCTATTCATGCCATGGCCTGAGCGAATTGCGCGGACATTCTGTGCGTTTGTGCGCAGGCGGTTCCCGACGCGCTCCAGTAGGCCGGTTGCTTCTGTAAGTTGGTACACGGCAAACAGGCCGTGTTACAAAGAACAACTCTTGTTTCACTAGACGCCATCGGAAGTCATCTTTGTTCACTTATGGTCAGCGCCTGGCTGGTCGAAGCGTGTTCAGTTCAAATGCTGTTCGGCGCCTGGGGCGGATGCTGCCTGCTGCGCCGTGGGCTATTCCAACACTGGTCCCAGCTTGTGGACATTGACGTGTTGTTCTGCTGCAGGGGAGTCGCTGGTTTGGGCAGGGAGCTGTATGCGGGGGCAGATTCGAAGTGCAAAAGGAGATGGCAAGTGCGAGGTCGCAAAGTCGCATGGCTGATCACCGGGCAGGGGATTGTAGCGTCTTGAATTGAGCCAAATCACCATTTTTCAACTGTGATCCTCTCCGTGGGGAGTTTCAATCAATTTCTATCCAGCGTAGACATAGACCCCTTGCAAGCACTGGCAACTAGGCGACTTGTGGCGTTTCTGTGGCGGTAGAGCGCCCCAACGCCACCACGGAATCACCAATCTTTGCCATGCTCCCTGCGTCCTCATGCCACAGGTGTGCGTACTTCTGCAGCGTGATGGTTGCATCCTTATGCCCCAACCGGGCAGCTACCGCCACCGGCGACATACCACCGCTAATCAGCTGGCTCGCATGGAAGTGCCGCAGCTGGTGCCACCCTGGCCCTATTTCCGGCAATAGATCGCGCACCCGAGACCACTCTGACTCGAACCGCCAATACAACGCCGGGGTCCTTTCGATATGGAACAGCCTGCCATCATCGCCAGGGTTAGCGCAGAGTGCTTTCAGCAAGCCCCGTACCATTGGCCCGAAGCTGATGTTGCGGCGAGAGTATTTGGTCTTCAACGGGCCGCGGCGGACGGTGCTTACGTTCGGTGATGCGTCCTGCATTGTCAGCTTGATGATCGAGCGCGGAAAATCAATGTCCTTCACGGTGAGGCCTATGAGCTCCTTGGGCCGTAGCCCGGTCGCGGCAGCGATCAGCGCTGCAGTCTTGAATAGGGGCTTTGCCAGATCGCAGAACTGGGCGAACACTTCCGGCGAGAGGGTGAACTCTGGCAAGTTCTCGGCTAGTTCTTCTTGCATGAACTTGATTCGTTTGCAGGGCGACTCTTTCAGGTATTTGTCATGGACTGCTTCTCCGAAGATCTGGGACGTGTACCGGTACATGAGCTTTGTTGTTGATAAGGCGTTCTTTTCCTGCCACTCGTACACGGCGCGTTGCACTTGTGCCTGTTCGATTTGGTGAAGGTACTGGCCTTTGAAAGTTGGTTCGATCCAATTCTTGCAGTGCGATCCCATGGTGCGCAGGGAATTGGGCCGCTGGTGGGCTTGTTTCTCCCACCAGAGTTCGAAGTAGTCCTCGAATAGAATTGGCTGTTTCGTGCCGCCTGGGGTGAGTGCATCGTCGATGGTTCGGGTGTCGATCCATGCTTGGGCTTGGTCTTTGTAGTCGAAGGAGCGTTTGGTTTCCTTCCCGGTGTTGTCGGTCCAGACTGCTTGCCATCGTTTTCCGGTGCCGTACCTTGTGGTGCGGGTGCGGTCTTTGCGGTGCCATAGGTCGACTATTCTGCCGGTGGCCATGGGTGGTTCTCCTGTTTTTGGGTGCGCTTTAGTAGGCGCATGTATGCGTGGGTGTCTCGGGGTAGCACGTCGAGTTCGTGGGCCAGTGGTGTGGCTGTGTTGTAGATGCGGGTTGCCGCGGCCCATTGGGTGGGGTGGATCAGCCAGGAGGCTGAGAGTTCCTCTGCTGCGCGTTCCTGGCGTGGGTGGTGTCCTGTGTGGCCTAGGAGGGCGTGGGCGGTCTCGTGGGATAGCGTGGAGCGCCGCTGGATTGGTGCGAGGCGTGGGCGGAGGAAGATCGTGTGGGTGAGCAGGTCGTATGCTCCCCAGAGCTGGTCAGGAAGGTCAGTTTCTACGATGCGTGGCTTGAGTCGCGCTAGAACTACTTCGAACATATGTTCGAATATAGGCGTAGAGGCCGACAGTTAGAAAATCGTCAACGAATTATTATTCCGGCAGCTGCTCAGGGTCCACGCCCGGCTCGCCCTTGGATGCCGCGACCCGGTCAGCAGGGAAGAGCTCATGCACATCTGCCGTCGGGGCGTTAGCTCCGTCGCTGGCAATATGGGACTGCTCCTGCCACCAGAGCATGTTGTCTGCCGTCTCACGCAGGACGCGCTGGGAAGCTTCTGGCAGGTTGCCGGCACCCTGGAGGGTCAAGTTCGAGGTGTCCGTCTCCACCGGCAGGCCAAGAGATGCAGCGTAGGCGGTGACTACGTCGATTACCCGAACACCGAGTCCTCGCGCCAGTCCTAGGATGACGGCATTCTCTTTGGGCCAGCTCAGTACCGGGCGGTTGATCAGGCGGTCAAGATTGGCGCGTGTCGGTACGCCGCCGCAGGCTTTGGAAAGGGATTCGAGGCTGCGGTCTCCGCGCTTGTTGAGGATCAGTTCGCGAATGCCTTGGTTTGGGTTCGTGTTCATGATTTGAATCCTCTGCGGGTTACGGGTTGCGCGCCATCGGACGCTTGTTCTACCTGATAACCCCTAATTCTGCCGTAGTTACCCCTTGGTGATAACCAATTAAGCCCCGTATTTCTGCGGTTCTGCATGATCTAGCCGAAAATATTGCTACCACCGCTTGCATTAATGATAACCAGTAGTGCATACTATTGCTATCAGCAGTTGCAGGAAGTGATAACTAGAAAGGTTTTCAAATGTCCCCATTCAGAACAAAGCGCAAGTGGCAGGAGGGAACCTACATGCGATTATCATCCGCTCAGAGGCTCCGGACTTTTATCTACACCAAAGAGGATATGGACGCCTATCGAAATGGGGCGCCAATAGATCCCCGGAAAATCACGCAACGCTCGCTCGCTCGCCGCGCTGACATTAGCCAGGCGTTCATTAGCCAGCTCGCATCGGGCAAGAAAGTCAGCTGCAAGCCCGAAACCGCAGAACGTATCGCGGAGGTCATTGGCGTAGACGTGACCGTACTTTTCGACCCCGAAAAAGCAACTACCAGTTGCGCAGCATAGCTCTGGTAGTTGCATCAAGTAACTAACGAAAGGACACGCCGGTGACTGCACAACCAATGGCACTCGAAGATCTGAACTGGCGCGAAGACGCACTGGACATCGTTGAACGCTGGGCCACGCAGGGCCGGCGGTTCACAGCAGACGACCTCCGCACAGAAATGAAACGGCCAGCACCACACAAGAACATGGTCGGCGCCATCTTCACCACGGCCCAACGCCGCGGATGGATCACCAAGAACGCCAACGCCACCAGCCGGATGAAATCCCGCAACGGCGGACACCAATACGAATGGATCGGAAAGACCTGGAGGGATCAACTTGGCTAAACCAAACCCAGACCCACTGCTCACAGTCCCGGAAACCGCTGAACGACTCCGTTCGCATCCAGAGACGGTCCGCCAGATGCTCCGCCGAGGCGACCTGGTGGGTATGAAGTTCTCGTCGGCTAACCGGCACGGCACATGGAAGGTTCGTGAGTCCAGCATCGAACGGTTCTTGCGCCGGCAGGAGCGCGCAGCATGAGCCGGTGGATGGAACGCAACGGTTTGAAGCTCACCAGTTTGGGGGAGCGTGTCGTGGTCAGTTTGGCCGGTTTGGGAATCGTCGCCTTGTGCGGTGCCGGGTTCCTGTTCGAAGCATTCATCAAGACACAGATTGGGGCATAGGTCATGTCGCTCGTATTCAACGAAGCATCCCACCGCTACAGGCTCGATGGAAAACCAGTCAGTGGCGCCACCACCATTTTGGGTGGCGGTATCCCGAAGCCTGCTTTGGTTTGGTGGGCGCCGGGTGTGGTCGCCAAGTTCGTTACCGACCCGGAGAACGCAGGCAAAGTTGCCGAACTGTTGGCCGGCGACCGGGATCAGTCCATCAAGTTCCTGCAGCTGCTTCCGAACCAGGAACGCGACAGCGCTGCCGAGCGTGGCACCGAGGTGCACGACCTCGCGGAGAAGCTCGCAGCCACCGGCGAAGTCGACGCACCAGAAGACCTTATCGGGTTCATCGAGGGCTACTTGGACTTCCTCGACCGCTGGCAGATCACCCCCGTCTTGGTGGAAGTGGTGCTGGGAAATCGTGAGCACTGGTATTCGGGCAAGGTCGACCTCTTGGCTACGTCGCCACTGCTCATGTCCCAGGCGGACATCGATGCCGGCAAGTTGATCCAGATCGACTTGAAAACGTCCAAGGGCGTGTACATGGAGACCGCGTTGCAGACCGCCGCGTATTCCCGGGCCGAGTTCTACATGGACGGCGGTAAGGAAGTTCCCATGCCCGAGGTGGTGAAGACGTTCGTCGCCCACGTCACTCCCTTGGACCGTGAGGGCATCAACGCCCGGTACGAAGGTTCACCGTTGGGAACCAGCCTCTATCCGCTGGCTACGTCGCCGGCGGAGATTGATGAACACTTCCAGCAGTTCCTGCACGCCAAGGCAGTCCATGAGGACGCGAAAGCGCGGGGCAAGAAGAAGCTCCAACCAATCAACCCACCAACCGAAATGCAGGTAGCAGCATGAGCGAGAATCCATATCCTGCCGAAGAACTCGTGGGGGACATCGACGATGGAACCATGCCAGGGAATATCGAGACGCTGGCAGGTCACGTCGTAGGTCGCAAGATCGTTTCCGTCGAAAAGGACGCATCAGTCCACATCGATTTGTGGGGAACGGGCCGGGGAACACTACTAACCCTGGACAACGGCAAGCAGGTAATCCTCGAAAACACTTCTGACTGCTGCGCATTCACCGAGGTCGAAAACGTCATCCTCCACTTGGACAAGATCGACCACGTCATAACTGGCGTAGGGACAACTGAAGAGTTTGAACGGTGGCACATCTACGCAGACCTCGGTGACGTTGTAGAACTCGAAGTCGGATGGTCGCCCGGAAACCCGTTCTACTACGGCTACGGGTTCGACATCCAAGTACGAGACATCCCGGAGGCACAAAAATGAGCGCCTACAAGTTTGAGTGCGAAGTCCAGCACAGCAAGCTTTCCCTCTTCTACGAGGACGATGCAATCGCCATCGATATGGAACCCACGGACCAGCACCCCGCATGGGGGAAGCTCCGCAAGCTCGATCGCCCCGACTTCGAAGTCATTATCCCGGTCGAGAACGCCGAAACCCTGGTCAAAGTCTTGCAGGACATGATCACCGAAATCCGGGCACGCCAAACCCGCGCCGCCTAACCACCAGAAGGAGTCAAACCACAATGAGCATCCAACCGTTCAACCCCGCAGGCGAAGTCGCCACCCAGACCAACCTCCCAACAAGCACTGGCACCATCCAGCTCGCCGAATGGGCCGCCGAACTGGGCGCCGCACACCAGCTCGGAACAGCCCTGTGCAAGACCGCTTTCGTCCCCAAAGACTTCATGGGCAAACCGGAAGCCGCAGCAGCTGCGATCCTCGCCGGCAAGAGCCTCGGCCTTGACCCGATGAACGCACTGTCGAACATCTTCGTTGTCCACGGCCGCCCAGCACTGTACGCCCGGACGATGACCGCGCTGGTCATGGCTCAGGGACACGAAGTGGTCCGCACGGAAGCCACCCCAGAATCTGTGACTGTGTCCGGCCGCCGCAAGGGGCAGGAACGCTGGCAGGAATTCACCTGGACTATTGGCCGGGCCAAGACCGCCGGGTACACGTCGAACAGCAAGTACCAGTCCGACCCTATTGCCATGCTGACCGCGAAGGCGCAGGCAGAAGCTTGTCGCACCATCGCACCAGACGTGCTTGCTGGTATGCCGTACAGCGCCGAGGAGATGGAACTGGAAGACATGGGGGAGAAGCCAGCAGCTGCCGAAGCGCCCGTGAAGACTCGCAAGATCACCCGTAAGCCTGTCGAGAAGAAGGATGAGGCCGGGGAGCGCCCGGCGCGCCCCGCCCCGGCCCCGGCCCCGGCCCCGGCCCCGGAGCCGGTTGCGGATGAAGCGACCGGAGCGATCCAAGACGACGGCCCGGCGGCCGTACTCGAAACCGATTGGGAAGCCGAACTCGCCGAGGCCAGCACCAGCCGTGACGCACTGCTCACCCTCTGGAACCGTGCCGTAGCCGAAGGCGCACCGCAGGAAATGGTGTCCCGCATCGTCGATGCCGGATCCAAGTTCGCCTAACCAAAACACCAAACAAACCCGGTGGATGCCCTGTCTTGGGGGCAGGGCACCCACCAACAACAAGTAGGAGTCAGACATCATGAAAGTCATTTCGCTAACCACCACGAACTACAAGCGCGCCAAGCACGTCGAAATCAAGCCAGACCCGGACGGCAACCTGGTCATCGTCGCCGGCAAGAACGGTCAGGGCAAGAGCTCAGTGCTCGATAGCATCGCTGCAGCCCTGGGTGGCGCCAACTCGAAGACCACACCGAAGCCGATCCGCGACGGGGAAGACCGCGCCGAGATTGTTCTCGAAACCGAGGAACTGACCGTCACCCGCGTGTTCACCCCATCTGGCTCCCGCCTGACGCTCACCTCGAAGGACGGGGCCAAGTACCCGAAGGCACAGGCGAAGCTCGACGAGCTCGTTGGCAACCTGTCCATGGATCCGCTCGCGTTCACTTTGCTGGATGACAAGAAGCAGCTGGCCCAGTTGCTGGATCTAGTCGACCTGCCATTCGATCCAGACCAGTTGGAAGCTGAACGCAAGCAGGTGTTCGACGAACGCACCGCGGTGAACCGTCGGGTGAAGGAATTCGAATCCGCACTCGCACAATTCGGTGAACTGCCGGAGGGTGTGCCAGCAAACGAGGTCAGCGTCTCCGAACTGCTCGGCGAGTATCGCAAGCTCGAACAGGCGCAACAGGAAAACGACCGCTACCTGACCGACCTGAACGAGTCGCAGTACAAAGTGCAGGAACTTGAACGCCAGCTGGCCGCGGCCAAGGACCACCTGGCCAAGGTGACCGACTTCGTAAGCAACCTTTCCGATCACACGGCAGACCTAGAACAACTGCGCGCACAGATCGATGGTGCTGAGGAAACGAACCGGCTCGTGCGCAAGGCACAGGAACGCGGTGCACTGTCCTTCCAGTTCGAAGCAGCCAAGGGTCAAGCAAACCAGCTCACCGCGAAGCTCGACCAGATCGCCAAGACCAAAGCCGACGGACTCGCATCAGCACAGTTCCCAGTCGAGGGGCTTGGCTTCACGGAGGACGGCGTCACTTACCAGAGTGTCCCATTCAAGCAAGCATCCAGCGCGGAACAGATCCGCGTGAGCATGGCCATGGCCATCGCACTGAACCCAAAACTCAAAGTCATCCGCATCCAAGACGGCTCCCTGCTGGACACCGACAGCCTCGCCCTGATCGAAGCTACCGCGCAGGAGCACGGATACCAGATCTGGCTAGAAGTAGTCGGCGACGACATCGAAGACGCATACACCATCATCGACGGAGAGGTGGCCTAGAAATGAGCGACGTACTAGACCGGTTCTGGGCCAAAGTCGAAGTCCGCGGCCCAGACGAATGCTGGCCATGGACGGCATATGTCGACGAGGCCGGAAACGGATACGGCCAGTTCTGGAATGGCTCGGCTTTGGTGAAGGCCCACAGATTCTCATACGAAGTTTTCACCGGAGCCCCGATTCCTCGTGGTCTAGTGATCGACCATATCTGCCACAACGATTCTGGTTGTACCGATGTTCCTTGCCTACATCGAAAGTGCTGCAATCCGAGGCATCTGGAAGCCACAACGCAAAAGATCAACTCGATAAGAGGGCGCGCCGGAGACCACCAACTGGCTAAAACCCATTGCCCCAAGGGGCACCCATACGACGACGAAAACACCATCCTCCTTGATGGAGGAAAACATAGGATCTGCCGCACTTGCAGGCAAGAAACGTGTGCAGCCTACTACCAAAGAAGAAAGGCCAAAGCGGCATGAGCAACGAACAGTACATCACGATTCGAGGAAGGCTCACGGCAACGCCTGAGCTGAGGTTCACCCCAAGCGGGTCTGCAGTAGCAAATTTCACGATTGCTTCCAATGCACGCAAGTTCGACAAGCAATCGAACGAATGGAAGGACGCGGAGACGATCTTCTGGCGTTGCTCCGCATGGCGTGAACTCGGAGAAAACATTGCCGAATCGCTGGACAAGGGAATGGCAGTCATAGCCCTGGCAGAACTTGAATCCCGATCCTACGATACGAAGTCCGGCGAACGTCGGACCGTTACTGAAGCCAAGATCGAATCTATTGGGCCGGATCTTCGCTGGGCTACAGCGAAAGTCGGAGCAGGCGCCCGCGGGAACGGTGAAGGCGCCGCCGGCCGCGCACCAAACAGCAGCTCGGGGGCCGGCTGGAACAACAGCACCGGTGGCGGGGGATGGGGCAACCCACCCGCCAACGAACCACCGTTCTAAGCCCATGGCAACGCTAATCGTCTGCCCACGCTGTAAACGACCTGCAGTCAACCATTCAGTCCCGCATTGCAGGAAGCGTTTATGCGGGTGGCTTGTCTGCAAGAAGTGCTCTCTCACCTATGAGATCCCACCAAAGCAGTAACCCTCAGTAAAAAACTCGGGGTGGTCTGGCCAGCAGTCGGACCAGGCCACCCCAACACCATCAATATTTTTTCAGGAGAAACAATGCGTATCGTCACCGTCTACACCACCGAGAATTGCCAGCAATGCCGCAGCACAAAGCGCGTCCTGGACAAGGCCGGGGTCGAATACGAAACCATCCAAGCCGATGCAGCTGACAAGGTTCAGCTTGCAGATGCGATCCGCGAACGAGCAGCCGAACTCGGTGTGTCAGCGACTATGCCGTACGTGACCGTTTACGACATCCACAACACGCTGATCGCTGACTGGTTCGGCTTCCAGCCGGGCATGATCACCGACCACGCACTGGTACGAGACGAACAGGACGCAGCGTAATGAGCGTCTTTCAAGCAGTGTGGCCGGTCTTGGATACGGATATCCCGTATGAGGACTTGAAAGCCGAAGCTATAGAGGATCTGCCGAAAGTAGCACGACGCCACGGAGTGATCACCATTGGTTCGCCTACCGTGATGATTCGCCTGGGCAGGGAAGTTCCAGGCGCTGGCGAGGCTGAGTTCGTTGTTTTTGCTGAATCTTCCGTCGTTGAATTCAAACCAGTCCAAGTTGTCGAAGCGAGCGCGGTTCGTTCCTGTGAGCGGTGCGGATTGGAAGGGGCTAAGCGTTCGGGCGCAGACGAATGGTATTGCAAGGACTGCAAAAAATTCGCTCGGGCTGACGGCTGGTTGGAGAACGCATCATGAGCGCGTGCAAGAAGTCGTGCTGCTGGTCGCCATGGGATGTATGTGCGAAGAAGAAAGAATGCGGTTGCCATACGAGCGACCAGCCGATTTACCGGCGACTAACCCAATCCGAAATTGACCGGGCCAATTCGGTACTGCAGCTGAAAGGACAAAGACGATGACCATCCATGGACAGCTGAGCATCTTTGACCTGCTGGAATCCCGACCAAAGGTCGACGTCACTCACTTGATGCAGGAGACCAGCGGGGCTGGGACGTTCTTCAATCCTGGAACGCCCGAAGCGCTCCAAGAAGCGCTCGAAGCTTTCCGTGCTGATCATCAAAGTCGCGGGTTCAGATGGAAAACCTATGTCGGGTGGTCTACCTACTACGAATCATCAGGCGCCGGATCGGCGCATCACTCGGCGATGTATCACTCTGGGCTTCGCTGCCATCACAGTGTGGGGGACTGGTGCTCATGCGTGAGGTGGTACATCACGCGCATGTACTGCGACGGTTGCAAATGGTGGTCAAGCATTCATGTCAGCACGAATGACGCGGTGCACGAATTCTTGGACCACTGCTGGCCAGGATGGAAAGACCTGCCTGTGATGGAAGGTAAGCGCGTTGGGTATGAGGATAAGTTCGACTTCCCAGAGGACTACCCGAAAGATTTCATGGTCACCGGGGCGCCGATGCTTGATTGCCGGGGCAGCAGTCGATCGGCAACGCGTGACATTCCAGGCGCAAACCAGTTCGGCGGCTACCGGGTGGCAATCACTCGGGATTGCCAGATCCATAACCAGAAGGGGGAGAAGTGACCGCGCAACCGCATCCCCACCGGTCACCACGGCCACACTGCCCGGACCCTCATTGCGAGAAGGTCTGGGCGCCAGACAAGCGCACCGCGAAACAGCTACGCGCCGAGATCATCGCCGAGAAACGCGGAGCCGCCGAACGCGTCCGATACTACGAACACGCCGGCGGCTGGCACTGGACCAGGCTCATTGATAGAGGTGGAAGGCCCTGACTATGGATGCTTCGATGTCCATCGCATTAGTGAAGCGAGAGAAAAGAAAACGGCAATCGCCCCGAAAGGGAACCACAGCCATACGTGTGGGACGAGGATCCAAGCAAGGAAAGTTAGAGCAACCGTCCCTGCTATGAGCTTTCCGTAGACCTCAATGCGTTCCAATGCTTCCTGTGAGAATTTGCTGTTTTTGACTTCGGATGTTTTACCCAAGGCGTCAAGAAAAACGGCAACAAGAGTTGCGGAAACAATCCACATGGTAGCGCCAGTTTCGCTGCCAAGTTGTTTAAAAACTTCGTCCATAATATTCGCCGTTCGCACAATTGATAGAAGATTGACTATCTTCTCATGTACATGGCGGCGAAAAAACTCAGAGAAAAATATTTGAGGAGGTCTCGTAACATGTCTTACTCCGAGAAGGACAAGCGCCCTTATTTTGTCCTGACCAACGAGTACCCCAGGCACAGGAAGATCCGGCACCTGTCCGACAAAGCGTTCCGTTTGCACGTCACCCTGCTAGGGCTCTGCAACGAAGACAGGAACGACGGGATCATCTCCAAGCAAGACCTGCATATGCTCGGGCCCGGGGCTGGGAAAGAGCTGCTGAACGCTTCGCTTGTGCACGAAAAAGAGCCCGGAATCTACCAGCTTCACGACTACCTCCGGCACCAGAACAGTCGCAAGGAAATCGAGGAACTCGTCACCGAAAAACAGGCTGCAGGGAAAATCGGCGGAAAGAAGTCAGCCCACAAGAAATGGCATGTTGACCGGGGGATTCATAACCCAGACTGTGAACTCTGCGTCACTGAAACAGGGTAAGCACCTTATAAGCAGATGCTTATCGAAAACATAAGCAGGTGCCAAAGCAGAAAATAAGCACCATTAACCATTAACCACTTACTTACGTTTAGCTCTCAACTTACGGACACTCTTGGTTCAGTTAAAAATGATCAAGAAAAGCAGCATTCGTCCAGAAACTTAACGCACGAGCACGCGACGATGCTGATGCAAAATTCACCAAGGAGAAACCATGATCCTCACCAGAACCCAAGGCGAACGACTCACCCGCATGATCGCAGCCATGCGACCAGACTTCGACAGCAACGGCATCGCCCGCATCCTCCAAAAAGCCAACCAAGGCGACGGTCTGCCAGCCCACGACATGGGCCACGCCATCCGAGCCGCCGCCCACTACACCACACAGCTCGCCCCGGACGGATCACATGCCAAACACACGCCCGCCATGTACCCAGCCACCGGGCAGCACTGGGACCAAACCGCTCCTACCGGCTCACGGCACAAACGGCACCAGGAACCACCCTGCGAAGAACACCCAGACTTCGACGCACGAACCTGCGCCTGCTGCTGGGCCGACATCAAACTCGGCGAACGCCCCGAAAACATGCTCGGCAAACGGATCCACGCAGAAGGGAAGCCCAACGCCTTCGGAGCCCAAGCCGTCAAGCAAGCGCTACGGACACTCAAAAGCACCGAGAACGCAGAAGGATACCTTCCGCAACAACCCGGGGCGTAGCCCCATTCTAAATCTCTTTGCGCCAACCATTGCATCCAGTCGTAGCAGAAACTACTACAAACAGCACAAAAACATGGTTACGGCTCACGCAAACCATCCGGGCGGGTGTTTCCCCGTTCAACCTCCTGAAAGGCTCTCAAAATGGATTCTGTGCCCTCCGGTGAATTCCGGTTAGAACTTCCGAAGCTTGCGAATTGGATCAATGCCAACGACAAGCGTCACTGGGCGCCCCAGGCGAAGCTCGTGAAGGCTTGGCGATATGGTGCGCACATCGTAGCTCGACACCAGAAGCTGCCGAAAGGGCTGCAGCGGGTGCAGGTTGACGCGTACGTGTGGAAGAACTCGCGCCGGCGGTACGACCCGCACAACCTCATGCCAACCCTGAAACCTGTGATTGATGGGCTGGTCACGGACTATGGGCTTATCCCTGACGATTCGAGCGAGTATCTGGCTGGCCCATTCATCCACCATGGCGGGTACGGGACCGAAAAGCTCGTGCTGGTCATTCAACCGCTGGGCGCATAATTTGCTGGTTGTGATTGCAACCAATGATTGCTAATGTTGCAACTGTCGATAAGTAAACAAGCTCCCGGTGGTAGCAAACCATGCGGGGGAGGGGGAACCATCATGTACAAGAAATCCTTGGTAGCCGTCACGGCCGCCATCGTTGCGCTGACCGGTTGCGCGCCGGCTGACCGGGTAGCGGACACAGCACCTGTCGCCGTAGACGAGGTGAAAGCCTCAATGTTCGGCACCAGCCCCGAGTTCGAACAAGACTTACGCAACTGCCTGGAAGCCCACCCGATCCCAGCGGATCACGCACCAGACCACCCAGCATCAGCGCCGTTGGCGGAGTGCGTGGCCGACGTGTACGCAGCACACACTGGCGGTGCGAAATGACCAGCAACCTGGACACCCTGCGCAAGATCGCAGAAGCCGCAACACCCGGACCGTGGCATCAGGCAGAGACCGGCGTACTTGGTGCTCGCGAGGATTGGGATCTCGGTAAGGGGCCAGCTCGCATCATGGAGGCGCAAATGCCTTGGAGGCGTGAGCGCATGGAGGCGAACGCCAAGCATGTTGCCACGTTCGACCCTGAAACCGTCCTCGCGTTGCTGTCCCGCCTCGAACAGGCTGAGCAGCAGCGCGACTCTGCGCGAGAAGCTTGCAAGACTCTTGCTGAAGTGCTTTCGAAGCATTCCGAATGGATTGTCGAAGCCACTGACTCGCAGGACTTGATCGGTGATGACGGCGACGGTGATTGGGATGTTGTCTGGGATCGCGTTGCAGAACTTGGCGAGGGCAAGCGCAAGGCTGAACAGGCCGTAGCAAGAGTGCGGGAGGTGTGCGAGTCCGACTCTTACGACATGCACAAGGACTACGGAAACGGCGAACTAGCAGTGCCCGTGGACTCTATCACGAACGCCCTGGACGGTGATCAGGCATGACCGTCGTTGGACTCTCAGCGCAGGCCATCGCCTACGGCGGCAAAGACCACCCGTGGGACCCGTCAGACCTGCAACGCTGCTTGAACTACATCGACTCATGGAACATCGACACCCCCACGCTACGCAAACGCATGGCAGGCAGGTCCGTGGCTTGGGATCGACTGCTCCCAGAGTGGGACAAACTCGTGTCGCTGTTCCGGCAGGAAATCGAAAATCAAGGGACGTGGTGGAGTGCGCCGCGCACCTGTCAAGAGATGAAACGCATCCTTGCCGACGGCGTAGCCTGCGATTCGTGCGATTCGACAGGGCGTGGGACTGAATGCGCCAAGTGCAAGGGCACTGGCCGGCGATCAGGTGGCCGATGCAGGGCTGAACGTTGCTACGGCGGCGCTGACTTCTGTGGCAGCTGCCGAGGACGTGGATACGCCGACCGTATGGCACGAACCAACCAAGGAGACGCGTCGTGAAAATTTACCAGTGCCAGTACTGCGATGCGGAGACCACCACACCCAAAGAGGACGGCTGGAAGCAGCTAGTCCACTCGGGGCCAGGAATCACCATCAAGATCGTCGTGTGCGCGGATTGTGTACCAACCAACAAAGGAGAAAACAATTGAGCACTACTAAGCATCTGATCCTCACTGAGCGCCCCGGCACTCATATTGAGATTGTCAACGCTGACGGGCGACCAGCAATCATCGTCACCGATAACTACAAGTCCACCATGGCCTACTTTGCGCCGGAGAACGGAGCAAAAACCGCCCTCGCAATCCTCGAAGCGGCGGGGTTTGTAGGCGACGAAAACATGTTCACCGGGCTGGCAGTAGCTAACCTGCGCGACCACATCGAAGAACAGGAGCACATCACCGCCGAAGCTAAGGAGCAGGCGGAGTTGGAAGCCGAAGCGCTGGAGTTCTATAACGTGGGAGCCTCTACCGTGGGCATTGAAGGGTCAGAGGTGTTCTACGACTTGCGGCTCAACGATCAGAAAGTGTTCCTCGCGGTTGCCCGGAAAGCACGCGAAATGAGGGCAGAGAAGTGAACAGCCATAAGTGGTTGCCCCACAGTTGGGGAGCTATCAAGTGTTACTACTGCGGACTGATCAAGGAGATGCCAAAGTGAACCAGCCCCCGCTAAACCCGGACGCGCAAACCCGGCGCGACATCATGGCCGGCCAGATCGGCGCATGGATGGATGAATGGGACGACGGTAAAGCCGACACCGGACACGTCGCCACCCACATCGCGAACCGACTGGCAGAGAACGGCGTGACCACCCTCACCGTCGCCCAGCTGGTAGTGAACAGCGTGGAGGAACTGATCACCACACGCGCAGGGCTAGCGTTGGCGAACGCGGCGTTCAACGAGGGGCTGAGCGCGGGAATCAGGGCTTGCAATGAGTCGTTGGAAGGCGAGCCTTTCGTGAAGCCCGTCAGCCCCTACAGCGCGCCCCTGCTTGCCATGATCAAAGCCGACCGCCCGGAGGTGAACGATGCCTAGGAAGACCATCGACCAGCAGTACAGGCGAAGTCACGGCAACCAACCCGTATTTCGTCGTGGCCTTCGCATGGCTCGCCGGTGGTGGCTACCACCGGGCAAGCGCTATAGCGTCTATCGATTTCGAGGGATGCCACAGTTCACCATCCGAAACCCGGACATGAAACCACTACTACACCGAGGGAGGAAGCCATGACCATCCAAGAGATCCTGGCCGCGCACACGGTCAAGCGTCCGTGGAGCGAAGCCAGCCGAATGAGGTGCAAGTGTGGCGAGGTCGTTACCGCTGAGACGGAAGGCCAGCTGTACGCCCTGCACCGCGCTCATGTTGCTGAGGTGCTGGACAAGCACATGCAGGACCGAATCGATGAAGCCTTGATTCAGGAATTGGAGAGCCGATAACAATGGGCGCTGATGAGAAGCACGCTGCCACCTACCACGGCGGAGAATACACGCCAGACGCGGAGCAGGTGCGAGCGTCTTTCGCCAACTCGGGGATGCATCGGGAGCGTCCCGTGATGAAAGCAGGGTTCGACCGCTGGCTTGAAACCGTCCGCGCCGAAGCGAAAGCAGAAGCGCTCAACGAAGCGGCCGAGAACATACACGAAATCGACGGACGCGAAGATGCCATGGCAAGCAGATGGCTCCGAGCCTGCGCCAACCAGTACAAGGGGGAACCCGCCAATGGTCGTTAGAGTGACCGCTGAGAACCTGGGCAAAGCGATCAAACGCTACAAAGGCGACCCCACCTACGCCCCAGGACAAGAACGCGACGGGAAACTAATCTGCGGAGCCAAGAAACGCGGCAAAGACGAAGCGTGCGGATCCTCCCCAGTGCCCGGTGGTGTCCGGTGTGGTAGGCACGGAGGCAACTCACCGAAAGCGAAAACAGCAGCGGAACAACGGATCGCGGAACAAGAATTGAACCATGCCATAGGCACCCTTGGCATCACCGACAAATACCCTGACATCGACCCAGCGCAAGCACTCCTGCAAGAAATCAGGATCAGCCACGCGCACGTCCAATGGCTCCGCACCAAAGTCGCTGAAGTTGAACCCAACGAGCTTGTATGGGGGATAACAAAGACTGAAGCTGGTATCGGTGCCCAAGGGCCAGTGGACATGACCGTTCAGGAAGCCGGCTTCAACACCTGGTACACCCTCTACACGAAAGAGCGTGAGCACTTCGCCAAGCTCACCACCATGGCACTCAAAGCCGGTATCGAGCAGCGGCGCATCGAACTCGAAGAGCAGAAAGCAGACCTCGTTGTAGTCGCGTTGAAGCAGATCTTCGCACAGCTGAACTTGTCCAAGCTGCAAGCCGACATGCTCCCCACCATCGTCCCCAACGCCCTACGCCAACTCACCGGAGGAACACCATGACACCGCGAAGAGTAACCCTGCACGCCACAAAAGGGGAGGGCACATACCCGGTAGGAACCCGCGTCTATTACGGGCAACGATTCAGCGCAGCAATCTTCGAACACGTGCAAATTGTTGACCTACCTAAATCCCATGAAGACTGGCTGTGGATCATCGAACACCTAATGCCACGACTCGCCCCCGGGGCGACACTTCAAATGCCAGGAGCTATCAAATGACCACCACACGTGAAGCCAAACACCTATCCGGCGCAGACCTCGGCAAAACCATCAGCTACAAAACACTCGACACCGAAACTGGTGAAACCGTCACCCACTCCGGGCGCCTGGTCAAAGCAGACCACCAACTGAACATCATCGAGGACACCAGCATCTGCGACCCGCACCCTACCTATAGTCTTGGCGGACCATCATTTCGTATCGAGCTGCTCTGCGAGGGAACGTTCATCACCACCAACCTCAGCCCAGACCACCCCGTCACCATAACCGGAACCGACACCCCACCAGGCTTGAACCTCCACCGATCAGGAGTTGATCAGGACGGATAGGATTAGGGCATGATTCTTGCTGACAAATTCACTTGTGATGTACCTAAAAGTGGAAACATATTCATCGAATGCTCTGTGCCAGGCGCTGGAGTGACAGAGATCTTGACCATGTGGGCGACTGTTTTAGCTGTCCTAGTATCTCTCGCAATTGCAATTTTTGCTCCTATCGTAGCCGACAAAAAATCCAAGAAGGCTGCTGATCTAAGGAAATGGAATGAAAGCGCGAAGCTCTACGTGGATGCCGTTCGCGCACTTTCTAAGACCTATCCGCGAGTACCAGTGGACGTAGACGATCAACATTATTCGGCCTTCAACTACTATGTGGCGCTCCGGATCCTGCCTAAAGATCATGCTTTCGCTAAGGCCGTCGATGACGTTAACGTGCGCATCGAGAAATTCCTCGATGTTTGGGTCCGCAAGCCTTTCATTTTGAAGATTTCGCCTGGCGTGTTGCTAGCTGGTACAGCTTCCATGCGCGACCTTTTCGCGAAAAATATACAGAGCAACTTACGTGAATATTCCAAGTTGATAGTTCAGTGGCATTTCCAGCCTGAGGAATTTCATCCGAACGATCTCGTCGAGCAGATAGCAAGCATTAGCAAGAAGCTCGATGCGGAATTTGAATTTATATCCAAAGACTATATCGAAACCAAAGATGAAGAATTATCAGAAAAAGTGCGAAAGGCAAAACGTGGTCTGTGAAATTTGCGAATATTCGACCGCCGAGGGTCTGCGCTTGTGCAACCACTGCGACACGCGTTTCCGTGGCATCTTGGATCGTGTGCCGGCGACGTTGCGGACTGCAGCGGCGACGTTGGCGAATCAGGGTGTACAGCCCCGCGTTGGTTCGGCCGGTACGTCGGCGCCTGGTGCCCCGTTGAATCTGGACATGGCCGAACGCCTCGGAGAATACGAGCGCCGGCTGACCGAGCTGGCGCATTGGGTGAACGGACGTGAGGAACCGGACCACTTGCGGATCTTCACGACAACGTTCCACGCTGCCGAATACCTGCGCGCCATGGCCCACAACCTACGCCAACGCGAGTACGTGGCCGACATCTACCTGGAGCTGCGCGACCTTGAGCGGCGCGTGATCTCCGCAGCTGACCGGCCAATCCAGAAACGCCCACTCGGGGAGTGCGGTGCGCTCAGCCTCGACGAACAAGGCACCGTCACCAAATGCCCCGGCATAGTCGAAGGCCACGAAACAGCGACCACAGGCCGCTGCAAAGAATGCCACCGCGAACACGACCTCACGGACCGCATCACCGAACGATTCGCCCAAGCCTGGCACGTTCGAGGACCACTCCTGCAAATCGTGAAAGCCCTCAACGCCGCCGGCTACACACTGAAATACGGGACCGCGAAACTCTGGGTGCACCGCGGCAAACTCGCACCGAAATGCGACCTAGCCACCCGCCAGGAGGGACACACCCCAGCAGAGGTGCTCGCTGTCTTGCAAGCAGGTGCAACTGACAAGCGCAATAGTAGCAATCAGAAGTTGCAAATCTTATGAACTGTAACTAGGGTAAGACCCAAGATCGAAGAACTGTGACCAGTGAAGATCTGCGCTCCTGGTGGAACGCTTATCGACAATAAGAACGCCGAGAGTAGAGCCACGCACCCCCAATGGCGTGAGCAGTCTGCCATGACCGGCACCACCCGCACGCACAACCAAATAGCCCCCAGGTGCACGAGCCCGGGGGAGCGCTACCGGGTATGTCCCCGCCAGCTCACGACTGAGTAGCGCACGAGGGGTTCCTGCTAACCCGCACGACTCCAATAGTCGCGACGGGCGCTAAGGGCTGGCATGATCCGAAACTCTACGAGTTCGAACGGGTACCAGTACCTGCCCCACACAACTTGACGGCGGCCGAAGAGCCGACACAACACGCATGCGACCCGCTACGCGAGGCGCACACCGCGGACCAGGGCTGCCGTCAAACAAGCCCAGGGTGCATTCTTTTTATATACAACTATTTTTTAGGTGGCTTTGGTCGTGAGGTCATCGGCATCGCTTGCACGCGACCAGCCGCCGGCTTTTGACTCTCCGAGAATTTCGTATTCCGTGAGGTCGGTGTTTTGTCTTTTCCGGCCATTTTGTGCTCCAATGCTTCAACCAATAGTGTGGGGCGTGACATAGAGAATGGACTGACGCCATGCCTACAGATGCTTTTTCAGCAATCTTATATGTATTTCTTCTAGTACCAGGTCTTGTGTACACCCGCCAGATTGAACGACGTCGATCGTACGGGAAGATGTCTGCTTTCCGTGAGACCGCAACGGTAGTCGTGGCAAGCTCAGCAGCCTTGCTTATGTCCTGGATCTTCGTGATTCTGCTTAGTACCATCCCTGTACTCAACCCTTGGGTAAATGCCATGATGGCGGACCCAGATGGCGTTCGCGCTGAAAATCCACTGGTTTACTCAGGGTGCATAATCCTAATTTTGGCTCTTGCTGTGACTTTCGGATTCATCGGAGGCCAACCACGGATCAACCAATGGATAGCCAGAATCGGTAGCCATGAAGATGATGTGAAGCTATATCAGTCAGGGTGGACAGTAGCTTTCGATACCAAAGGTAGGAAGATCCCGGTAATCGTTTCAGTTCAGCTCAAGAATGGCGACTGGCTGCAAGGACCGATCGACCACTGGAACCAAAGCCCAGACGAAACGCCAGACAGGTCGTTCACTTTGAAAGGCCCAATTTGGTTTCGCTCTTCGACTGCGGAAATCGATGAGCTCTTGGATCAAGACCAGGCAGTCGTCATTTCCGCTGCTGAAATCGAATACTTGACCGTTGCCGAAGATCCTGCCGGAGCTTACGAGGCGGAAGCTAGGTTGATCCGGGCTCAGGAAGTGAGCCCTTAAACATTGCGAGGTGCTGCCGTGTCTGCCGCTTATGACTGGGCGGAGTACGCGGCCCGCGCCTTCGAGGTGCCGGAGCATAATTGGGCTACTCCCGGCCAGCTGGCGAAAGCGATCGAGCCAACCACGTTGCAGACCCCGGCGCTCGACCTGATCGACGAGTACCTGGTGAAGGTCGAAGCGGGGGAGATTGATCGTCTGATCATCAACCTTCCGCCGCAGGAGGGGAAATCCACCCGGGTTACGACGATTGGCCCGCTGTGGTTCCTGACCCGTAATCCTGACCGTCGTATCGCCATCGTCTCCTACGCGCAGGATCTCGCTGACGAGTTCGGGCGCAACATCCGAAACCACATCACCAGTAACGACGGCGACGACGAAACACTCGACCTCGGCCTGCGCGTAGCCAAAGACAATGGCGCTGCACGACGCTGGAAACTCGACGGTAAAAAGGGCGGAGTCCGCTCCGTAGGTATCCGCGGCGGCCTGACCGGTCGCGCAGTAGACGCACTCTTCATCGATGACCCCATATCGAACCTTGAACAGGCGTACTCCAAAACCTATCGTGAGCAAGCATGGGGGTTCTGGCAGTCCGTCGGCATCACCCGCCTCGCACCCGGCGCGCCAGTAATCCTGGTACTGACTCGTTGGCACGCTGACGACCTAGCCGGCCGCCTGCTCGCCGGTGAAGACGCTGACCGCTGGACCGTACTCAACATCCCCGCCGAAGCCGTGGAAAACGACCCCCTCGACCGTAAACCCGGCGAATGGCTCGAATCAGCCCGACAGCGCACCCCACACCAGTGGGAACAGATCAAAGTCTCCGTCGGCCCCAAGGTGTGGCAATCCCTCTACCAGGGCAACCCAACCTTGGACGACGGCGGCGTACTCCCAACCGAATGGGCACGCTACGAACAACCAATGTGGATCGAACACGCAGACGGCCGGCACACAGTGCCCGGCATCGACCGCGATGACCACGAACTCATACAGTCCTGGGACCTCGCGTTCAAGGGCGAGAACACATCGGACTACGTTGTAGGTCAAGTCTGGTTGCGCGTCGGAAACGTCGCCTACCTGCTCGACCAAGTGCGCCGGCGGATGAACTTCAACGAAACCTGTGAAGCCATCGAAGCATTGACAGCGAAGTGGCCGGAAGCAACCGCCAAGCTCGTGGAAGACAAAGCCAACGGGCCCGCGGTTATGAACGCACTGCAGAAAACAGTGATCGGGCTGATCCCAGTCGAACCAGTCGGCTCCAAGTACGCTCGCGTGTCAGCTGTCAGCCCGTTGGCGTTCTCCAAGAACATCGTGCTCCCAGCAACCAGCTTGTGTCCTTGGGTGGAACACTTCACCCAAGAAGCACTGTCCTTCCCTGCAGGCGCAAACGATGACCAGCTGGACACCATGTCCCAAGCAGTGAATCAGTTGCTCCTGCACCGCATCGACGGGCTGGGGGATGACATTGTGCAGCCGGATGAATATGACCAACTCGAAACCGACGGATACTATCTGTCGCCCTACTAGGAATGGTGGTGCCGTGTGGATCTGAACCTCAAAGATTGGGCGCCACTAGCCGAAGCTGACACAACCGAGCGCGTCCCAGTAGGCACCGTATCCTCGCTAGAGCACAAGCTGGAGACTTTGACCGAGTCCATGGCCCAGCTGTCATTGGCACGTGAAGATGCTGGTTGGGAGCGGATCCTGCAGGACGGGCAACGCGAACTCACACCCGAAGCACGCCGTCGCAACGCTGAGCTGTGCCGTGTGTATGCGATCGCTAACCCGCTGATCAAGCGCGGCCTGGAACTGCGCGCAGCGTACGTGTTCGGGCAAGGTGTTGGCACCACAGCCACCGGGGAACGCGTCAACGACCTCGTGCAGACCTGGTTGGATGACCCGGAAGTACGTGAGGTATTCGCAGGATCCGAAGCACAGGCACGCAACGAACTAGCCCTCGGCACAGACGGCAACGTGTTCTTCGCCCTGTTCACCAACCCGCTCACCGGACGCGTGAAGCCCCGTGTGATCCCGTTCGAGGAAATCCAAGAGCAGATCACCGACCCAGAAGACTCTTTGAGCGTCCGCTACTACAAGCGGGTCTGGAACCGGCGCGACGCATCCGGTCGCGAGCAAGAGGTCACGACCTACCACCCGCGGTACGATTACCGCCCCCAGATGCGCCAACGCCGATACGGGGCAACCCCGAACAGTGTCGGCCACGACATCATCTGGGATGCACCGATCTACCACATCAAGGTCAACGCCCTCACCGGCTGGCAATACGGCATCGGCGACGCGTTCGCCGCCCTGCCGTGGGCCCGCGGGTACAAGGAATTCCTTGAAGCGTGGGCGATCATGATGAATGCCCTGTCCAAGATCGTTTGGCAGCGCGTCGGCAAGAGCGGAAAGCGTACCGCGGCGACAGGTCGTCGTGAGCTGCAGAAGATCGAGAGCATGGCCCCAGGTGGTGGCGCCAACGCTACTGACGATTCGAAGCTTGAAGCGGTGCCGAAGACCGGCGCCACCATCGACTCTGACTCTGCGAAACCATTGGCAGCCATGGTCGCCACAGCGTTAGGCATCCCAGTGACCATGCTGTTAGCGGATCCTGGCCAGACTGGTGCACGCGCTGTAGCGGAGACCCTGGACTTCCCGACCACGCTGACGATGCAGGGCCGCCAGGAGGTTTGGCGTGAAGCGCGCCGGCAGATCCTCGGCTACGTCATCGACCAGGCAGTCATCGCACCGCGTGGTGTGCTGCGTGGCCAAGGCAAAACGGTGCGAGACGGCGACCGGCTCCAAACGGCGCTCACCAATGAGGATGACCGTACTCTGACCATCGCGTTCCCTGACATCACCAAGGTCGATCCGAAGACCATGATGGACGCTTTGGAGAAGGCAGACGGGCACATCCCACCACTGCTGTTGGCTGAGATGATCATGCGCACCCTGGGCGTGCGCGACGTTGACGAGTGGCTGGAAGAGCTGACCGACGAGCAAGGCAACTTCCTCGACCCGCTCGTGGTAGCCGGGCAGGCCGCGGCTGACGCGTACCGGGCCGGACAAGAATAGGTGGTGATGTTGGTGGCTGTCACAGATGAAACCCTGCTGATAGCCGCCGACACCCGCCGGCGCTTGCAACGGATGACCGACGAACAAGCCGTAGCACTCACAATGGCTTGGGTCGAGGCGTGGGATACGCTCACACCGTTGTTCAACGAAGCACTGCTGGACTTGCTGCAGGGCGCTCCTGACCGGATACCTCGTGCAGTAGTCGCACGCAACCGGAAACTACAGGCAGCCCTACGGCAAGCCCGCACCGTACTGAACGAACTCACCCGGGGCGCCAACGAGGTCATCGAGAACAGTCTCGCTGACGCGGTCTTGGATGCGGTGCAGTCGCATGAAGCGATCCTCCGCACACAGCTGCCGCCCGAAGGCGCCGGTGTTGCTTTCAACTTGGACGCACCAGCGCCGGACGCGCTAGATGCGATAGTTCTTCGCACTACTCAGCAGATTCATTCGGCAACCCGGCCACTGGCCGGCTGGGTGGTCGCTGCCATGCGGAAAGAGCTGATCAAGGGCATCACGGTTGGGGACAACCCCCGCGAGGTAGCACGCAAGCTGATCCGTGCAACCGAGGGACACTTCAACGGCGGACTGGCACGGGCTACACGGATCACACGCACTGAAATGCTCGATGCTCATAGGAACGGGTCGCTCACCTCGGCGAAGCAGAACAAGGATCTGCTGACTGGATGGAAATGGCAGTGCACCCTCGACCGGCGCACCTGCCCCAGTTGCCTGTCCAAGCACGGCACCCTGTACCCGGTGGATCAGTTCGGCCCCGAAGATCACCAAAACGGGCGTTGCGCACGCATCGACGTCACCAAGACATGGAAAGAACTCGGCTTCAACATTGAAGAACCAGCCGACACGTTCCCCGACGCCCGAGCTTGGTATGACGGACTAACCGAAGACAGCCAGCTAGCCATCATGGGCCCAACCCGGATGCAGCTGCTCAACGACGGCAAGATCGGCTGGGAAGACCTCGCCACTCTCCGCACTGCAGATGGCTGGCGAGATTCCTACATCCAGACACCGGTGAAAGACCTTCTAGGTTCCGTCGCTGGCTGACGGGTAATAATCCACCGTCCCGCACCACTTGCACACCACGGACATCGAACCACCCGTAGGTCGCAAGAACACGCGTCCTACCTTCCACTCATGGCCAGGGCAAGCACCCGGCTCACCCGGGGCATCGTTCGCGTTGTCTAAACCCATGAACATGATTATAGGAGGCCGTCGTGCCAAAAAAGATCCGTGAAGCGGCCACCGCAACCCGGCGCGGCCCCGGCCGTATCCTACTGACCCTGATCAGCCCCGGCCAAGGATCCAGCGGCGACTACACCCCAGAGGTACTGGCCACGGCCGCGGCTGAGCGTGCGTTCCCGCGTGGCACCTTAGGCATGATCGACCACGACACCCCAACCGAGATGATGGAACGCCCCGAAGGCTCCCTCCGGAACCTCGCCATCGTGTTGGAAGAAGACGCCTACATCGGCGAAGGCGGAGCGCTGCAGGCCGAAGCCAAAGTCGCTTCCGCGTGGCGTGACCTCGTCGACGACTTCCACGAGCACATTGGCGCCAGCATCTTCGCGAGCGCTGAAATCAGTGTGAACGAGTCCGGGCAGAAGATCGTGGAACGAATTATCCCCAACCCGTTCAACAGGGCTGATCTGGTCACCGTTGCAGGGCGTGGCGGAAAGATCGAGCAAGTCCTCGAAGCAGCGAAGGTCATCGAATCCCGGTCCATCGTTGCTGAAGCCACCGCGAGTGACGTGCGCATGTGGTTGCAATCCACCGTGCGCAACCAGACGGAGGAATGGTCCTACGTAGTCGATCACGATGAAACCTACGTTTACTACGAAACTCACGGAGACCGGATCATTCGACGCTCATACACGCTCAACGGAGTGAACGTGACGCTGGGCGATGACTTCACCGAAGTACGGCTGAACAAGTCGTACGAACCTGTGGTAGCTCAGACCGCCGCAGAATCCAAGAACTCCCCGCCGGACCCGGCTGGGGTAATCGAAAATCAGGAGGAAGCCACCATGGCAACCATTGATGACAAGGAACTCGCCGACCTGCGCGAGACCGCCAGCCGGGCCACCACGGCCGAAGCAGAACTGAAAGCAGAGAAGGAAGCACGAGCCAAGGAAGCCGCCGAACGCGCAACCGAAGCCAAGGACAACCGCGTGAAGGAAGCCAAGCGCATCGTCGCCGAAGCCTTCGGTGAAGACGCACCAGCGCTCTACACCCGCCTCGCAGAATCCGCCGCCACCCCGGAAGACTTCGACGCAGACAAGTTCCGCACCGAAGTCACCGAAGCGGCAGCCAAGACCGAAGCCGACCAGGGCGCAGGCACCCCACGCGGCCTGGGCACCACCACCGTCATCGAGTCGAAGACCGCTGTCTCCGACGAAGACATCATCAACGCACTCTAAGGAGGCAACACAGTGGCAAAGAACCAGCGTTACACCAACGCACTACACATCACCGTCACCGCGCCCCGCGATATCAAGTCCGGTGACCCAGTACAGGTCGGACAGATCAGCGGCGTAGCCCAGATCGACGCACTGACCGGCGAAAAGGTCACCATCTGGCTTGATGGCTCGTGGGACGTGCCAGTAGCTGGCGCGCTCGCATCCGAGGGCCTTCCGGTCTACATCAATGCGTCTGGCACCCTGACCGCTACCGCGACCGGCAACACCCCCTGGGGCGTAGCGCTCGCAACGAAGACCACCGGCACCGCACCCGTTGAGGTCGTGCCGCTCGGCTACACCGCTGGCGCAACCGCCTAAGAAAGGAAGTCAACACCATGACTCACGAAATTGCACAGGAAGGCTTCCGCCGCGCATCCTCTCACGAAGAGCGCGTACACGAAGCCGCCAAGCTGTTCGGTGTAGGTCGCACCGGCGCGGATCCATTCGCTCAGGCGCGCCTGCTCGAAGCATTCACCACTTCGGACTTCCCAGTCCTGCTCAGTGACGCTTTCACCAAGAAGGCTGTCGCAGCGCAGAAGGCTGCGGTCAAGGAATTCGAGCCGATCCTCACCAGCGTCATTGTTGACGACTTCAATCGTCACAAGCTGATCGACCTATGGGGCGGCGACGAATTCGAGACCGTGAAGGAACTCGAAGAGTACAAGGCCGGTTCGCTGAACGAAACCGAACTGACCCACGGCAACCAGAAGCACGGTAAGGCCTACGGCCTGTCGTGGGAGCTCTACCGCTCCCGCAACTTCACCGCCCTCGCCAACTTCCCAGCAAAGTTGGGTAACGGTTCCGTCAAGGGGCAGAACAGCCGTGTGGCTGACCTGCTGGTAGACGCAACTGCAGGCAACTGGAACGCCGGCTTCTTCGGCACCGTCGACACCGCAGCTTTCAGCGCTGACGCACTGGATGCCGCGATCAAGACCCTGTCGCAGCAGGAAGACCACCGTGGCGACCTCGTAGACGTGTCCAACCTCGTGTTGGTTCACTCTTCGGGTCTGCGCTCCGAAGTTCTGCGCGTCCTGAATGCGTACGAACTGGAAATGCAGGTAACCGACGGGTCGAAGACCTCGAAGACCCGCGTGCAGAACCCATTCAAGGGTGTAGTCACCCCGCTGGAATCGCGTGCCGTTGGCAAGCGCCTTGGCGCAGCGCAGTCCACCGGCTGGGCGCTGGTTCCTGCAGGTTCCTCGGACCTGCCAGCAATCATCCGCACCCTGCTGTCGGGTGAAGAAGCAGTCGACATCCGCGTCAAGAATGATCAGGGCAACCGCGTTGGCGGTGGCGCTGTTCCATTCGATCAGGGTTCGTTCCCAGACGACGGCATCTGGTTCCGTGGCCGCGATGTCTACGGCATCGACAAGGGCTTCACCACCGGCGTTTACGCGTCCAAGGGCGCAGCCTAGCAAAACCAATGACTGAGGGGCATCACCGACTGGTGGTGCCCCTCAGCTGTACCCAAAAACTTTGAAGGAGTGCTCATGGACTACGAAACACCAATACGGCAAGTTCGTGTACTGATCGCAGACATGGCCACTCCACCACTGATCGACGACCCGACCCTGCAAACCTATCTGGAACTGCAGGGGTGGGAAGACGGCGCACGCTGGGCTGTCAAACGTGCAGCTGCCGACGCGCTCGAAGCTATCGCAGTGTCCGAAGTGCTGGTCTCCAAGAAGATCCGCACCCAGGACCTCACCAGTGACGGGCCGGCAGTCGCCGAGGCGCTCCGGAAACTCGCTGCAGGTTACCGAGGCCAAGCCGACGATGAAGACCCAGACTTCGGTGGTGTCTTTGAAATCATCGACACCGGCCATAGTCGGCTTGAAGCTGAGGAATGGAGGGTCTTCTGATGCCTTTCCCCGGAACCAAAATCATTCCCGACGGCTGGTCCGATCATCACCGGCCAGTCGCTGCCGGCGGCATGACCGCTGACTGTGTCATCGATCGAGTCACTGATGGCCCTGCGCCATTCCCGCTGCCCGAAGGTTGGACAGGACGCACCAGGTTGTGGTCTGGCAAGGCTCGCATCCAAGAACTGAAGCGTGAGCAGGCGGCCGACCTTGCAGGCCAGCCCACCGAGTCACGCCAGTACCTGATCCAACTCCCATACGACGGCACTCTGCCTGAACTTCATGTGGGGGAGCGCGGCGACATCGTCACCAGCAACGGCACTGAGTACATCCTGAAGCAACGGATGACCGGCTCTGAACTCTGGGCTCACGACTTCATCGCATGGGAAAACCAAACCCAGCAGAACCCTTAGTTTCTCAGGTTCGACTTCTTCACTGCGCCAACGATGATGCAGGCAATTCCTGCGGCCATCATCAGGAACATCACCGGGGTCATGACCCCGCCGTTGATGATCATGATGAACAGCGGAAACGCCGTCAAGATGACTCCGAAGTAGATGAAACCGGTACCTGGCTTGTATTTGTGCTTTTCAGTCATACCTGAACCATAGCCAACGAGGGAGACATCATGAGCTTTGATGCATCAGAGTTACGCAACCTCAGCGTGGAACTCGGAACTGTTCCCAAGGTGGTCGGCCAGCTGGCGAAAGTCGTGGTCAAGAAAACCGCGAAGGACATCGAGGGCACAGCCAAGACCTTGGCCCCGGTAGACACCGGCTTCCTCCGCTCCGGAATCAAAACCTCAGACCTGCGCAATGTCAGCCAGGAATCACCATCTGCTGAAGTCGTGGCATCCGCCAGCTACAGCCCGTACCTCGAATTCGGTACCAGCCGCATGGCCCCTCAACCGTTCATGCGACCAGCCGCAGACAAGCATGTCGACGCGTTCGAGCAAGCGATGGCGCAAATCATCGAGAAAGCAGTGAACAGCTGATGGACGCAACCACATTCAGTGCTGAGCTCGAAGCCAAGCTGAAAGCTATCCCAGCCTTTGGTGGGCGCGCCTACGACGGGTACATCCCGGGCAAGATCCCCACCGACGGCGCAGGATACGTCCTTCCGTACGTTTTGTTCTTCGCTGGAATCCCGGCCGACATCGGCGACCCAGATCTGACTGGCATGACGGACACCCTCGTGCATGACTGGGCACCGCAGACGAACTGCGTCGGACCCACGCCGGGTCACGCACGCAAATGCGCAGAAATAGTCGCCGCCGCGCTGACCAACACACGAATCGGGAACCACCGGCTGCACGTCGACACCGACGCGTTCCGGGTCGCCGTGCCCCTCAAAGACGACCAGGCAATCCCAGCCAGGTTTTTCCTGCCGCTCTCGTGGCGGCTCACCACCACCTAAAGGAGGCCCACCGTGGCAACCCCTAAACAGGTCACCGAGCCAGCCACCCCCGCGGTGGTAGCCCGGATCACTGAACCAGCACGACCAGACCGCGTCTACGACCCGCGCAAGAAGGTCAAGGTATACGACACCAACACCAAGCAGGTCGTACGCCGTCCAGTACCAGAAACCTGGCTCGACGGACGCTTCCCGAACCTCGCACCAGTCCCATCCTCGAAAGAAGGTAAGTAGCTATGGCCGCCAAGGGTCCAAAGATGCTCAACATGAACAACCGCGCCCTGTGGTGGGTACCAACCATCGCTAACAAGAACGCGCCAACGGTCGCCGAGGTCACTGCTGGTATCCAGCTGACCTGCCTCGTGACCGTAGCGAACTACCAGTTCGGCATCACTGGCACCGCCGTGATTACCGACCCTTCGCCGTGCGACTCCATCGAAGCCGGCGCCCCAGGCATGGACACCGTCGAGGCTGGCTTCGACATGTTCCGCTTCAAGGACGCTGTCGAAGACATCGCGTGGACTACGTTCACCGACAAGGGCATCGGCGGGTACCTCGTGGAGCGTATCGGCCAGGTCGCGGACGGTGAAGACCCATCAGAGGTGCCACTGGCCACTGGTGATGAAGTCGCCGTGATGGAGGTCCTGACCTTGTCGCCACGCACTCTGTCGCCGGCGACTGCGGGTTACGAGAAGTTCAACCAGTCGTTCGCTCCGCAGTCCTTCGCGCCTCGCGCTGTGGTCGCTGCAGCGTAACTAAAGACCAGTCCGGGTAGGGGTGCTTGACTCCCGCTCCTGCCCGGACTCTAAACCTTTCTGGGGTCACCACAATCATTAGGAGTCAACCATGGCTGAGAAACGCCACTACAAGGGCACCGTATCCCGCGACCAGCTGAAAGCAGCTGTTGAAGCGTTGGGGCTGAAGCCCGAAAACACGGTGTCAATCAATATGACAGCAGATCGTGTCCGTGTCATTGAATACGTGCGCGACGAGAACGGAGCCCGGATCCTCAACGAAGCGTTCGAAGGCTTCGACCGCCGATGCTACACCCTGCAAGTCAAGTAACCACCAAGTAGGAGTCAAACCATGTCTGAGAACATCACCCCCAACGCAGAGCTAGACCTCGACGATTGGCTGGCCATGGGCGAACGCACCGTCCATAACGTCAACCTGTACGCACGCTTCGACCTGATCGCAGAAATCGACGCCCTCGAAGCGCAGAAAGTCCCAGTCGAAGAGGTACCAGAGGACGACGAAGCTCTCGGCGGGAACAGCAACCCGAACGCCGGGCTCGATGCTGAAATCGACGAACTGAAAATGCGGATCCATGCCTCGAAGAGGATCTTCCGCGTCACCTCACTGACCGACGCTGAAATCGCTGACATCCGCGAAACTGTACTCACCGAGTGCTCCAAGGAAATCGACAAGCAAGCAGAGCTCGGCAAGAGCGAAGCCCGCAAGACCGCGGCCCGCATGGAAGTGAAGACCCCTGCCGACGTGAACGCCCTCGTGCGCGTCAACGTCAACGAGTTCACCCGAAAATTCATTGAGCGTGAATCTCGGCTCCGCATCATCGCAGCGTCCACCACACTCATGAACAAGGGGCAACTGGTCAGCCTAGACCTAGAGCAGGCTCGCACCCTCTACGAAAAGCTCGGCGAAGCACAAATGCGGTTGCTTTCCGATGCGAACGCACGCGCCACCCAGGACATCCCCGAGGTGACCGTCCCAAAATCGTAGAAGCCCTCGGAACCCCGCGCTGGGCCCACCTGCTCGACCTGGTGGAAACAGCGCGGGACTGCCGCATCCCCGTCACCGTGCTCCTGGGCGTACGGGAAGACGACGGGACGTACTGCGACCAAGACAAAATCATGCAGATCGCATACACCAAATATTTGAAAACGATCTGCCCCGGCTGCGGCCTACCCGCACACATCACCCGCGGAGACGAAAACGTCGGACGGTTCGAAGTGCACGACGACACCATGTGCCACGGCTGCGAAGCGTTGGAAACGTTCACGTCCAACAAGAACCGCACCACATGGCCGGGCCAGAAACTCCACCTGAAAGACACCCATCTTGACGGATAACTAAATAAAGGCGGTGCCCAGCGGTGGACAAAAAGCTGAGAGTTATTGTTAGCTCCGAAATCGGTTCGTTCATCAAGGACATGGACCGGGTTTCCGCCAAAGCCAAGGAAACCGCTAAGAAGACCGAAGACGCGGGCAAGCAGTCACAGTCCGGCATTGGCCGTCTCGCTGATGTTGCCAACCGGCATGAGGAAGCCTGGGGCCAGGTATCGAATACCATGGTTGGTGCCGGAACGCTGATCACTGGCGGACTCGCGCTATCGGGCAAGGCGGCAATGGACTGGCAGTCGCAATTCGCTGGGGTCCGCAAGACCATCGACGACACCGAAGAGGGCTATGCAGAGCTCTCCGATGGGCTGCGCGACCTCGCCAAGGAACTGCCGTCCACGCACGCTGAGATCGCAGGCGTGGCCGAGGCCGCCGGCCAGCTGGGCGTAGCCCGCGACGACGTTCTAGGCTTCACCGACACCATGATCGACCTCGGCGAAACCACCAACCTGACCGCGGAAGACGCTGCCACGAACATCGCGCAGATCTCCAACGTCATGGGCACCATGGAACGCGAAGGCGCGCAAGGCGTGGAACGCTTCGGCTCCGCACTAGTCGCTCTCGGCAACGATGGTGCATCCACTGAAGCCGAGATCTTGTCGATGGCTCAGCGTATCGCTGGTGCAGCCGCATCGCTGGGCGCTTCCGAAGCTGACGTGCTGGCGCTGTCCAACACCCTGGCATCCATGGGTGTCCGTTCAGAGCTCGGTGGCGGCGTCGCAACCCGTGTCCTGCTGAAGATGCGTACCGCAGTCGACGAAAGCGGAGAATCCCTTGAATCGTTCGCAGGCGTAGCAGGCACCTCAGCCGAGGAATTCGCTTCCAAGTTCAGCAGCTCCCCAATGGAAGCCCTGCAGGATGTCGCCGAGGGCATCGCACGCACCAACGACGCTGGCGGAAACCTGACTGCCACGTTGAAGGATATGGGCATCAAGGGCACCGAGGAAATGCAGGTCATGTTGGCCCTCGCGAACTCCGGCGACCTGCTCACCGAATCCCTGGAACTCGGATCTAAAGCGTGGGAAGAAAACTCGGCTCTGGCCGACGAAGCCGCTCAACGCTACGCCACCGCTGAATCCAAGGTCAAAGTCGCCTGGAACAACATCAAGGACGCAGGCATCGACGCGGGAGCCGTACTGCTCCCTGTCATTGCAAGCATGGCCGAAGGTGTAGCTGACCTTGTTGGCTGGTTCACCGACCTGCCAGCACCAGTCCAAGGCGCTGTCACCATCCTTGCCACCGTCGCAGGTGTTGGAGCACTCGCAGCGGGCGCGTTCATGAAGATCGTGCCAGGAGTAATCGACACGGTGACCGGGCTCCGCGACCTGATCAAGGAAGGCCCGAAGTCAGTCGGGTCCATGTCCAAGATGGAGAAAGGCGCACTCGGTGTTGCCGCCGCGTACACCGCGATAGCTGCCGCAGCGGCACTAGCTTCAGACTCTCGCCGAAAGTTCGACAAGCAGATCGAGTCTTCGGAGATCGTCAACGCCTTGGACGGCATCGCCGGCAAGAGCGACGAAGCATACGCAGCGCTCGACAAAGTGTTCAACGGCAGCGTTGTCACCGGCGGAGGCTCAGGCCTCGGCGGTGCACCAACAGCAGTCAACGACCTCGCATCAGCGATGGACCGCCTGTTCAACACCACCGGGTTCGACAACTTCAATGATTTCCTAGGAACATGGCTCCCCGGCGTGGAGTCCGGATCCGAGGTTGTCCGCGAGAACATGCGCGAGATGGACGCGGCCCTCGTTGAACTGACCAGCGGTGGAAAGTTCGACGACGCGGCCGCCGGCTTTGCGCGTGTCATGGAAGCGGCCACCGAACGCGGTGCTGATGTCAAAGACGTTATGGACATGTTCCCGCAGTACCGGGATGCCGCCTACGAAGCGCTAACCGCTAACGGTGAAACGCAGGTATCGCAGGAACGCCTTGTCGAAGCGATGCTCAAAGGCCTGCCAGCTGGTGAGGCCGCAGCAGACGGCACAAACACAGCAAAGACAGCCTACGAGAACGCGGCTAAGGCCGCGCAGGAAGCAGCCGAAGCTGTTGATGAATGGTACGACTCGCTGGTCAACACTGGCATGGTCATCATTGGTGAGAACGAAGCGATCCGGCGACTGCAGGAATCGATCAACTCGGCAACGAAGACCATTACTGAGAACGGCAAAGTGGTCGACAAGAACGGTGAAGCATTCGACCGGACCTCAGAGAAGTACCTTGCTAGTTCGTCGGCGCTCGACGGTATCGCATCCAGTACGCTCGCGGTCATTGACCCTATGCGTGAAGCCGGTGCGACCACCGCTGAAATGTCCGAAGAGATCGCGCACGGCCGGGAGAACTTCATCAAGCAGGCAACTGCGATGGGCTACAGCAAGGAAGCAGCTGCAGCCTACGCAGACCAGCTGGGCCTGATACCTGGCAGCGTGTACGTGCAGTTCAACTCCAACACTGATTCGTTGGCGGGGAAGATCACTGAGATTCACGAGCTGGTGCAGTCCACTCCGGACGGCAACGTCACCATCACGGAGAACTCGCCTGAAGTGCGGTTGGCGTTGGAAACCCTCGGGTACATCGTCACCGAACTGCCCGATGGGCGTATCGAAGTGTCGGAAACCGGCACCGACGAAACCGGTAAGAAGATCGACGAGACCGCTGCCAAGAAGCGGGTCGCGAAGATCAACGCGCAAGCGATCACCGGCGCCGCTGAAGAAGCACTGAAGAACGCGGCGCGCACACGGTTCGCCACCATCGCAGTAAGCACCCGATTCACTGACTCGGGTGCATCAGCGGTGCACCGTGGCGGTACAGGTGGACTGACTGGCAACTATCGCGGCGGGCAAATCAGTTTGCCTGGCTACGAGGACGGCGGGAAACTCCCACGTACTGGTCTCGGCCGGGACATGATCCTCGGAGTCACCTCTGAGGGCCGACCGATTGCGAACGTGGACGACGAAGAGTGGATCATCCGCGCAACGTCAGCCAACAAGTACAACCGTGTGCTTGGCGCAATCAACGCCGATGACCCATCAGTACAGCACCTAGCCAGCTTTGCCGGCGGGGGGCGCCCGGTAGGGAACACTATGCCTGCCCTCGCTGGCTCGACCGAAGTAAACCTTCATTTGACGGTCGTCGCAAGCCCAAACGAACGTCGATTGGCACAAACAGTTCTCGGAGAAGTCCGTGGATTGTTCAAGAATTCGGGGGTATCAATTGGCTGATTCAATCGTGCTCGACGGGGTGACGCTAAACAAAAATTCCCGAGAGGGAGCATGGAAAGTCACTGGAATCGAGGGTTGGTGGGATTCTGCCAAGGCCCAAGCTGCGGACGTGGAACGACCGAACAATGATGGGAGCATGCCGGGCGTTATCACGTACGAACCACGTCAGATACGAATCAGCGGAAGAGTCATTGCCAAGAGCCATAACTATATTCATGAAGCTATGCAGATGCTGGCGGCCCTGAGCTTTCGCTCTTTCTCCAATCTGACTGTGGCCGGCCACGGCGCTACTCAAACAGCAAGCGTTCGGATTGACGGGAACGTGTCGTTCAACATCAGGAGTGACAAGTATCTGCAGTTCGAAATTCCTCTCATTGCGTTGGATCCGTTCAAGTATGGGGAGCGCCGGTACAAGTCTGTGGCAGCTGGTGCCTCCGATACGGTATTTCACCGCGGGACGGTCGAAGCGTGGCCCAGTGTAACCGTCTTAGGAAGCATGCCGGATGGGTACACGGTCAGCATTGGCGGCCAATCTGTGTCGGTGCCTATGGGGATTCCCTCTGGGGTTACTCACACGATTGATTACCGGCGCCGTCGCTTGTACATCAACGGCGAATTGTTCATGGGCGCGTTCGGCTCCCAGAAATTCCGATCGATCCCTCCAGGCTTGCGGACGAATGTCTCGCTCTCGGCCCCGAGCGGATCCGGCAGCGCCGGAGTCACCGTCTACGACACATATATCTAAGGAGGACTCGTGGCTTACAAAGTCTGCATGGTGGACACAGGGTCGTGGGCCAAGATCACCGATATCGAACCGCTATCCGGATCATGGGCAAGGGCCTTGAACGGTGGCCGTAGCGGATCCATGATGCTGAATGCCGGGTATGACGGATCGCTGGGCCCGGTGATCCGCTCCACCACGTGGCCGCTGGAAACAGTAGTTGTTGTGGAGTCGGACTCCCGAATCGAATTTGCCGGATTCGTGACCACGACCAAATACTCTTGGGCGACACAGCAAGTGAACCTGTCGCTGAACGATATTTGGTGGATCTTCGGGAAACGGTTCCTCCTGGATAACAGGACCAGCTCGCTCACCCAGTCGCAGCTCGATTTCGACAACGTCGATTCACGGATGCTGGCGAAACGAGCTATCGAGTTCGGCACCAACGGAGGTTCATCTCCGGAGTACAACTTGCCGATTGTGCTGCCGGCCAATTCGTCAGGCACGATCGATCGAACCGTGTACGGGTACGACATGGAAACTATCCAGGATCTCCTGGACGAGGCCATGGATGCCGAGGGCGGCGTGGATCTGGACTTCCGTCCCCGCTGGGCTGCCGATGGCACCTTGGAATGGGTGATGGAAACCAACGCGAACAAGACCCGGCTCCTTGAGTGGGATCTGGACGCGGACGAGCACAATGTCACCGACTTCGATTTCACTATCGAGGGCCAAGGCATCGGCAACATCGTCTACGGCCTGGGCGAAGGGTCTGAAGTGGATATGAAAGTCCACGCCGCGAAGACACCGGATTCCGTTTACCTCGCGCTTGAGCGCGCAGTTTCATTCAAGGATGTGAAGAACGCGGATGCACTGCGACGGCGCACGTTGGGCGAGATGGTGCCGACCAATGGTGCGATCCGGCAGATCAGCATGAGGATCAATGGCGAAGGCCGGCCTAACGTTGGAGACCTTCACTTGGGGTCCACCGTTCGGTGGAAGGCAGACAACGATCCGTGGTTGCTGGCTGGCTGGTCTGGCGAGTGGGAGCTCTTGGAGTATTCCGGTTCGATGACTGACTCAGAAGTGAAGCTTGAGTTCCAAGGCAGGGAGGGCGACTAATTGGGCAAGCATAATCTCAAAGATCCGACCTTCGCTGATATCTTCCGGCGCCTGAAGCGCCTGGAAACGAACACGATGCTCGCCTCGGCCTCGGTCGGCCGCGGACGTTTGCGGTTCTATGACGGTTCGGTGCTGCTCATTGAGAACGGCGCCCTGAACGTCACTGGCACAGCGACTATCTCGGGTGTGCTGGACGTTTCTGGAATCACCAATCTAAAAGGTCAAGTATCCGTGACCGGCCCGATGGAGATCTCGGGAACGACGAACATCACCGGCAATACCAACATCATGGGCGAGCTGAACGTAACCGGCCCGACTACCCTTGATGGCATCACCGACATTGGCGGAGACACCACAATCACCGGCCTGCTGGATATCACTGGTGATACGACGGTTGATGGAAACTTCGAGATTCTCGGTAATGGTTTGTTCAAGGCTGGCGTGACGCAGATTGAACCGAACGGTAAAGCGACATTCGGTGACTTCATTATCGACCCGTCATCGAACAAGCTGATCCAGGCACCGGGCGGCTGGCTGTTCTCTACAGGTCCGGGAAGCATCGGTTTGGCGGACTCTGGTACTTCGTCGGTGAACTTGAATTCCGTGTATGCAGAACTGAATTACAACACTGCCCGTATACGGCTCACGCTCAATGACACCGTGATTTCCAACAGGCTCACGGTTGAAGGAGCCGCAGAGGTCAAAGGAAACATGATCGTGCGTGGTGGAACCGTCACGTTCCAGAATTTGCTATCTGCTACATCTCCGCCAAACGTATTCATTGATTCAAGCGGAGTCCTTCGACGTACCTCCTGGGTTCCGTAAAGACAGCTTCATCCACCTAATTTTAAGGAGCGACTAATTGGCAAAACCGACGATCGAAGATCGGCTCGAATCTCTCGAAAATGAATTATCTGAGCTTCGGGTATCCGATGCAATCAAAGACTCCATCATCGGGGAGTACCGGCAAGCGTTATCCGAGGCTCAACTTAAAATTGCGATCCTGAACGGGAAACTCAAACAAGCAAACCAACCCACCGCCTAGCACGGTGGGTTTTCTTATTCCCAAGGGGGCACAGTGGCGACCGTAACCGGGAACCTCAAAGACATTACCGGCGGGTTGATGGACTCGCGTGAGGGCATAGTCCAATTCACCCTGAACCAAGGCAATATCCGCGTGAGCGGCGATAACGTCGTCCCGGACAACACCCGCGGAGCAACCCCAGACCCATCTACAGGTGAGTTCAGCATCAACCTGGAACCAACAGACCAGATGGCGCTCGATGCGTGGTACACGGTTTCGGTGCTCTGGCTGCAACAGGATGATTCCGGATTCAAGAAGCCAGCCGCGCTTGCCAGTTACCTGGACCTGAAGATCCGTGTCCCTTCTTCTGGCGGTTCGATAGGTCAGCTCATTGACCCAACAGCAGGGGGCGGCGGTGGAGGTGGCAGTTCGAATCCGAATAACCGGATCGTGTGGGTGTCGCAGACACCTCCCTCAAATCCTCGGCCCTGGATGCTCTGGCTTGAGCAAGAGCCTGGTCCTAATCCTGATCCTTTCGACCCGCGAAACACATCAGACTTGCATGAATGGAGGCCATAAATGGCTTGGGTAGTTATCGCTAATTTGAAGGGTGCCCCGGGGGATGCAGCTTCACTGGCTGAGCTCGCTAACCGCCCGAAGTCCACAGTGCCGAACCTACCTGCGGGGCGAAACCTCAATGCGATGCACCAGCAGGAGCATGTCGGCTGGTGGGGATTCACCAAGGACGAAGTAACGGGCGAACCTGCGGAAATGGGCGCCGCGTTGGCAATGTTAGAAGTCATCGCGCCTAATTCTTCTGTGGCCGTTCAGCGTATCCATGATCGCAACACACGCATCACCTACGAGCGTTCGATAATTACGCCCTCGAATAATTCGTGGAGCGCTTGGCGAGCATTCGCGATGGTTGATCAAACCCTGACGAAGCGCGGTGTGATTGGTGACGCGACTGTCTCAGGAAATCTGAACAACTACAACACCTCCGCCGATATTGGTTTCTGGGCGCTTTGGGCTCCGTACAACCTCAATACACCGAAAGACTCGCGTGGGCGTTGCACACTTGAAGTGCTCTACGATGCCGGCGGGGGAATCTCTCAGCGTCTGATTGAGCGCGAGTCCGGTCGAACTTGGTCTCGTGTTTACGCGAATTCGGCTTGGCAGTCGTGGATGGACCTTTCCAAGGATGGACCCCTCACCCCATTCGTGAACGCGCTCAAACAAGGCAAGAACCGCCCGGTAAATATCGTAGCGGTCGGTGACTCCAATACCGAGGGCTACGGAATAATCGAAGGGATCACGGGGCGTTGGATCAACAAGCTGTCCAAGGGGCTGAATCGGAAGGTCGGCTCCTGGTACGGACCAGAATTCCCGTTTATTCCTGCACGCTATGTCATGTCTGACGTGACAACTGGGAAACCTGTTAGTTCAACTGGAACCATCCTTTCAGGATACGACTTCGGCTTCGGGTGGCGGTCGGTTGCGTTGACTGATAACACTTCAGAGGTTGCATTCACCTTCTTAGGCACTAAAGCGTCCGTGATGTTCACAAAGGGACCTGTCACCGGAATCATGGATGTCCTGGTAGACGATGTCCTGGTAACGACATTAGACACCAACCAAACTGTGTTGGCTCCTTCCTCGCGGTGGGACACCGGCTCGTTGGAATACGCTTATCACACGGTGAAGATCCGCCGTAACGCGGGCAGCCCTTCCGGACGATCTGTATATCTTGAGGGCCTATTCACATGGCAGAATAACGAGACTTTCGGTGTACGAGTCATCGATTCCGGGTACACGGGATGGAAGATGACCAACATTACTGATACCCGTGCCAGCTACCTGGCTCAGGCTATGAAATCAATTGGTGATGTAGAACTGATCATCGTGAATCTCGCGACGAACGACGCTCGTGCCGGTGCTGTAGTCTCCGACTACCGAGAGGCAGCGTTGCGGATAATCTCGTGGACACGGGGAAACAGTATTTACGCACCCATTGTGTTCGTGCTGCCTTTTGTGGGGGCTGACCAAACACGGGCGGATATTGATAAGTACGGAGCGGAGCTTGGACGCATCGCTTCAGAATTCCCTTGCGTGCACTTCGTGGATATGAGCATGAACATGCCTAGGATCCCGTCAGATCGCAGCTTGCCTGAATCACAGGGCCTTTACTACGACGGACTACACATGAATGAACAGGGGCACACAGCCTTTGCGGGCCACATGATCCGCGAGCTAGTGAAGTAAAAAGAAACCGCTTGGGAGCTACTAAGTTCCCAAGCGGTTTAGGCTGGTTCCCCATTGATCCAATGATCAACCTTCGGACTAACTAGTGGCCCAAGGAAGTATTGACTTGCTTGCCCCTCAGCGGGTTGCGAGCACATAGGACAAATTTCGTCTTTCCCATCGTACTTGGACGGATCGAATGATCCAGGAGTGCTTGAACTGGCCGCATAAGAGTTGTGTGAGCATTCAGGGCAAGACCACATGACCTCATGCACCGCATTTTTATCGTTGCTTTGATGGCCTGATCGTTCTACGACAGGGTTGTTGAAGGGCTGGAATTCTGTGTTGACGCTTGGCATATGAGTCATTGTTTCGTTTCCGTTTTAAGTATTTTATGGACTTGCTGTCGAGATAGTCCGAGGTGGGTGGCGAGTTCGGTTGCTGAAACCCCGGCTTGCCTCGCTATTTGCACTGCTGTGTCGCGGTGGTTCACTGCGTGCATGTACTTTTCGTGTGCTTTGGTGAGCTGTTCCTGTGCTGTTTTAGCGGTGTTGATTTCGCTCATAACCCAACAATAGTAAACCCCATGCGACAAAGCAACCCCAAGATTTGAGGTACCAATGCCTACCCATGTTTTTCGGCCCAAACATAACCCGCAGAGAGGGTGAATATGCCTTCTTGGGTTGATGATCTGCTTCAACCGGGGGTGTTGATCCCGTGTGCGGTGATCTTGTTCATTCTCTGGCTGATTGTTCGGTCGGCGTTCAAAGCGTTCCCGTTCGTAGCCAACGCGATCGAGATGGGGCAACAATATGACGGGCTTTGCGACGCTTTACTCGGATGCCGCAGGTGTTGGGGTGTCAAAGGCTGTTAATCTGCCTGTTTAGGTCGCTTGTCGCGGGGTTCAATTCGAACCCCGCGACTCGACCACGTCTTCAAAAACAAAGCGCGTTAGGCGGGTGAGAAAACGCTGGTGGTAGTCGAACGTATAGTGCACACCGAATGCTTTCCAAGGGTGACCTTCGAATGAACGTTGGTTTTCAGTGAGGACATCAATCTCAGGGAAGCCGAATGTTGTACGCACGTAATCGTCCATCTTGTCCCAGTGCTTATTCATCCGGACGCCCCAATCTTTGAACTCATGGACGCTGCCATCTGTGGCATTCCATTCCGCCACGTTTCGGGCACGATGGATGATTATGCGCGTTCCTGGAAGTTCTGCTCCCATGAAGGCAAAGAACTTGTCCGCCGCGTCTTTCCACAGATCCAGAAATTCTTTCGGCGTACGGTCCAATCTGAGCCAACGTGATTCCACTTCGCTGAAGTATGGTGTCTTCGTCGTTGACCAGTTGTTGCGGGTTATCAAGTCACCAGTGGAAATTTGTGCTACACCGAAGAACATGTCGGGCCAGAAATCCATGATCAGATAATCAGGGCGGGCCTCCCTCAGTTCGTCTAGGAAATGGCGCCCGAACTCACGACGAAGATTGTTTTGAATACGGGGTTGAAGATCAGCGAATTTCGGTGAGTCAAACTCTACTGGCGGGGCCATGAGGGATACCAGCGAAACATGATCAGCTAGCAACACGCATTCGTACAGATCCTTGTAGCCGGGGTTGAACTTGCTGTTGAAGTTGTCACGGGTGACACAGCTTCCAAACACGGCAACTTTGATAAGGGGATCCATGCGGTCAATCATATCCATTTATTGGATAGACGTTTACTTTCCGTTATCCAAGGGAGGGCAACTATATGAGTATCCCAACAGGACGAGTACATCAAATTAGGCGGTGCTGAGTGGACCAAATCCCTTGGGCGGCGATAGGTGCGCCCGTTGATTGGAGGTGGGCTTGATGCCTACTCATGTTTTTCAGCCGTCCCGTAACCCGCCGAGGGGTGTAAATGCCGGTAATTCCTGAGTTCCTTGGCGGCCCGAATGGTTGGCTTGGTTACACGGCGGTCATGATCTTGCTGACCGCTTTCTTTTGGAAGCCGGTGAAGGTCGTCTGGTCGCGGCTCAAGGAGTTCGCGGCGTTCCTTGACCAATGGAATGGCAAGCCCGAGAAGAAAGACCGCTCCGGTCAAATCGTGCAGCATGCCGAACCTGGTGTGTCAGCCCGCATCCTAACGTTGGAGGAGAAGACCGAACGGATTCACCATGAGGTGACACCGAATCATGGTGGGTCGATCAAGGACGCGGTGAAGCGTATTGAGGAACGTAGCAATGAGACTGCGTACAAGCTTGCCGAGACCACGGTGAAACTAGACGAGCACATCGTCATCGCTAAGGAATCCGACAAGGCTCAAGAAAAGCTTGTCGAAGACGTTGGCAAGTTGAAATCGAAGTACGCGCCAGAATCCTAAGCCATCAGTGACTACTTCTCGCAATCTCACTTGTCTACCGAGATGTGTACCTTGGTATACCTTGGAGGACAACGCCGGCGCTGACGTTGGGCACGTCTGTGCCTACAGATAAACCGACGGTTACGTTTTCCATTCGGCTCCCTGACATGCGGGTTTGGTTGTTGGTTATCACTACTTCGGTCGGACTAATTTTGACTTCGACTCCGTTTAGTAGAAACCGCCCTCTCGATATTCTGAGCATGTTCGGGGTTTCGAACCGCATGTCCAAAAAGAATTTTCCATGGGATTCGCGAATTTTCAGGTCGCGACCAGTTAGCGCTACGTCCCAGCTCGATGTGGAATACGTAAGCACGTTGTTCTGGATCCTCAATGCCAACTCATTGAACTCATCAAAAATGTTGACGTTCAGGAGAAGGTGCCCGTCAGAAAGGATGAAGCCAAGAATGGGGATGCCGTCAATCATGAGAGGGATAATTTGGGTCCCGTGCCCCTGATCCTTGGTGGTAAACGTATTGTCACCAATGACTGTGGTGCAGTGATCGCCTGAGTAGTGCAGATCATACGGGGCCGAAACTCCGGTTCTTAGATTGAATGGGTTTTCGTTTGCTGCGGATACTGCTTCCTTTGGCAGTAGCCCGTTGGTCTTTTCCCGATGATGCTTGTCGCAAAGAAGCGTAATTTCTTCCGCAACGTGCCTTTGTACGACTGCCCACTCCATCATGTGTTCATATTCGTACAACGGTAAGCCGCAAATAACGCATCCGAATCCGCACCTTTGACGGACCGCACGCTGGATGGGGAGGGGAATATTTCTGGCCGTAGCTTTACCTTCAAGAGAATCCATATCAACAGTTTGCCAAGATCAAGTACTTAGACCTAATGCCAATCCGCGACAGTTCGTTGCGAGAGTGTCATTTGATTTCCTGGAAGAATAACCAAGCCAAACACAAGGACTAGCGCCGCTAGTCCTTTTCTTATACCCAGGCACAAACCGTGTCTGGGTTTTTCTATGCCCGAAAGGACACATCATGTCTGATCTGAACCCGATGGAAGCCATCGACCAGGAAGAGTACGACGACCCGAACCCCGAGGAAGTCACTCACCCAACCCACCCGGACTACGTCGAGCCGGCCAAGGGTATCAAGCCGCTAGGAGGCAAGTAAGCATGGCGATCCATCGAGGCTACACCGGCGCTAAGACCTGCACCAAGGGACCAACCACCGGCGCGAAGGGCGCCATGGCCTGGTTCCTTGCCAAGTACAAGGAGCAGGGCGGTCGGAACTCCGGCATCTACAACTGCCGGCCCGTGCGCGGATCCAACAGCACCACCTCGTTGCATGGTGAAGGCCGTGCGATGGACTTCGGCCTGCGCTGGTACGACAAGATTGAAATCTTCGAAGAGTTCGCCGAGCAGCTGCGCCTGAACTCCAAGGAGCTCGGAATCCAGTGCATCATCTTCAACCGCAAGATTTTCTCCGGCGGGTACAAGAACAAGGGTTGGTATAACTACATCGGCGTGAACCCGCACACCGACCACCTGCACGTGGAGTTCTCCTGGTCCGCTGCACGCCGCGACAAGGACGACACTATCGCGCTGTGGGAGCGTGAGCTGGGCGGCAAGCTGACCGGCAAGCCCGTCCCGGTCATGTCACGTCCGAAGGTCAAGGATCAGTCGCCAACCAATGTTCCGAACGGTTCCACGAACTTCCCGGACAACTACGCTGATCTGAAGATCAACGGCAACTTCCTGTCCTGCGAGGTCGGTGCCCTGCAGATCCTTCTGGAGAACGTCGTGAACGGTCTCAACAAGCAGTGGGATGGCAAGTTCGAGAAGCTGACCATCACCGACACCATGACGCTGATGCAGCGCAACGGCTACTACCTCAAGACCCCGTTCGCTGCCCGCGGCATCAAGAAGGGCACGCCGCTCAAGAAGGACGGCGACGACGGTTACTGGTTCTGGGTCGAGTTCCAGCGCATGATGGCCGATGATCTGGGCCACCGCGGCAAGGTCTACTACGACACCCGCAAGTGGCGTCTGGACGGCAAGCCGTTGAAGGAAACCGGCAAGGCCATCCAGCGTTGGCTCAACGACAACAACTAAGGAGACACCATGGCTAAGCATGCAGCCGTCACCACCCAGTCCCAGCACCCCTGGCGAGCTACCGCCCGCACGATCATCGCGGTCATCGTCGCTCTCGCGGCCATGGCACCGTCGATCTACACCGCGGCCACGATGGGCAGTCCAGAAGCTGCCACCGGCGCCGCTGCGCTGGCACTGGGTATCGCTGCGGCGATCACCCGCATCATGGCTCTGCCAGGTGTGGAGTCGTTCTTCCAGCGCTTCCTGCCTTGGTTGGCAGCCGGCAGCAAGACCGACGAACCACCTGCAGGTAATGTCGAGGTAACCGGCTCGGCCGCCCTGGACGAATAACCGAATCTGCCCCATCCTCATTGCGAGGGTGGGGCAGTTTTCTGCGTTAAGGCACAATTAGGTTATGACTGAACGGGATCCGCGTTTCGAGCGTATGAGCCGGTACGAACCAAGGCGCAGACCTTACGTGCAAGTTACCTGTCCAGACCTAGGGAAGTACCATGCGCGGGTTATTGGCTGGATCCCAGGGGAAGTGTTCATTGAGTATCCGACCAAGATCCTCGACTACGTAACCACCGGACAACTAGAAGTCGCATGGATACCGACAGCCACCGCCATACGCATCCGACGGTCGGACAGCATCTGGCTCTCAAACGAAGACGACCACGACTGGCACCAAGGCGAAGACGAGAGAATCAAATACCGGGCAGACCCATGGACCGTCTACCAACAAGAAGCCCGATAGAATTCGCCTTGTGGAAGTAACAGTGAACTACCTGCAAAACGGCGAACCCGGCGCCGTGTCAGTCATCGGTGATGACTACGAAACAGCCCGAGACCAAGCATTCGATTTAGAGCCCGAAGGGGCCGTGCGTCTCAGCATCATGGTGGATCGGGAGCGGTAGGGGAGTTGTGGCGGTTTCGTGGCGGATGGCTACCAGTAGACCGATGTTTCAGCCTTGATGGGACTGTACTAGCCGGAATTCTTGAGCCGAGCAAAACCGCCGAACTTGACCGGAATCACGCCAAAAACGGGGATCCGGTCAATCCGGCAACTACCAACTGAGTTCTATCCAGCGTAGAATGACTGTGTCTGTCTTGTACCCGTGAAGAACTGAGTGCGTTTAATTGAAGACTCAAAGTGTCGCCGCAGCATCAGTGCCCCGCGCATCGCGTCAGCCTGATGAAAATGCCGGCGACTTTCTGAAGCGCAAGGCCAATGCTTACGTGGCGTTGACCAAGCCTCGCGTTATCGAGTTGCTGCTAGTGAGCACGCTTCCGACCATGATCTTTGCCGAACGGGGTTTCCCCTCCGTCTGGCTCATGATCTCCACCCTCGTTGGTGGCGCTATGGCCGCAGGTGCTTCTGGTGCATTCAACTGCTATATCGATCGCGATATGGATAAGTTGATGAAGCGTACCAAGGGGCGTCCTTTGGTAACTGGGGACCTGACCCCGAGGGAAGCCTTGGTCTTCTCCTGGGTCTTGGCGATAGCTTCCCTGGTGGTTCTCTGGGTTGGCACCAATCCGCTGACTACCGCCTTGGGCCTGGCTGCAATCCTGCTCTACGTAGTGTTCTACACTTTGATCCTCAAGCGCCGTACCGCCCAGAATATTGTCTGGGGTGGCATCGCCGGCTGCATGCCTGTGCTGATCGCTTGGGCCGCAGTGACCAACACTATTGAATGGCCAGCGATCATCCTGTTCCTGGTGATCTTCCTCTGGACCCCTCCGCATTACTGGCCGCTGTCCATGAAGTATGCGGACGACTACAACGCGGCATCGGTGCCAATGCTTGGCGCGATCGCAAACGCACGCCGCGTTTCGGTGCAGGTTGTGCTCTACGCTTGGGCCACCGTCGTTTGCTCGATGCTGTTGGTGCCGCTGGGTAGCGCCGGCATCGTGTACACCGCAATTGCCGGCGGCGCGGGCATTTGGTTCGTCTATGAATCGCACGTGCTCTACCGCGAGGCGCAGAGTGACCACAAGCCTGCTGAAATCAACCGCAAGGCCATGAAGGTCTTCCACATCTCCATCACCTACTTGTCGATCGTATTCTTGGCCCTGGCCATTGATCCGTTCGTGGGTAGCCCGCTGTTCGGCTAGGTTCAACGCCGCAGCTGAGCTTCGCTAAGCGCCCTGCCTGGAATTCAAATGAATTTGGATTCCAGGCAGGGCGCTTTTCTTGGCTCCAGGTGCAAATGCTATGCGAGTCGGAGGATGATTCGCTGTCGCTCGTTCAGCCGGACGATGTTATGGCTAAAGGGAATATGGCTAATCTTGCTATACAAGCCTTGTTACGCAAGGAAAGTTTGGATCATGTCCGAGCAACGCGAAAAAATCGCCACAAATATACGCAAGGGAGTTCTTGAGTACTGCGTGCTGGGTACGTTAGCCAGCGGAGATAAATACGGATGGAGCTGGCTGAAGAGCTGACCGCGCGGAAGCTAACCGCGGGCGAGGGGAGCTTGTATCCACTGCTGGCGCGATTGAAGACCACTGGGCTGGTCGAAACCTACTGGGAAGAAAGCCGGTCGGGGCGCAAGCGAAAGTACTACGCAATTACTGAGCATGGGTGTCTGATGCTCGATGAATTCCGCGAAGTGTGGCAGGCAATTTCTGGGCAGGTAACTGAACTAACTGGAGGGCCACGCGGCAACGGCAGCTGAGCGGCTAAGCGTGGAGACTTACTTGCGGACCTTGGGCAAGCCCCTAAGTGATGCGCCGAGGGACACGAAGGCCGAGCTATGGGCAGGAATGATCAGCAGATCCTCGATGCGCTAGGTAGCCCTGAAGCCGTTGCAGCCCGTCTGATGGCAGGACTCGCGGTACCAGAAGAGCAGGCGCGTCTAGGCAGGAATCGCTTGCTGCTGGGTATTGTGGCACTGGTTCTCGGCGTCTTTGTTGCCATCGTCGATTGGGGTCTCTCAGATGCCATCAGTGACTTGATCTTTGGCAAGGCGGTGCCGGAAACGGAAGGTGCCAGCCAAGGATCTATCTACGAACTTGGCGCAATCCAGCTCTTGATCTTCGCGATATTCGGGCTCGGTGTAGCTGCGTCTGTTGCCGTGAAAGGAAAGCAGCGCGAATCTACAGCTTTGCTGCGGCCGTGTGCATGACAGCCCTTGTGGCCAGCTTCATTACCGGCAGTGGAATCTTCTACATCCCATCAATGGTTACCGCATGGATGCTGGCCGGGATTAACCGGGAGCTTGTGGCTTCAAAGAAGCGAGAGGGGCGTTCGAAACTGATCCGCATCGTCGGGGGCATCAGCTTGCTGTTGCCGGTGGTGTTCCTGGGATCCGGATTATTCGCGGGCATGGGGCAAGGCATTGCCGTCTATCTGTACCTTGCGCTGGGTCTGGCCTGCGCTCTCGGGTTCTTGATGAATTGGCGGATTGCGGTTTGGGCTAAGTGCATCAGCGGAGCGGTGCTCTTGACGGTTTCTTTCGTGCAGCAAGGGCTACTGCTGGCAGCATTCTGGCTGGGCGGAGCTGCTTATTCCTTCTTTGGACTTTATGGGTTGATGAGGTTCAAGCAGCGCGGAGCAGCGAGCCGACGGCGTTAAATGCCTCGGGGTTGCCACGCATTTTGAATGCATGGCAACCCCGAGGCGCTTAGTAAGAATCCTAGGAATCGTTGCGCTTGTATTCCGGCAGGAGGGCTGCGCGATCCCAGACGTCGGCTGAAGCCGCGATCAGCAAGCTGGCCCCGAGCATATGGGACAGGACCAAGATAATCGGTAGGCCGTTGAAGTGCTGGGTGTAGCCAATGGCTGCCTGCAAGGCAATGGCCAGTACCAACCACCAAATCGAAACGCGCAGACGTGCATTGCCGCCCTGCTTGTAGGCCAATACCAGTGCGACCACGGTAGCGATTACGAGCAGGTAAACCGGTGCAGTGTGCATCCGGGTGACCATCAAGGGATCGAACAAGTGGCGGGGTGCGCTCGCGTCTCCGGCGTGCGGGCCGGTTCCGGTGACAACGGTGCCCATGGCAACAGCGAGCAGCGAGAAGATCCATGCGGCAAAAGTGACTTGGCGCAGGGTCTTCGTCGTCGGGGCCACCGACTGCTTCTTGTATTCGACGCGAGTACGGTTTACCTGCAGCGTGGCCATGATGACCAAGGCACCGGAAATCAGGAAATGCACCGAAACGATCCAAGCGTTCAGTCCGGTCCACACGGTAATGGCGCCCATCAGGGCCTGCAAAGCGATTCCGGCCAGCAATCCGATGGCCAGCTTGTACAGGGTGCGGTGGGTCGGACGCATCTTCCAAACGGAGACCAGGAAGGCGACAGCGATGACCAGCAGGACGAAGGTCAGCAGGCGGTTGCCGAACTCGATGATTCCATGGATGCCCATTTCCGGGACAGGCGTCATCGAGCCGGGGACGCAATTGGGCCAGTGGGAACAGCCGAGGCCCGAATTCGTCAAGCGTACGGCTCCACCGGTAACGATAATGCCAATCTGCGAGATCAGGGATGCGATCGCGAGACCATGCACGAGGCGAGTTACCTTCGTGGGCAGTTTATCGGCCCAGCTCCGGGTGGCTAGGGCTGAAGACATTTAAATCTCCCCTTATTGGAGTTTGAGTGGTGGTTAGCTCCATTTGAACAGCTTGATGGCTGCAAAGGAGCCAACTGCTGACCAAAGGATCAAGAAGATAAGGCCAGCAATGCTGAACTGGCCGTGGATCAGGGCATCGCGCATGGCATCGCCCAGCGCTGCAGATGGCAACGCATTCAGGGTTGGTTGGGCCCAATCAGGGGCCATGCTCAAGGGGTAGAGGACACCGCCTGCACCGGCCAGCAGGATCCAGGCGAGGTTGGTGATTGCCAAGGTCGCTTCAGGGCGGACGGTGCCGGCAATGAGCAGACCTAGCGCGGTAAATGCGGCTGCGCCCAAGAGCAGGAAGAGTATAGCCGGAGCAAACCCCCAGGGGTTCGGCTGCCAATCCAGGAACAACAAGGCGACAGAGCAGATCAAGACGACCTGAATGAGCAAGACCGACAGCACGGCAATGACCTTGCCGAAAATCAGTCCGGTTTTCCCCAGTGGGGTAGTTGAGAACATGGTCAGCACGCCGTAGCGGCGGTCAAAACCGGTACCAATTCCTTGCCCGGTGAAAGCCGTCGAAATGACGCACAAGGCCAGCACGCCAGGAACGGCGGCGTCAATGCTCCGTTCGGCGACATCCTTGACCAGATCGGTCAGGGTGAGCACGAAGAGCGCAATGAGCGGCATGACAACAGCGAGAATGAGCTGTTCGCCATTGCTGAGCATCTGGATGGATTCGTATTTGCCCTGATTCAGGATTCGGCGCAGTGGCGAGACAGCATTGGAGCGTGCCTGTGTTTGGCTCATGCCTTACCCTCCTTTTGTGCGATTTCGAGGAAAACGTCTTCGAGGCTTCGTGACTGCAGGTTGAGCTCGGTTGGCAAGATGCCTTCCTGGAGCCACCATTGGGTCAGCCAGTTCAAGTGTTCGGGGGAGTTGACCCCGTCGAGGCGGTACTGGCCGGCTCCGGTCTCCTCCAGGTGCAGTCCTGCGGGTGGCTCAGGTAGGTGCAGGCCTGCTGGGGCGCAGAAGGACACCGGGCGGGTGTCCTGGTCCTCGGCAGCGCGGGCTGTCAGCTCGGCAACGGTGCCTTGAGCCACGGTGCAGCCCTTGTCGATGATGTAGACGTAGTCGCTGAGGCGTTGAGCGTCATCCATTAGGTGGGTCGTGAGGATGATGGCCTTGCCTGCATCGCGAAGTTCGGCAATGAGATCGAAAACTACCTGACGGGACTGAGGATCCAGTCCAGCGCTTGGTTCATCGAGAAAGAGTACTTCCGGATCTCCGGCCAGCGCCAGCGCCAAGGCGACGCGCTGTTTCTGGCCACCGGAGAGGCGGCGGATCGTACGGGTGCCAAATGACTCGAGATCCAATCGTGTGATCAATGTCTCAATATCAATGGGCTTTTGGTAGAGGGAGGCGACGTGCCGCAAGAGCGGAACCGGGCGCATTGAAGGAGGCAGTCCGCCATCTTGGAGCATTACTCCGACGCGGGAACGCAATTCGGGGTTATCGCCGAAGGGGTTTTGGCCCAAGAGCTCGACGGTGCCGCCTTCGGGCTGAAGCAGCCCCTGGGCACAAGCAAGGGTCGTGGATTTACCGGCTCCGTTGGCTCCTAAAAGCGTAGTGACCTGACCCGGATAAGCTTTTAGGGACACCGACTCCAGGACTCGCAACATGCGATTGTCCAAGGCGGGGACTGGACCTAAATCTTTAGCCAGCTCGTTGATGACGAGGCTGGGAGTTACAGAAGACACTGAAACATTCTACGACATGTCGAACTGGCTGAGCTGAGTGTTTTGTCACCAACCCTCGAGTTCCATTGAGGTCGGCGGGACAATGGAATTGTCAGAAGTTTGACTCAAGCAACGCACTAGTCGGGCAAGCGTGTCCTTAGTAAGTCCTTCCTTACTAGACCTAGAGCAAAAATTTACGCATGATTGTGTTGTGTATTCATCAAATTCAGAATCAGCTAGTGGCTCCACTGCCGCGACGGTTGGCGCAGTTGGGGATACCGAGGAGCGCACGCGCGACCGCGTCCTGTACGCAGTACTAGAGGACGGACCGGTCAGTGCCGCCGAGCTTGGAAGCAAGCTGGGCTTCACGCCTGCTGCGGTCCGCCGCCACCTCGACGCGCTCTCGAAATCGGGACTCGTTGAGGTGAAACTGGTAGCCAATCAGAAGACCGGTGCTGGACGCCCGTCTCGCCGTTACGTGCTGTCGCACCGCGGCCAGACGAAGTTGGGCAACGACTATCTGGAGATTGCTTCCGATGCATTGAAGATGCTCGGCGATGCGGCTGGAGAGGACGCGATTCGCAAGTTTGCGCGCAACCGGTTCGCATCAATGGAAGACCGATACGCCAAGGCGCTGGTCGGCGTTGAAGGGTTGGAAGCACGAGCAGAGGTACTGGGCAATTTGCTCAGTGCAGATGGATTCGTGGGATACACCCGAAAAGTGGATACCAAAGTGGCAACTGCTCTGATGCATAGCGTGCAGCTATGCCAGGGACACTGCCCGATACAAGACTTGGCACGAGAGTTTCCAGTGTTTTGCGACATGGAAACGGAAATGTTCGCCCGCTTGCTAGGCGTCGACGTTCGACGACTATCGACCTTGGCCGGTGGCGGACACGTGTGCACGACCCACATCCCTGTGGGGCGTGAAAAGGCGCCAATGCGCGCCGAGAAGAGAACTCGAATTCAGTTCACGAAGCAGGAGAGGCCGCGATGACGGATCAGATTGCACAGGAGTCTGCCGACCCGGGTGTAATTTCCGAAATTCTGGAGAAGAACCCCGAACTCCACGGAATCGGCAATTACGAATACGGCTGGTCAGACAAGAACGACGCGGGTGCAAATGCGCGCCGTGGCGTCGACAAGGACGTAGTGGCGAATATTTCCGCCTTGAAGTCCGAGCCAGAATGGATGCTGGAGCGCCGCCAGAAGGCGCTGAAGTACTTCGATCGCAAGCCAATGCCTACCTGGGGTCCAGACCTCTCGGGCATTGATTTCGACAACATCAAGTACTTCGTGCGTTCCACCGAGAAGCAGGCAACCTCCTGGGAAGAACTTCCAGAAGACATCAAGAACACCTACGACAAGTTGGGTATTCCCGAGGCTGAAAAGCAGCGTCTGGTTTCCGGTGTTGCCGCCCAGTACGAGTCCGAGGTTGTCTACCACCAGCTGCGTGAAGACCTTGAAGCCCAGGGCGTCATCTTCCTTGACACCGATACTGGCCTGAAGGAACACCCGGAGATCTTCCAGGAGTACTTCGGCTCGGTCATTCCAGCAGGCGATAACAAGTTCGCGTCGCTGAACACCGCCGTTTGGTCCGGTGGCTCGTTCGTGTACGTCCCGAAGGGCGTCCACGTGGAGATCCCGCTGCAGGCCTACTTCCGCATCAACACGGAAAACATGGGCCAGTTCGAACGCACCCTGATCATCGCTGATGAGGGTTCCTACGTTCACTACATCGAGGGTTGCACCGCACCGATCTACCAGTCGGACTCGCTGCACTCGGCGGTTGTGGAAATCATCGTGAAGAAGAACGCCCGCGTTCGCTACACGACCATCCAGAACTGGTCCAACAACGTGTACAACCTGGTGACCAAGCGTGCCATCTGTGAAGAAGGCGCCACCATGGAATGGGTCGATGGCAACATCGGTTCCAAGGTCACCATGAAGTACCCAGCTGTCTACCTGGTTGGCGAGCACGCCAAGGGTGAAACCTTGTCCATCGCCTTCGCCGGCGAAGGCCAGCACCAGGACACCGGTTCCAAGATGGTCCACATCGCTCCGAACACCTCCTCGGCAATTGTTGCCAAGTCGGTGGCTCGTAACGGTGGCCGATCGGCCTACCGCGGTCTGGTGCAGGTCCAGGAAGGCGCCAAGGGCACCAAGAACTCGGTGGTCTGCGACGCGTTGCTGGTTGACCAGATCTCGCGTTCGGATACCTACCCGTACATCGACGTCCGCGAAGACGACGTGACCATGGGCCACGAGGCAACCGTTTCCCGCGTGTCCGAGGAGCAGCTGTTCTACCTGCAGTCCCGCGGCCTGGCCGAGGATGAGGCCATGGCAATGATCGTGCGCGGCTTTGTTGAGCCAATCGCACGCGAGCTGCCTATGGAGTACGCGCTGGAACTGAACCGCCTTATTGAACTTCAGATGGAAGGATCGGTCGGCTAAGAATGTCGGAGACCACCACCCATATCCCAGAAGAGAAGGCGCGCATCGGCGCACCATCGATTCCTGGTTTCACCGAAGAGGGCGAAGACCTTTCGCCGATCAACGACAACGACAGCTCGCCGCTGGCCGGTGCCTCCACCAAGGCACACAGCCACGGTGGCGGCGTTGGCGTCCCCGATTCTTCGCGTGCCGGTCGACTGACCAGCACCAACGTAGATGACTTCGCCAAGCTGACCGGTCGTGAAGAGGACTGGCGCTTTACCCCGCTCAAGCGCCTGAAGGGCCTGCACAGCGATGAACTGACCGGCGCAGCTCCGAAGGTCGAGCTCACCGGCAACGACATCGCCAAGCTGTCGGTCGTTTCGGCTGATGACGCGCTGAACGGCGTTGCGCACACCCCGGATGACCGCGTGTCGGCCAACGCCTGGAAGCACGCTTCCGAGACCCATGTGGTGACCATCCCGAAGAATGCTGAGGGTGCAAAAGCAACCCTGCGCATCACCGGCGAGTCGCTGGCCGCAGCAGCTCAGCACGTGATCGTTGTGGCCGAGGAAAACTCTGAAGCTACCGTCGTGCTGGACCACGTAGGCTCCGCAGTGCTGGCCCAGAACGTTGAATTCGACGTTCAGGCCAACGCACGCCTGACAGTGATCTCTCTGCAGGCTTGGGAAGATGACGCTGTTCACGCTTCCTCGCAGCAGGCACTGGTAGCAGCTGGCGCTTCATTCAAGCACATCGCTGTTTCCTTCGGTGGCGACCTGGTTCGCGTGAATCCATCGGCTCGCTTCACCGGCGAACGCGCTGAGATCGAGCTGTACGGCCTGTACTTCGCTGATGCCGGCCAGCACCTGGAGCACCGCCTGTTCGTTGACCACGCTGTGGCCAACTGCAAGTCGAACGTGCTGTACAAGGGTGCATTGCAGGGCAAGGACGCGCACACCGTCTGGGTCGGCGACGTGCTGATCCAGAAGGCCGCTGTGGGCACCGACTCCTACGAAGCCAACCGCAACCTGGTTCTGACCGATGGCGCCCGCGCTGACTCGGTTCCAAACCTGGAAATCGAAACCGGTCTGATCGATGGTGCTGGACACGCATCGACCACCGGCCGCTTCGACGATGAGCACCTCTTCTACCTGATGGCCCGCGGCATCGATGAAAAGACCGCTCGCCGCCTGGTAGTACGCGGCTTCCTGAACGAAATCGTTCAGCAGATCGGCGATGAGGCTCTGCAGGAGCGCCTGACCGACACCATCGAAGAAGAACTGGCTGCAACTAGCAACTAGCTAGCGCCTGCTTCACCAGCTTTTTAGCCTTAGAGCTTTTAGAAAGAAACGGAACGACGTATGTCTACTCTGGAAATCAAGGACCTGCACGTCTCGATTGACACCGAGCAGGGCGAGAAGGAAATTCTCAAGGGTGTAACCCTTACTATCAAGACCGGCGAAACCCATGCAATCATGGGCCCTAACGGCTCGGGCAAGTCGACCTTGGCTTCGACCATCGCCGGCCACCCACGCTACAACGTCACCTCCGGCTCCATCACCCTCGACGGTGAAGATGTTCTGGAGATGAGCGTTGACGAGCGCGCCAAGGCTGGCTTGTTCCTGGCTATGCAGTACCCAGTAGAGGTACCAGGCGTAACCATGACCAACTTCCTGCGTACCGCCAAGACCGCAATCGACGGCGAAGCTCCTAAGCTGCGTACCTGGACCAAGGACGTCAAGGAAGCCATGAGCAAGCTGAAGATCGACGCCGACTTCGCTGGCCGTAACGTCAACGAAGGCTTCTCCGGTGGCGAGAAGAAGCGTGTAGAGATCCTGCAGCTGGAACTGTTCAAGCCTAAGTTCGCCGTGCTGGACGAGACCGACTCCGGCCTGGATGTCGACGCTCTGAAGGTTGTTTCCGAGGGCGTCAACCGCGCTCAGGACGAGAACGAGATGGGCACCCTGCTCATCACCCACTACACCCGTATCCTGCGCTACATCAAGCCAGAGTTCGTGCACGTGTTCGTGGATGGCCGTGTTGCAGAACAGGGCGGCCCTGAATTGGCTGACCGTCTGGAAGATGAAGGCTACGACCGTTACCTGAACGTCAAGGCCTAAGGTTACAGTGATGAGCGAATCGACCGAACAGAGCACGGGAGCCGCTACGACTCCTCTGGAAGACGTTGAGGAAGCGCTCAAGGACGTCATTGACCCTGAACTGGGTGTCAATATTGTCGACCTGGGTTTGCTGTATGGCCTGAAGTACGCAGAAGACGGCGTACTTTTGCTGGACCTCACGCTGACCACCGCTGCTTGCCCGCTCACCGATATTATCGAGGAGCAGGTTGGCAAGGCGCTGGAGAGCGTTGTAGACGATCACCGTTTGAACTGGGTCTGGATGCCGCCTTGGGGTCCAGAACGAATCACCGATGACGGTCGCGATCAGATGCGGGCCCTGGGCTTTAACATCTAATTACGGCTAATCCGAACAGAACCGCGTATCCCGCAAGGGGTACGCGGTTCTGTTATTTAATGCTGAGGCTCGTCTGTAACCGACTTGAGTATCGCGTGAAAAAGGTCGAAAAGGAATAAAAACGTGCGTAGAGTTGCGTTAAATTGAATAAGGATCACCTTAGGAAAAAATAGGGGAGTCGAACATGGCCGAAACAACAACAGATGCAAGTTTCCGCGCAACGCGAGCGATAGAAGAGATCGAAGTAGCGCTCAAGGATGTGATTGACCCCGAGCTGGGAGTCAATATCGTGGATTTGGGCCTGCTTTACGGACTACGCTTTGGCGACAATTCCGTTCTGGAAATCGATCTGACCTTGACGACGCCTGCCTGCCCGCTAACTGAAATTATTGAAGCGCAGATCGATGAGGCGCTGAAAAACCTGGTCGAGGATCATCATCTGACTTGGGTTTGGACTCCACCTTGGGGTCCTGAACGCATTACCGACGATGGCCGCGATCAGATGCAAGCGCTAGGATTCAATATCTGAGTCAGTAGCCATGCGATTCCGAGCGAAGCACTGACTCAAAAGCAACGGCGCTTCCGGTACCACCCGCAGCGGCCATGAGCGCGATTGCCCTCTGGCCGTCCAGTCGTGCCTGCTTTGCCTGCCAAAACAATCGAGTCGCCAGAATTGCGCCACTGGCACCGTACGGATGTCCCAACGCCAGGGCTCCGCCATTCAGATTCACGTTCTCCTCTGGAATGCCCAACTCATCAAGGCACGCTAGAGCCTGCACCGCAAAAGCTTCGTTGAACTCAATGAGGGGAGTGCCGGATGCAGTGGTGCACGGCAAAAGGCTGATGAGTTTTCGGTATGCCGGCACCGCCGCCATACCTAGAATTTGGGGATCGCAGGCACCGGAAGCAGACGCCAGGTATCTCAGCGAGAAGGTTGCGTTCAGTGCCCGACGCATTTGTTCACTCACCAATATCACCGCGGCTGCCCCATCATTGATCGGGCAGGAGTTTCCTGCGGTGACGGTGCCACCGGGTACGAAGGCAGGCTTGAGTGCAGCGAGCTTTCTGAGCGTCAGCCCGGATCTGGGACAGGTGTCTGTCGCGACTTGCCCGCTAGCTGTGCCGATGGAGACGAGTTCGTCTGTGTAGAGCCCAGCAGATTGAGCCCGCAGCGCACGCTGATGACTGCGCAAGGCGAAGTCGTCCTGCCGTTCCTGGGTAATTCCGTAGGACCGGGCAATAGTTTCCGCAGCCTCGCCCATTTCGGGATCGGGGTCTGGCGCTGGGGTGAAACGCGCACGTGAGTAGAGTCGTGGCGGCTCGAGAATCGAAGATTGCTTTTCAACGCGCCACGGAGCGGTACTCACGGATTCCACTCCACCTGCCACAACGATATGTGCTTCACCGCAGCGTATCATTCGCGCTCCTGCGGCAATTGCGTCCAATCCACTGGCGCATTGGGCATCAAGGGTAGTTGCGCTGACAGTATGGGGCAGTACCGATGCTAGCGCCGATACACGCGCAATATTTCCACCTGGACCGGCCGCATTGCCGGCAAATACATGGTCCACTTGCGCAGGGGAGATGCCGCTTCGATCCAAAAGCGTATTGATCACCCGCGCGAGCAGCTGATCAGCACCAATCCGGGAGTATTCCTTGCCCGCTCTCACGATCGGCGTGCGTGCTGCATCAACGATGTATGCCTCGTTCATCTGAGCCAGTCTCTCCGTTCGATGTCCAGGTCCTGGATTTTCAAAGCTGCGGTATTCAATTTTCCGCTGAAGGTTTCTGGCCACGATCTCAAGTAGACGATCTTGTGCGGAATCTTGTATCGGGGCAATTGCTGTTGGAGGTCGGCGAGAAGTGCCGACGGACTGCGTGGCGATGAAACGGTGTACGCGACTATTTTGGGTTCAGCGCCCGATGTGTCGACTCGCACGATGGTGCTGGACAGCCCCACGGCTTCAAGCGCCGCGCTGACTTCGCCAGGGTGCACATTGTTTCCATTGAGATTCATCATCCCGTCGTCGCGACGGGCGATCGCGATGCGAGTTGGACCCACCAGCTTCGCCCGATCTCCGATGCCGATTGAGGTACCGCATCGGGAGATGGGCGTGTCCGTGCTGGGCGCGTAGCCTTTGGCATTGAATGGGCTGTCAACATAGAGCAACCCGAATCCGGTATCGGAGCTTTCGTCATGGATGTGCGCTCGGACTCCCGAAAACAGCTGGCCTTCAAAATGCAGGGCTTTCGGCTGATTGGGCATGCGCTCGCGATAGGCGATGAGACTGTGTTCGCTGCTTCCGAAGTATTCAACGCAGCGTGCCAAAGGGGCAATCTGGTGAAGCAACTGCACGCTGTCCTGTCCCAGCGCTTCGCCGCCACTGACGACTATGCGCAGATTTGAGAGCACCGCGGGTTCGACCAGGGCAAGCACCCTGTCAAGAATTGTCGGCACGCTGACGATACGCGTGCAGCTGGACTGTCCTAGCAACGATCTGACGCCGTCGAGATCCCATTTTCCGGTAGCCAAGAAGGTGCCGCCAGCATGCACGGACTCAACCATCGCGTAGAGGCCCAGGCCATGGGATATGGGACTCGGGCAGAGAGTAGCTTGATCGGGTGAAGCACCCAGGACTGGCGCACCGGCCCTCAAGGACTCCTCCCAAGAGGCAGCCGTTCGAACCACTGGTTTGGGATGCGATGCGCTTCCGGAAGTGCAAATGATGAGGAGGTCACGGGTTCCAGGAAAATTTGTCGTGGGCGCAGCGTATTCGTCGTCCACTGGCGGCTCTGGAAAAAAGGCGAGGATCGGCACGCCGAGAGAGGACATCGGAATGGGCGAGGCAATCACGAAATCGCATTGAAGGTTGGCTGTCATGGCGATTGCCAGATTCTCGGGCCAGGCTGGGTCAATAACTGCCAAAGTTCTACCGCTGAGCACGATCGCATAGAAGGCAATAGCCATTTCTATCGGATCGCTGGTATGCACGCCGATTCGGTTGCCCGGCAATGAACCGATCTGCTGGGCGAGAGCGCTGCTTCTCCTGATCAGCTGTGCGTAGGTCAACTGGCTATCAGGTGTCAGCAAGGCAAGGTGATCCGGTCGTTGATCGGCCCACCTTGCCAGCGCACGCCACAATGCCATTGAACTACCTCATCAACCCTCGGTAGCTGCGATGCACAGTCAAAGCCACCAAAGTGGTCACTACAGCCTTGAAGATGTCCCCTGGCAGGAACCCGAGTGAGCCCAGCAGCGAAGTGCCGAGACCAAGCCCGGTAACAGCTGCAGTCCATGGAACCCCGAACAAGTAGATGACAACGACGCCGCCTAGAACTACCGAGACGAGTCCGGACACGAATCGGACAACCTTATTTTCGTTGCGCAGGACCCAGTATTTGAAGAGGGCGCCTATGACTAGGGACCCGAAAATCCACCCTACAAGGTAACCGCCTGTCGGCCCGAAGAGGACCCCAAGCCCTCCGCGTCCACCAGACAGCAGGGGCAGCCCTGCCAGCGACAGGACCACCACGACCAGTGAGGCCAATGATCCTCGCCATGGTCCCAACAAGGCGCCAGCTAGCATGACACCTAGGGTTTGCAGGGTAATTGGTACAGGAATGATCCCCAAAGTAATAGGCGGTAGAAGCCCCATGGCAGCGATCATGGCCGCAAAGACCGCTACATAGACCGTATTGCGGGTTTGCGATGTTGAATCAGTATTAGTTGGCATAGGGATTCCTTGTAAGTGCGAATGAGGTGGAAGGGAAATGCGCGGCTAGCGTCGGATTGGAGCTGAATCGTAGCCTCGGGCATCCAACGCTTCAGCCGTCTCATCGGCGATCTTCAGCGACCGGATCACTAATGGAACGCTCACGGCTAATGGATTGTTGCCGAGACCCCGAGCATGCTGCGCTTCGCGTACTTCCAGATAAACCTTTTTCAATTCCGGAATGAACCGTATCGTCATGGACAGCCCCAGCGCGATTTGCTCCGGATTTGCTCCGATGAAACGTAGTGGAGAAGCGACCTGTTGGAACAGTTCCAACATGGCGTCAAAGCTTGTGGTCAGGCTGACCGAGTAGGCCATCAGGCACATGGTCAACAGCCGCATGACGGAAACCACGGCGTTGACCCAATCGGTTTGAAGTCCCAGAAGAATGAACACGACGCCGAGAATCATGGCCAATGACAAAAGCGGCATGCGTAGCTGCTTGAATCCGACCTTGGCCGACAGCAGCAGTGCGACACTCAGGATGAACAACATCAGCAAGAGTTGCCACGAGCTAATCAAATAAAGGCCGATACTCAGAACCAGCAAGGTTCCGAATTTCCATCCGGGTCTAATGCGGGCTAGATACGAAGTATTTTTAGACGCGATCATGCGTGGCTCCACTGGCGGTAATGCGCGATCGCTTCCTCAGGTCCACCATCGAACGCGATGGTGCCGTCCGTGACCACGAGAACTCTGTCGAAATCTTCAAGGATTTCCAAATCATGCGTCACGACAATTGCGCGTTGGGCCAGCTTCGCGATCTCGCGTTGAAAGGCGAGTCGATTGCGCAGATCTAGCATCGTGGTGGGTTCGTCGAACACAATCGTTCGTGGCCGCATTGCCAGCACGGAAGCGAGTGCAACCATTTGCTGCTCACCGCCGGAAAGCGTGTGGCTTTCACGGTCTGCTAAATGCGAGATGTTGAGCTCTGCCAGGGTCTGCTGTACACGCAACTGGCGTTCTATTTTAGGGATCTGCAGGTTTTTCAGTCCGAATGCGATGTCTTCAGAGACCAGCGGCATGATGATTTGATTTGCTGGATTCTGAAAAACGAAACCCACATCCCGGCGGATTTGCTTTGCGTTCTTCCGGGTGTTCAGGTCGCCGACATATACGGCTCCTTGCGTGGGCAAGACGAGGCCATTGATCAGCCGCGAAAGCGTACTCTTTCCAGCACCATTTGCCCCGATGATGCCGATGCGCTGTTCGTTGAGCGTCAGGCGGACATCTTTGAGGACATCGCGCTCTTCAAAGCGGACAGTGACGTTCTCAAATCGTATTGGGGGTAGTTCCACGAATGCTCCAGCGCAAGGATCGTAGCTTGAACGCCTGAGTCGTTGAAAGGGCAGTAGTTCATGCTTGCGTCATCGATGGCCGAATAGCCATCGATAACGAGCATACTTGATCACCGTTCAATTGTCTTGATCAGTGTTCAATATATTTTCTATGCGACGAAAAATTGCTCGTAGATCAGGCCTGCGGACAGGAGGATCATTATGATTCCGGAGCATAGGGTTACGATGCGGGCTGCTAGCGGCCGGGAGCTGAGCAGGGCCCTAGCGGCCATTGCCACGAAGAAGTACACGAGGATTGATACCGTGAAATGAGTCAATCCGAGGGCACCTGTTTGCAGGGACAACGGAAGCGCCTGGGACGAATCCAGATACTGCGGGATGAGGGCGACGTATAGCAAAAGCGCCTTGGGGTTGGTGCCACTGGTGAGCAGGCCTTTGATGAATTGGCTGCCGCGTGATCGTTGCTGAACTTTATCCAGCAGTGCGAGGGAGCTTTCGGCACGTGCTGACGCGCGCTGAGTGGAATCGCAGGTCAGCACTTCCGTTTCGGAGACTGATGGCGCAGCAGGATCAAAGAATTTAGCGTTCTTGCAGGAACGCAGAGTCGCAATGCCCAGCCACAGCAGATAGACCGAACCGGCTGCCGTGAGCCACAGGAGAAGGGATGGGGAACTTGCGACCAAGGCAGCAATTCCGCACACCAATAAGGCGGTATGAACCAGGTATCCTGCGAGCAATCCCCATATAGCCGGGCGATAGCTCGTTTTACTAAGTGCCGAGGAAAAGATGTACGCCCAGTCTGCACCGGGCGTGCATGCCAAAGTGACCGATACCAAGAGGAATCCGGTGAACTGTGCGAGGTCCAATGCTTCTCCAAAAGATCTGAATTTCCGTGATGTGATAACTGTAGATAAAAATCGGAGAAATGTGCTTGCCATATTTTTGGGAGCAGGCACCTATAGAGCAAGAAAAAATGGTTCAAGACGTATTTGGCGCAAATTTTTTGTGCGGTACTCTGATTTCATGGATGATTTGGACCGTGCGATCTTGGCCGAGTTGCAGAACGACGGACGCATGAGCGCAACCGCAGTAGCAGCAAAAGTGGGTCTATCCGTGGCTCCCTGCCATCGAAGGATCAAAGATCTTGAGCGCAAGGGAGTGATCAGCGGATACCAAGCTGTGATTGCCCCGGAGCTCATAGGCTTGGGATTCGAGGCCCTGGTTTTCGTCACCTTAAAAGACAGGGCGCAGCTTAAGCACTTTGAACTAGCCGTAGAGCGAGAAGAGCTGATAGTTGATGCGCAACGCCTCTTCGGCGAGCCGGATTTCTTGCTGCGTGTCTTCGCGAAAGATCTGCCGCATTACCAACGTGTATACGACGAAGTACTGGTGGATCTACCGGGCGTGGAAAAGCTGACAAGCACCATCGTTATGCGAAACATCAAAGAGCGGGCAATGCTGCCCGTCTAAGAGATCTTGTCGCTCGAGTTGCGGATGCGAGTTACGGCGGGAGTCAGCAGCAAAGAGATGATGAGTACAATCGCGCAAATCCACAAAGCCTGAGGCAGCTTCAGAGTATCGACGACGAAGCCAATAAATGGTGGCCCGCCGAGCATTGCGCCGTAGCCAAAGGCGCTCACGATGCTCACAGCCTTGGGACCCAGGCGTTCGCCGCGGGACGCGGCGATACTCATGCCCAAGGGGAAGCCGAGTGAGCTACCAAGGCCCCACATCGCTGAGCCGAGGCCCACAAGGTATGGGCTTGTGCCGGTGATGAATAGGGCAACACCGAGCAGGCCGATGAGGCCCATGATTAGGAGCGTATTCTTCGTGCCAAAACGGTCTACTAAGCGACCGCCAACAAAGCGTCCCAGCGTCATTGCGGCAACGAACAGGGTGAACATGAGCGCGCCAATTTGATGCTCGAATCCGTGCCCATCAACTGAAGTAACGGCGATCCAGTCATTGGCAGCACCTTCCGTGAAGCTTAACCCGGCAACCATGATGCCCAGCAATAGCAGCAGCCAGTGCTTCTTGGTGGATTGCGCCGGCCCTTGGCGTGCATCCTGGTTGATTGGAACCAAGTTTTCGTTTTCCCAACAAGTAATACCCCTATGGGCAACATATGCGAGAACGATGATGAGCACCGCTACAAGGGAAAAGTGCCAAAGGCTAGGGATGTGCAACGCGATGGTTGCCGTTGCCATGCCGGCGCCAATTAGAGTTCCCAGGCTGAAGAATCCATGGAGGGAAGGCATGATGCTGCGACCTACGCGTCGTTCAACCTGTGCACCGCTGACATTCATCATGATGTCTAGGCAGCCAAAGGTGAGCCCGTAAAAGAAAAGGGCAATGTAGGCAAGCGTGGCATTCGCCGTTATGGAAATAGCTATGCCGAGTACGACCAAGCATGCTGCTAGTCCGATGGGTAAGCAGCATAGCAAGCGACGTGTCGGAACGAATTTGCTTACCGTCGGAATGAGCGAGATGCCGAGCAGTGTTCCGATGGTGCTGCAGACCAGGAACGACCCTAGATTTAAGCCCGAGAAATCGAAAACAGTATCGATGATGGAGAGGCGGCCCGCCCAAGTCGCAAAAGATAATCCTGCAAGAAGGAATATTAGATTGATGCTGGTGCGCTCCGTGATTCTCTGTCGCGCGAGGTGGGCGACCAGTTGGGTCATCGGACACTATCCCTTTCGATTTCTACAATTCCTAGAGTTTATCTCAAAACAGGGGGATAAGTTACTGTTCAGTCGGGATTCCGCTCGATTGTGCGCCGTTACACCGCTGGCAATCATGACATTCACAGAATCGAAAGCTCGTGCTCGGTACGTGACTGCGATCAAGGGGGAGGAATCCACGCTGGTCAGCTGGATTCAAAGCGGAGATTGCGGTTATGGTGACTTTGCTCACCGGGAAGTACGCTCGAGATAAACACTCGTTCACTACTTACGTACTGAGGTGGAGGCACTCCGATGAGTTCACAACATGGCGGCGTACTCATAATTGGTGCTGGTTTGGCTGGTTTGGTTGCAGCTTGCGAAGCACTAGATGCTGGCCTGAAAGTCAGAATCCTTGATCAGGAAAATTCGGCGAATCTCGGTGGCCAGGCTTACTGGTCCTTCGGGGGACTGTTTCTGGTGGACACTCCTGAACAGCGCCGTTTGGGAGTTCACGATTCGTTTGATCTTGCGTGGTCAGATTGGCAACATAGCGCACAATTCGATCGATTGGCTGATGAGGATGTGTGGGCGCAGCGTTGGGCCAAAGCCTATGTGGAGTTCGCGGCCACAGAAAAACGATCTTGGATCAAGCAAAAAGGTATTGATCTGACTCCGGTGGTGGGCTGGGCGGAGCGCGGCGATGGCCGAGCCGAAGGCCACGGGAACTCAGTACCCCGGTTTCACATCGCGTGGGGAACGGGTACTGGCGTGTCAGAACCATTTGCCGACAGGGTCCGTGAAGGCCTGCGTACGGGACACGTTCAATTGCTAAATCGTCACCGAGTCACAGAGCTGGTGACTACTGGCGGTTCAGTCACCGGTGTCCGAGGTGAAATATTGTCGCCCGATGATGCTCCTCGCGGGCAAAGGTCTAGCAGAAACGTGGTTTCGACATTCGAATTTTCGGCTGAGGCGGTCGTGGTTGCGACTGGTGGAATTGGAGGGAACCACGACCTGGTTCGCAAATTCTGGCCGGATAGGCTCGGCAGCGCACCGGAACACATGATTACCGGAGTTCCGGCGTACGTAGATGGAAGTGGCATCGAGTTGGCACAGGAAGCGGGAGCGCGTCTCGTTAATCGGGATCGAATGTGGCACTACACCGAGGGTATCCAGAACTGGAACTCAATCTGGCCCTCTCATGGAATACGAATCCTGCCCGGGCCAAGTCCCATGTGGTTCGATCCGGAAGGAAACCGGCTTCGCGCACCATGTCTTCCGGGGCATGACACCCTGGGCACACTGAAGTATCTTCGCACTGATCCAATTGCGCGGAAGTACGACTATTCATGGTTCGTGCTGAACCAACGAATTATCCAAAAAGAATTCGCGCTGTCGGGATCTGAACAAAATCCAGATCTGACTAATCGAGATAAAGCTGGGGTCGTGAAAGATCGGATTTTCGGGAAAGGGGCACCGGGGCCAGTTAAAGACTTCCTCGAAAAAGGTGCAGACTTTGTTTCAGCTACTACCGTAGAAGAACTTGCCACGAGAATGAATGCAATCGCACCAGAAGCGTTTATTGATCCGGAAGGGCTCCGCGAGCAATTACTTGTCCGGGATTCACAAATTGAGAATCCATTCAGCAAGGATCAGCAAATTCAGTCGATCCGCAACGCCCGCAAGTACATAGGAGACCGTCTCACCCGCGCAGTAGCACCGCACAAGATTCTTGATCCTGCTGCGGGGCCATTAATAGCCGTGAAGCTGCATATTCTGACGCGTAAATCCTTAGGAGGACTGCAGACAGATCTTTCTGGCCGAGTCCTCAAGGATGACGGAAGTGTTGTTGACGGACTTTATGCAGCCGGTGAAGCGTCCGGATTCGGCGGAGGCGGAATGCACGGATATAACGCACTAGAAGGCACTTTTTTGGGAGGCTGTTTGTTCAGTGGCCGACAGGTAGGACGAGCACTAGTGGACGCCGTGCGATAAAGCATGAAAAAAACCACTGTTCATTAGAGATTGCTAGTGAACAGTGGTTTTTAAAGGTACCCCCGGCCGGATTCGAACCGGCGACCTAGAGATTAGAAGAACCTCCAAGCGTTTTCCGCAAGTTTCCTACCCCGTCAAAATCCGCATGATTCCGCGGTATCCGGGGGGAGTGGGTGCCGGGTTTTACGCTGGTTCCCATCGAATATGTGGTGCAAATTGTGGTGTAAATTCACATATCTCGGTCCACTATGATGCTGAGGCGTACGGCCCCTTCGGGCACTAGGTCGAAGGCTTGGTCTCGGGCTGTCTCGTAGTTATCGCCGATGACAGACACAGCCCCGTGCTCGCCGTCTTGCAGGTAATTCACTTTTACATCCACAAGGCGAATTCTAGTTGATCCGTGAACACCCAGCATAAGATTCGATCATGATCAATGCCGAAGAATATTTGTGCCGTGCAGCTAACGAATACGCCATAAGCGCTCAGAATTTTTACTGCTCGGCTCCGAGCGCCCCAGATGTATGGGTCGCATCCGGTACGTGGGCTGGTGTTATTGTTGCCGCGGCAGTGGGCATATATGCCCGGCGTGCCTGGCGTACAGCCCAAGTGCAACTAGAAGAGACAAAGGCTATCGCCCTAAATGAGCAACGGATCCCCGCATTGTTGAACCTGCTGGACGGCATGGATGAGCACTGTACGCTGCCTGAGCGATTATCTTCCAAAGAAGAATCAGCCCGGAACCGCCGCATGCAGCGCCTCGTTGACCGTTGGACGTTGACTTATCCCTACCTGTACGAGAGTGGAAAACTGAGAGATTTAGTTCACGAACTAACGGACTTCGTTTCCAACCTCGTCCGCATGCGAGGAGTTCTGAGCAACATGGTGGGCATTGACCAACTTGAGAAGGAATTTTTGAAGCTTATCTCCGCCCGAGACGAGGCCAATTCGTTTCTACGCGACTTGAAATTCGATCTCGCTCGGTCGTGCAGGTTAATCCAATCCGGCGAACTCAGCCCTGTTGAGGCGGACCGAAAGTTCGCAATGCACGCCGATGAATTACACCGTCGTAATGGTGACAATGTTTCCATGCTCTATTCATATAGAGACTTCGACAATTAGAACCGTTTGTCCTAGACGCAGAAAAGCCGTCCCACCCTCGATAGAGGGTGGGACGGCTTAGTAGTTACTGGGCTACGCGCTTGTCTGGCTTCTCGGCAGAGTACGTATCCGGGGACTTCGCGTAACCCAGTAGCCAACCGATCTTAGGGCTGATATAGGTTTCGAAGAGTCGCACGGCCACGTAATAGGCCGTGGTGAACAGGAGCGTGAGCAGCGCAGTGAGCTTGCCCTCGAACTGCGGATCCAGCGGGATATTCGCACCGGCGAACCAGCCCAGCACGGAGCCGACGATAATCGGCACGATGGTTCGGACAGTGGAAGCCCACAGGGCTAGGAATGCTTCGGACATGTTCTAACTTCCGTTCTGTGTGTTGAGGTAACGCTGGAGACCGTAGATGGTCCAGCCTTCCGGGTCGCCGTCCAACTTCAACGGCACACCGGCGGTGGTCTTGTTGTAGAAGCCTCGAGCCTTGAGGAAGCGCTGCAGCTCATACCAGAACCAGTAGCCGTCGCCCCCATCGACCTTGAGCTTGGTGCCCTCCGGTACACCGGCGCGGGCGTGCTGGGTTTTCTTGTAGTAGCCGTTGGACTGCAGCCACTCCATAGCGTCCTTGACACTGAGCTTTCCCCAGTCGCCGTCCCAGCGTTGGTTGTAGCGGACACCGATCTTGATCGCTTCCATGAGGATCTGGAACGCGCCGACGGTGATCTCGCCGAAGTCCTTGTCCAGGATCAGGTCTTCGTAGTCGGTGGGGAACGTGGTCGATCCGTCTGGCTTCTTGTCGTTCCACTGCTTTTTGGTCTTCGGCTTGGGCTGAGGATTCGGTTTCGGCTTGCTGGATCCGGCGGGCTTGACGCTCGGCTTCTGGCCGCGAAGAACTCGCTGCGTCTGCTCGCGCATGTCATCCATGGTGTAGCCGTTGATGTCGATCTTCCGGCCACGAGGCAGCGCGTACTCGGAGTGTCCGCACACGTAGGACGCGTCGTCCTCGTTGATTGCATCGAGCAGGCCGGCGTTCAGCAGCGGGTAGGCGTCGCGCATTTCGTCGGTCCAGTCGCTGGCGTTGGCGGCTTCGGCTTCCACACCGAAGAAGTACGTGTTTCCAGTGCGACCCTTCCAGGAGCCGTATCCGGCGTGGTTAGCTCGGCCAGCAGCGACAATGACGGCAACACCGCGGCGATCCAGGTACACGTTGCATAGAGGGCCGGGCAGCCCAGGGCGGCCATAGGTGACCACGTTCAAGGAAGGCCGGGTTTTTGAGCCTTTCGGGCCGGCGGTCCAGTGGTCCATTACGCCCTTGGGATTGAACGATGCCGAACCACGCTTGGACCAACCGGGCACGTATTCGACCTTGAGTCCACGTGCTTCGAGATGTCGAACGAGAGTATCGATGCGAGGCATTTAGTTGCCTTCTTCCTCGCCGGTCCCGGCGACTACAGTGGTGGGTGCTTCATCCGAGGCGTGGTCGATCATGCGGCCGAACCGCTTCACGTCCCAGTCCAAGGTCTGGTCATCGTCGGGGATGTCGGCAGCGCTGACTTCTTTCCCGGCCGCTGCGTCTTTGATTTCGGTCATGGCTTGTTCCTGCCTTTCGGGCATAGAAAAGCCCAGACACTGTTCGTGCCTGGGCAAAAGAAAAGCCACCGTTATGGGTGGCTATCGTTCGGGATGATTCGTCTTCTCACATCTGATCCAGCCTGTAACTACACAATGACAATTCGTCGTCTAATGTATTGCTATGAGAAAGATTCTGCAGGGCCAGTGGGTAGTAGCAACCCTTTCTGGCTTAGGTGTAACAGGCATAGGACTTTTCGCTACACGTTTGTTGGAAGCCCCATCTTGGTCATACGCTATCGCGTTGGCTCTGGGCGTTATAGCTTTCGTACTACTCGCATTTTTCATCGATCGGATCGGAGCCAAGAAAATGGGAACAGAGAAAACTAATTCGGATGAAACTCAATACGGAAGCATGGTTCGAGCAACCGACTGTGTCGGGCTCACCATTACGAATAGTTCAGTTCCGAAAGGGATGGCAATCCTGGATGCTAAGAATACCAAGGGCATCCGACTCGACAACAACGAACAGCGCGACGACCCGAAATAACTGCAGAGAAATTTTCGGTTATTGATCGGGTGCGTATTTAGATTTCAGCTTTCCAACGTCTGCAACGAGTCGTTCTTGCGCCTTGTCGGATTCCTTGGCAATAACGATGTGTTCGTCTAGCTTCTCGGTCGTTTCTGCTAGCTTGTATGCCGTTTCGTTGCCGCGGTCCTCAATGCGCTTTACCGCGTCCTTGATCGACCCGCCGTGGTTCGGCGTGACCTCGTGGTGGATGCGTTCCGTTTTCTCTTCGAGGGTGAGAATGCGCGCTGATACACCGGGTTCTGCGTGCTGCACGATTTGCCCGGAGCGATCCTTCTTCTCTGGCTTGCCGTTCCATTGATCCAGGAACGCGGCGAACTCTTTGAACCTTGACCAGATCACCTTTACTGGTTTCCAGAAGAACGCGATTAACAAGAGCATGACGGACGTATACCCGAGCCACCCGTTCGGGCCGCCGAGAAACTCAGGGATTATCGGCATGCTACCCCTCTCGCCTGGTTACTGCAGAGTTTTGTTGGGTGGGCATTGTTACCTCGCTTTATAACTTTCATGCAACGTTTAACTATTTGTGGGCAAACTATCCGAACCTTGTGATTAGCTGGGAATCTACGAGAAATACACATTGGGGGAAAAATGAACGCTCGCGAAGTACTTGATTCAATCCATGAGTACATCAAGGCCAAGGACGACTCTGACATGATGGACGACATCGCAGATGGCCAGCCAAATCCGAACCTGGAACGAATCGCTGAGAAGTTCGCCAAGGCACTCACTGCCTAAGCGCTTCACGAGAAATGTGCGGCCACCTATTTACCGGGGTGGCCGCACATTTATGTTTACAGCACCGGATAGACGGCGAAGTCGTGGATCTCCGTGGTCGTATCAGTCCCGTTGAACAGCAACCCAGCATTGTAGTTGGAGCCGTACGCATCCAACGTGGCCGACCCCAGCGAGACACCGTTCACGATCACAGTCGCCACGTGGTTGCGGATGGACAGCAACACCATGTCACCCTCCTTAGGCGCAACGCCGGTGGCGATCAACTGGGTGTTAGTGCCGCCATTACGCTTCAGCAACGTGTAGGCCGGGTTGGACCCGTCCAGGCGCAACGACAGCGAGAAGTAGGTGGTGTCGCTGCCAGCTCGCACGATGAGCGCCGTGATGCTGGTCGGGGCCCGTAGCTTGCTGATCTTCATGCCGGCATCAAAATTATGTGTGCCCGTGTCCAAGACCAAGAGTGAGTTGGTTGTTCCCGAGGTTGCGCGGACGACACCGCCGGACTTGGAAACTGCGGTATCTCCGGTGCCGACTTTCGTCCACGTCTTGCTGCCATAAGTCGTTGCGGAACCTTCCAACGTACCAGCGGCTGCGAACGTGTCCAAGACAGGTGCGCCGATGGACTTGAGCTTCATGCGGATACCCGCCATGGCTTCCTCCTAGAGGTTGTAGTAAGCGTCCTGAAGCACGCTGATGTACGACTGGGCCAGAAGCTTCTGACCGTGACCGATGAAGTGGGTGTTGTCTTCGAACATGTACCCCTGCGGCGGGGCTGGCGCAAAAGCCGTTCCAGTGACCAGGTTCGGCATGTTCTGGTGGGCTGCATCGATTTGCGCCCAGGTGCCGGGGGCTCGGACATTACGGAATTCCCAACCGGTCTGGCCGATCAGGAAAATCGTGTCGGTGGCGCCCGTGATTTGCGAGCGGAATCCGCTTATGAGCGCGGCCAGTTCAGTCTCGTACGCTGCCTGAGTGGTTTCGCCTACTGCGTCTCCTTCGCCCTGGTGCCAGATGAACATCGCAACACGCTTGGTCCCTGGGTACCCGGCAATGGCGGTGTTGGCTTTGTTGATCGCATTCCGGTACAAGCTGGTGATCCCTGATTCGCCTTCACGGGATGGAGCCCACGAATAGGCGGTGTCACCCGGAGACCAGAACCCGGAACCGGATTTGGACAGGCCGATGACCACGACGCGTACACCGGGGTTCTCCACGGCATAGTGTCGGGCGATAGTCCACCCGTGCCCGACGCTTCCTGCTACCGGTGTGGCATAAGGGTGCGTCAGCGGGTCAGTTGCCCGGGTTTCCACCCCGGCGCTAGCACCGCTTTGCGGGATGGTGTAGAGGTTCGGCAGCGGGTTATTCGTGCCTACTGGCGACGGGGTGCCGATACCTACCGAGTTTGATTGGCCCACCAAGAAAATGAAGTGGGTTTCCGTGAACCCAGAACCAGTGGATCCGCGGAAGTGCGGGTTGCTGGACATGTCATCCACTGCGAACAAGGTTCGCCCGTAAGCGTCTTGCATCTCGAAGCTATCGCCTACCGAAGGGTCAAGGTTGTCGGTATTCGGTGGAGTGGAGCCCCGCAAATATGGTTCGCGATCCGTCGATTCGATCACCACGAAATCAGCGCCCAAAGCATCGGTGAAGATCAGTTGGTTATTGGGGACAAGCTCCGTGCGGATCATGTCCTCGGTGTTCTTGTCGATCAGCGCCTTGTGATCGACAAGAATCTGCTCGATCTCCTCGAACTTCCCTAACGCTGCTGCGTCACCGGGAGCGCCTTTCAGGTTCGCTATAACTACCCAAGCCATTTATGGCCTCCATTCGTGCAAGTCTGAGGTGTTCTTAGGGTCGAATGGGTCTGGGCTATCGCCGGGCTCTTGTTCAAGCCAGAGCATCCATGGGCGGGGATTCGACGGTGGAGTTTGCGACACCCATACGACTCGTCCATTAGGGCCTGGTGTTCCACCGGGGCCGCCCATGGTGACTAGCTGGTCAAGGCGACCACCGCCACTGGGCACGCGCAGTTGAAGATCCAAGAAGCCTTCGAGTGCTGCGGCTTTGCCTTGTGGCCCGTCTGCGCCTTGGAGCCAACGAATGGAGATGTTGTACCAGGCGTCCTTGAACATGTTCACCGTTGGTTCCAGATTCACGGTGAAGTCACCGCTGCTGTCCGGTACGACTTCGCGGGTGTTGTCTGGTCGAGCGCCGCCTGAGCCGACCATGATGTTCGGTGCATTGAGAGTGAAGAGGATCACCGCTTCACGAGAAATCATGGTGTTCCCGCCAATATCGAGCAGGTTGCCGGTCACGTTAGCCACGGGGCCTCCTTGGGTATAAGAAAACCCACCGGGTTATTCGGTGGGTTGGGTTGCGAGTTTCAACTGGCCGTTGAGGATCGCTATCTTGAACTGCGCATCAGATAAAGCTTGCCGGTACTCGTGGATGATGGAGTCTTTGATCGCCTCGGACCTTCGGCTCTCGGCCAGCTCTGTTTCGAGCGTTCCGACTCGTTGCTCAATGCCGGATACTGATTCTTCGTTGTTCTTGTCCGCCATGATGTCCTTCTATGGGGTTGGTGGGGTCCAGGTGCTTCGATAGACACGTCCGTCCGTATGCACATAGAGATTCGGCTGATACGTGACGGTGGGTAGAGTCGTCGACAAGTACAGGAGAGCTGTCCTCAGCCTCGTAGTAGTGGAGACTTCGAGTTCTCCATTGATCCAGACCTTCGACGTGGTTAGGTCGATTCGTCCGCTGCTTGCCCGGACGACTGACCCTGGGTAGTTCAGTTCGGCATAGGTCCCGTTCAGGTTCAGGGACGATGTGATCGAGGAAGCCAAACCAATGCTGTCCGGCCCGGTAGTGAATACCCATCCGGCGGGCGAATCGATCAGCCTGTTAGAGCTAGGGTCGATAACGAAATCGCCGAAGGTCGCTTTGCCTGACGGTTCGATAGTTGTCTCGCCGGATTTGAACAGCCCGCCAGCAGTGATCTCGAAGTTTCCGTCCACTGTCGTGTTGCCGGTGATATCCAGCAGCCCGGTAATGGTGGTGTCTCCGTTGATGGTGAGCAGTCCATCAAGATTCGTGGGTCCGGTAACGCTCAACTGGCCGGTGATCGTGGTGTCTCCACCAATGTCAGTAATTCCATCCAGCGTTGTCGGGCCAGTGACAACCAGCTCGCCTGTGATCGACGTGTTGCCGCCAATCGTGGTCGTGCCAGTGATGTTCATCGGACCAGTAACCGACACCTGGCCAGACAAGTTCGTTTGCCCGGAAACATTCAGAACACCAGAAATCGTCGCAGTACCAGTGACGTTCAGTGCACCATTCTGAATAAGCAGCTCGGAGCCGTCGTAGAACCGCATCCGCCCTCGACCCAATGACGAAGCCGAGAGCGGATTAGCACGTTCCAGACGACGAATACGACGTTCCAGATCCTTCAGATTTCCGACCTTGGTATTAGGTGTTGCCAAACCTAGCCACCCCAATCCGTCATCGAAATACTCACTTCAGGCTGCAACGAACCACTGAACTCCACCACGGTTTGTTCATGCCACTGCGACGGAACATAAGGATCATCTTCCGCCCTCCAACGAATCTTGGAACCAAGTCGAAGCTGCCCTACATGGGGCGGACCATCCGACAGCACTTTCAACGTCGCCTGCCGAATTGTTGCATCATGGGCGAAGCGGTGAGCCGTTGTCAGCGCTTGCAAACGATCCCTGGTGTTGACGTTCTTCCCATCCACCGTGCTCTCAAAGGCGGGATAGTTCGTTTGGGAAGGCTTCGTGGAGACACGAACCAACATGTCTTCCTCAGACCCTTCGCCAATGCCGAAGACGTGGTTAGTCAGTTGTGAGCCAACCACTCTGTACTCAAGATCCGTCACCGGGCTAACGTCCGCGTCCAAATCGTACTCAAGGGTGGAGCCTGATCCGTCAATCTCCATCACCCATTCCAGGGTGTCGTTCGAAGACCATCGTGGCCGGAAATCAATATTGAACTCGCCAGCCTGAGACGCTTCGTCCAAGATCTCTTTGACCGTTTCGAAATTGTAGCCCCACACTTCCCGATTCACCGTGCCCGACGTTTCGGTAGGGAACACTATGGGTAGATCCCACAGCATGGGGCTATCCGGTTCTTCCGTCAGCGCCATTTTGACGGCGCGGATCGCCATCGTTTGGTAGCTGATGTTTTTCCAGTCGAACGAGTACGTTGCGGCTTCAGCAGTGCGGTTTCCCAAAACGTGCCGTCGATCCCAGAAGTACCAAATATCGGCATAGGGCACGGTGACGGTGCGGGAAGATCGAGTGTATTTGTGATCGGTGATCAACGCCGCGTAAATCGGTGTGTTATCCCACTGCACGACAATCCAGAATTCGAGGGGCCAGATGTTCCCGCGAGCTAGTTCAGGCTTCAGATCCAACTCTGAAACCTTGAAACTGAACGACGACTGATGCCCCGTATTCCACAACCGCTTCCACGACAGATCATCAATCGGCAAATCATGAATTTTCTGGAACGATCCACCCTCGACAAGAGTCACACGATAAGCCATGCACCCTCCTAAATGTAGGTGTCGTTCACGGTCATCTTCACTTGCCCAGAACCAGACTGCGCGATCAACTGAAGATCACTTCGAATACCAGCCTGGACAGGTCTGAAGTTTGTTGAACCGAACCCGCCCATGACGAAACTGCCATCAACATAAAGCCGTCGCGTCCTGTATTCAATGCGATGCAACTGACCAGGAAGAATGCCAATTGGCACTTCAACATCAACACCACGGAAACGGATCGTGTAAGACGGCATATCGCCAGTGACGATCATGTTCGGCCAAGCCTCAACCGTCCCACGATGAAACGCCTCGCCCGTGCCGCCCATCGCAACGTCAAACGCACGCGCCTCACCATACTTATATGGGTCAGTGGCTACCAAGGGCATCACGAAGCTGACATATCGGTCACTTCTAATATTTGCGACAATTCCTGGATTGCGTGGATCAACGCGTGCCGATTGGACCGGTCCGTGGCCTTCCACAACCATCTCGGCACCGCCCCGATACGCCAAACTAGTCACTTGATTCAAGGCTGCGTGGAGTGCTTCGTGGCTTCGCGCGATGAAGCGTCCACTGATTGTAATCAGCCTTTCGTCATAGAGGATGGGTACTCGATCACTGCCATCGCCGAATTTTCGTTTCTCTGGTTGGTCCTTCACTGGAGGGCAGTCCCACCAGCCCTCAAGCTGTAGGATCTTCCATTGACCGCCACGAGCTGGCCCTGAAAGTGGAAAGCCATCAACCGAAACCAGTTCACCCACTAAGTGTCACTCCTTCGTTTCTAAGCGCAGTGTTCAACTGATCCATAACCTGTCGAGCCACACGTCGTTCGTCAGTGGCACCATGGATCTGAATGCTGATCGGCGGGAGATCTGAACCAGCAGCAGGAGCAGGCGCAACGGTGGACTGAATGACCGAAGCCGAGGGGATGCCCACCGATACGCCTCCGATCTCGCCGCCTGTAGCGTGGCCGGAAATGGAACCAGCATTCAGCGCTGCACGGAACTGATAGACGCTGTCGTGTCCACCCATGAGCTGGACTTCTTTGGCAGTGAGCATATGCTCGCCGTTGGAAGCCATGATCGGCACATCATCCGAAGTTCCGGACCCGGGGCCGAAGATCGCACCGCCGGTGGCCTTCAGCTGGCCACCGGATCCACCGCGGCCGTTGGAAACATGCGACTCCGAGTAGATGGAGTTCTCATGCGTGGTGATCCACACGTGAGCGGTCTTCCCGTCCACCTCGTCTACAGCCGCCTTGGTCTTTTCAGCCTCCAAACGTGCCGCTTCTGACATCCACGATTCGACTTTGACATCCTCGGGGATGCCCATCACCTCGCGAGCCATCTTGTCAGCGGCGTCACCAGTGATCCCGAACTGGCCAGCCGCGGTAATGAGCGAGTCGTAAGTCGACTGCAAGGACCCTTGAAGCTCCTTCTCGGAAGCGTCGCCCTCGGCGAGCGCCCGGAAGTAGTCTTCGCCGGATTGTGCGAGGCCTTCGAATGCTGCCTGGTTGGCTCGTCCCTTTTCTGTGGTGACATCGAGGGTTTTGCCGTTCTTCGTGATCGAGTCTCCGACCTCGTCTATGGCGGCTTGGTAGTCGCGGTAGGCGGCATTCTGGTCTCGCGTGATTATTCCGGCTTGGAAGAGGACGTCGAGGAACTTCTTGACGTCGTCTACGGTTCCTTCTGCGGTGAGGCCTACTTCTTCGAGTGCTGTTGTGGCTACGTCTGCACCTTGAGCGGCGTCGAGTGCAGCGGGTTTGGTGCCTGTGAGAGCCCAGTTCAGCAGGTCCTGCTTCTCGACGGTTACACCTGCTGCATCAGCCTGGCCCTGCAGTCCATCAATAAACTCCGGGAACTGGCCTGCGACTTCCTCCAAGGTCTGGCCGTAGTCGGCGCCCTGTTGGGCTGCAACCTGGAATCCCTTGAACGCCTCGGCTTCTGCGCCAGAATCGAGCAGCTGTTTCAGCGCGGTGTCGTATTCACCGACAGCCTTAGAAGCAAGCTTCGCGTCCGAATCGAGGATGCCACCGAGCGAAGCCACCCAGTCCAGCGCCTTGAGGCCGCCGGGCTGGTTCAGAGTCTCAATGGCCTGACCGATACCAACAATGCCGGCACCGCCGTTACCGCTGGCCGAAGACAGTTCGTTGAGGCGCTTGGTTAGTGCCTCCACCGAAGGTGCACCATTGGTGAGCTTCTCGATGTAGTCAGCGGAGTCGCCCAGATCGTCCAAGCCAGTGCCGGCGATCTGCGCTGCGAGTTCGAAGGTGCCCAATGCAATGGCGGCAATGCCAGCTGCCTTGCCAACCTTGCCGAGAACGCCTGGAACCTTGCTACCCGAGGCACGCAGATCCTTGAACGCGTCTACCGTTTCCTTGGCCTTCGGGATGATCGTGATCAACGCGCCACCGGCGAGCGCTCCGCCTCCGACGATGCCGGTGAGGATGCCGCCGATGGAGAGGACTGGTTCTGGGATGGTGCCGATGGTGTCTACGAAGCTTTCGGCGGTTTGGACTAGTCCGCGTAGTACGTCGTTGGCTGCGGAGCCGGATTCGAGGAAGACGGTGTCGAAGGATCCGCCGAGTTTTTCGAGGTCGCCTGCGAGGTTGTCTTGCATGGCGGCTGCAGTTTCTGCGGCGTATCCTGCGTCGTTGACGGCTTCTTCCCATTTCTGGATGCCCTCGGCGCCTTCTTCGTAGAGGACGTTGGCGGAGCGTACTGCGTCGGATCCGAAGAGCGTTTTCAGGGTGGCATTGCGTTGTTCGTCGGACATGTCCTTGAGGGCGTTTTGGAGGATGCCTGCGTATTCGGACATGCCTACGAATTGGCCGTTGGCGTCGTAGGCGCTGATGCCGAGTTCGTCCATGAGCTGTGCGGCTTGCTTGGAGTTCGGTGTCAGTGCTTGGAGCATGGTTTTGAAGCTGGTGCCTGAGTCGGAGCCGGTGAGGCCGGCTGCGGCGAAGGCGGTGAGCGCTCCGGTGGTTTCCTCGATGGTGAGGCCTACGGAGTTGGCGACGAGGCCGGATTGGTTCAGGGCCATGCCGAGGTCTTCGACGCCGCCCTGGGCTTTTCCGGCACCTGCTGCGAGCAGGTCGGCGATGTGGGGGACTTCTTCGCCGGAGAGCTTGAACTGGGTCATCGCCGAGGCGGCGATTTCGGCGGCCTTGGCCACTTCGATGTTGTCGGTTGCGGCCAAGGACAGTGCGCCGGTCAGCCCGCCGTTGATGATGGCCTGGGTGTCTACGCCTGCCTTGGCGAGTTCCTTGATGCCTCCGGCTGCTTCGGATGCGCTGAAGGCGGTATCTGCGCCGGCACCCACGGCTGCTTCGCGGAGCAGATCCATGTTGCCGGCGGTCTCATGCGTGGCTGCCTGGACCTCGGACATTGACTTGTCGAAGTCCGCGTAGGTGGTGAGCATCTTGCCGAAGGCGAGGGTGAGCGCGCCACCGGCGATCGTGACTGCAGGCGCGAGGGTCTGGTAGGCCTCGGCCTGCTTGGCCACGGCCGCTTCGGTGGCGGCAGCTGCATCCTGCGCTTCCACATTGGCCAGGTACACGGCATCGGAGAACGCATCGACCCCGTGTGCTGCGGCCTGGGATGAAGAAACGATCTTCCCGTTGGCGTTCACCAGCTGGCCATTGGCGTTGTAGAGCAGGCCTGCGGCCTTGGCTGCCTTCTGGTCAGCGTCGGCAACGAGCTTGATCTTTTTCGCCGCTTCTTCGGAGAAGCGCGAGTTCTCCTGTACCGCCTTGTTGGCGTTCTGGGTGGACTGCGTCAGTTCCTCGGTGGACTTCTTCGCGTCCTTGAACCCGTTGATGAAGTTCGACACCACGGCTTCAAGCCTGGCGACTACTCTGCGTTCGGCCATGTGCCCTCCTTCGGGTTATCCCGGCAGGTCGCGGATTGGCTTATCCGCTGGCCTGTCGTAGCTGGTGTAGACCCGTTCGCCGGGGTCGGGCTTGTATGGCTCTTTGCCGATTCCCTGGGTGGAGCGCTCACGGGCTGCGCAGGACTGGCAGACCTTCTTGTGCGCCGTGTACCAGCCGTCGTTGTCCGGGTGGTGGGCCAGCTCGGTGGGCTGGCCACAGGAGCACAGACCGTCCTCGTAGATGGTGAGGACAAGGGACAGGAGGTAGTCCTTGTCCGTCCAGTCGCCGCGCTGGCTGGATAACCAGTGCATGGGCGGCTTCTGGACGGCTCGGGCTGTGCGCAGGACGTTGACTACTGGCCGGAGTCTTGGCTGGTACCAGAGGCATCGGGCAAAAAATCTGCGTCCGGGGCTGGTGCTTCGGACTGCACCTGCTGACGCTTGGCCAGGAGCTTGGAGAGCTGGGCCGCTCCGAGCTTCGCTTCCAGGGTGGCGACCAGCGGGATCGTCATCTTAATGTCGCGCTTCTCCAAGGTAGGGGATTCCAACGCGACGATGGATTCGGCCAGCAGCGCCCGGTTCAACGCGACCCGCTGGGCCAGCTGATCCTCGCGGGACGCGTCGTCAGCGAGCGGGTGCTGGTCGACCAGTTCCTTGATCTTGGACTGGGGGAGTGCCCGCAGGTAGAAAGTGACCTCGGACCGGGCGAAGGCCTTCATGAGCTCTTCGCGTTCCTTTGTGAGCTTGGCCAGCAGTGGGGAAGCACTGGTCTTCTCGCCAGCCTGAGCATCGCTCTCCACCCGGATCTGCCGGGCCAGATGGTTGATCTTCGCGACCAGGTCGCCGCGCTTGAACACGGTCTCCGAATCCTCGGGCAGGCGTGCATCATCGATCCACGCTTCAAAGTCGAATTCAGCAGGATTTAGTTCAGTCATGGTGGGCTCCACTTCAGGTGTCGGGCTCCGAATAGGCATGGGGAAGCCCGGTGACGCAGGAGCCCATCCACGTCACCGGGCTAGTAAAAGGGGGTGCCGGCTAAACGCCTGCAGGCACCAGCACTTCGCTGATCATGTTCTGAGGCAAGAACTCCACGCGGCGCTTGATGTTGCCATCGTTGCCCGGGCGGGTTGGAGTGTCCGTCTTAACCTCTCCGCCGAGGAAGATCTCATCTCCGGCGGCCCATGGTTCGGTCGAGTCCTTGTCGGTCTCACGAAGGTAGATCCACAGGGTGCTGTCTTTGACCTTCACTGCCTGGTAGGCAGCGTCCAGACCCTCAATATCTGCACCGGTACCGGTGGTGAGCCATTCGCGGATGAACGTCAACGCGGTCTCGTAGTTCGACGCGCCGAGAGCTTGGGAGTTGCCCTTCTGGCAGGATGTCTTCTCGTTGAACCGATCGGACGCGGTTGGGGACCACGTCACGTCAGAGTCCAAGATCATGCACGACGGATCGATCATTGCGTTTAGTTCGGTTGCGGTAGGGATCGGACCAGCTGGCTTGGTGAGCGAGACCGCCCACTTCTTCTTGCCGTCAGCGGAAAACTTCACTTGGAATCCTCCTCTTCAACATCGACAGGGCGAGGCTTGGCTTTCGCCTTCACCCCGTTGTCACGAATGGATGGCACTTCGACGAAGCCGAGTGCCGCATTGGTCAGGTAATGCTCCGGAACTAGCCGGATTTCCCCGCCCCCCTTGGGTCGGGCTTCCACAAAGCCAGGCTTAGCCATGGTGTTGTGTCCTTTCGGTTAGACCCGAGAGCCCATGAACGGGTATTCGTCCACGAGATACACGGGGTTAGTGGTTTCCACGGAGACCCGGTTATCCGGTTCAGCCGTGAGTACTTCGACTTGGCGAAGACGAGAGAACCGCCAGCCGGCAACAACCGGACGCTGACGGTTCAAGGACATGCGAGAAGTGCGGGCCAACGCATTCAGCCCATCCAACGACAACGCCACGACCGTGCAACGCAACGTGAACGCCGTCTGATCCGGAATGTCATCGCTGGACCGGTCGCCGCGCTCACCCGAGATCTCCTCGCCCCACCCTCCGTGCAACACCACATACGGGAAGTCGGACGGCTTCGGAGGATTAGACAACTTGGCTTCGTGGATATGAACCCGCGTGCCAGCGGGGAACATTGCCTCGACGCCACGGAATACTTCGAGACTCATATCAGCCCCTCCATAACATCCAGCAAGTACTTCTCGAAATTCGGAGATTCATCGGCGAGCGCTTCGGTTGGGTCGCGGACTGTTCCGCCACCGCCGAGTGAACCGCCGAAGTAGGCGAAGCCTGCTAGGCCGGCTGTGTTGGCTCGCGATTTGTTGGGCCCGATCTCCGCGGCGATATTCGTTTGCCCATATGCGCCGGAACTGACCTCTTCGAAGTCGACTGATCGGGCTGCATGGCGGAACGAGGATGATGCTCGGAAGTCGGCTTGCATGGCGTTCTTGACGTTGAGCGCGCCTTTCCTGACCACGCCGCGAACCTTCGGGATGATGCCGTCAGGTACGAGTCCGAGGTCTTGGGATAGCAGGCGCAGCTGGGAATCATCGAGACTCACACACTCACCGCCCTCCATCGCTCTGCCGTACGGTGAGTTCCTTCCGCCAGCTCAATGAGTTTGGCCTTGGTCCCCGGCCGTGGCAGGTCCAGCCGGGAGCTGGTGATCTCCACGAGGTCTCCTTGCATTGCGACGGATCCGATAGGGAGTTTCACCAGCGCGTTGGTGACGGTGAATTCCGTGTTGGCCAGAACGAATTCGGCTGGTTGGGTGGAGTCCACTTCGTAGCCGCACTTGCCGATGTAGATGATGTCGTACGTGGCTACCTCGTGCTCCAGTGCAGGGTCGTAGGTGTTGCCGGTAGGACGCTTGACGATGCACTCGGCGATCATCAGCATCTTGGCTCGTTCACGTCCTCGGCGTGCCGCGTAGATTGCTCTGCGTTGCATGCTCACAGACTGCCCACCACCTTCGCGCCGTATTTGCCGAACCTCTTTGCGAGGCGCTCCCTGGTGCTTTTAGGAAGTGACATTTCAGTGATCGCGTCAACGGTGTCGCCGGTGGCGTAGCCCTCGGCATAGTCGTCAATCTTGATCGAAGACAAACGGCCGTTGTTCAGTGCGAATCCGTCCGCGGCGTTGTCTGCGGCGTTGAGCAGCCCGGAGATGACCATTCGGCAGACCAAGTCCTTGATATCTGCCGGCAGGTTCGGCAGGCCGTGGGTGTAGTCCACCGTGACAGTCTCCGCGCCGTTCTCAGCCCAGCCGGAAGGCCGGTAGATGCCGCCGTTGGCTTTCTTCCAATCGGCTACCGGCTGGCCGTCAACAGTGACCGTGTGGATCTCCGTTACCGGCAAGCCTGGCAGCCGCAGGATGCGAGCACGGCCGGCAAGAAGCTCGACCGTGCTGCGCTTCTGGATGATGGGTGAGCCTGCCGCGTCGACCACTTCGGCCGAAGCCGATTCGATGAGCACGGTCACGATGGGATCATCCAGCACTACCTCTGGGGGAAGGGGGTACTGGTCTAAGTCCGCTGTGGTGATCAAAGCCAACAGGCTCACCTCCTACTCGTTGTCGGAGTCCGAAGCGTCCGAGGTGCCTGCGGGGACGGTTTCCTCGGTCTCTTCTTCTTCCTCGGGGTTTTCCTTCTGCTCGACCAGGTCGCGGATTTCGGTCTGCTTCAGGCCCTTCAGGTCATCCTCGGTGATGCCGATGGACAGGGCGTATGCTTCCCAGTCCTCGCGGGAGGCGTTCCCTCGTGGCTTCTCCAAAGTGGTGGCCGGAGTAGCTGCCGCTGCCTCTATCACCGGCTCGGCACCGAACTTGCGTTCCCATGCCGCGTCGATCTGCTCAGCCGAGGCACCTTCGGGAACTTCCACAATGGTGCCGTTGGCCAGCAGAGACGACGCAACATGTTCGCCCAGGTTGGTGAGCAGGGTCTTGGACTGTCCGATGTATGCAGCCATTGGGTTACACCACCGGTGCGGTCCAGTGGAACACTGCGTTTGGGCGCAGGTTCTTGGCACCGTAGACGTGCAGGCCGCGCAGGCGGTCTGCGAACTTGGATTGAGCACGCATGGCCTCGGTCTTGTTGATCTGCGAGGCGAAGGCCAGCGCGGATCGGTGCCAGCCCACGATCTGCGGCACGGTCACCTGTGGCAGGTTCTCCGACTCGTAGGTGTCGAAGGTCAGCAGCTTGCCGTAGGACGCGTTGCGTAGTCCATCGGTAGTAGCCGATTCGTTGGCCTTCATCAGCTTGGAGTCGTTCTCGTCCAGCAGGGCCGCGAACTCGGCGTTGAAGGCAACGACGCGTTCCGAGGTCGGAACCTTGGCTTTAGCCATGGCCTTCTTGATGTCGCGCAGAACGTTCCATGCGCTCGCGCCGTCCGTTGCCGGTGCGGCCGGAGTGATGGCCGTGCCCTGGGCGATCAGCAGAGCTGCCAGGGTCTTGTCTGCGTCCTCGACCAGACCGTCTGCAGCCGACTTCGAGTAGGCGTTCATTAGGCGAGGCTTCGCCTGTGCCGCGTCGATGTCGTCCACGATGAAGTCGAAGGACTTCTCGTTGTCGATTGGCAGGTCAATCCCGGTGTCGGTGACTTCATCAGGGTTGGTTACACGGCCGGCAGCCTTGTAGTCCTTGATGACGATCGGGCTGATTCCGGTGATATGCACCGTCGAGCCCTGCTTGGCTTCGCCTTCGTACTCGCGGTTGGCAAGACCGGCGAAGATAGCCTTCTGGCGGAATTCTTCCAAGATCTTGGCGGACCAGATCTCGGGGATTGCATTGTCGATTGCCACGGCAATCTCCTTTCAGAGTTAGAGTTTGACCTTGCCCTCGTCGTACGCCTTAGCGATTTCCGACGTGGACATGTTTTTCAGGTCTTCACGGGTGTACTGCTTCGCCACCTTGCGTTTGCCGCGAGCTGAGTCGAATTTGGGACCGCTACCGCTTTGCACGGCTAGATACGGTTCCTTTTCCAGAAGCTCGTCAATCGCCTGAGCGATATCGTCTTCGTCTACGTTGCCGTCCTCGTCTACCTCGAAATCAGATAGATCGAGCAGGCGGACAGCTAATGCCGGGTTCTGCAGCTTGCCTGCAGCAGCCGACTTGATCTCCGAACGCACAATGCGTTCGTTGGCTTTGTCGAGGATCGCCGCTTCGCGCTGTTCCCGCTGGCGCTGCTCTTCCACCTGCTCCTCGGATTTACCCGCGGAGCTCTTCAGGCGGTCCAGCTCGGCCTTGGCCTCGCGCTCCGCCTTCTTGGAAGCCCGGACACGTTCCTTCATGGCACGGAGAGCGTTCTTGCCCTTGTCGCCGAGAGCATCAGACCCTTCCGGGTCGCCTTCCTCGCCGTCCGGATCGTCACCTTCCGGATCATCGCCCGGATCAGGATCGTCGCCTTCCGGATCATCGCCCGGAACAGGATCGTCTCCGTCCGGATCATCGACCTTCATAACGGCAGTTCCGAAGGTCTTGAAGTGGAAGGCCAGCAGTGCCGCGACCCCACCTGGTGCAGTGAGATCGATACCGTGAACGGTCTTAGGCATGGGAAATTTCCTTTCAGTCGGTCACATTGCGCGACGCGGCGGTCCACGACCCCGTTGCAGGGTCGAGTGAGTAGCTCGGCTTCCGGCCACCGAGGTAGCCGACACCGGGCCCACGGACAACACCTTCTGGGTTTTGCCCCAGACCAGTGATGTATCCGTAGTCCTCAAGCATCCGGAGCGACTGCTCACGGTTGCCGTTGGAACGTTTGTAAATTTCTTCAGGCATCAGGCGCTCACGTATCGCTACGCCGTAGCGTTCCTTGCCCTGACGGTTCCTGGTCTCTTGCAAAGAGCCCCAGTACCCGCGCCGGGTAGTGCCGTAATAGGTCGCGAGCGCCCCGCCCTCGGTCGTGTAGGTCTCCGACTGGGCGTTGACCACTTGGAAGATATCCGCGCCGTCACGGATCGCCTGAGCGTCCGTTGGCTTGAAGTACTTGTCCTGGTCTTCGGGACTCAACGAGTTGAAGTACCGATACGGATCAGTGGTCATTTCACCGGCGAGCGCTTCACTGACCGGGATATGCCTGCAGTCGCATCCGAGGTGGCGCCGGAATGCTTCTTGGGCTCGGTAGGTTCGTCCGGCCAGGATTGCGCAGCGCGAGCAGGATGGCGGGTTGAGCATGCGGACGTAGTGCATGCGTACCGGCGGGGTTGCCATGGCCACGCCCTCGGCTTGCCTGGATGCGTCGGCGATCTGCATTTGCGAGCGCAAGAGCAGGTTGTCCAGGCCTATGCCCATGGAGCGGTCCACGGTGTATCCGTGCCCGATGGCCCGGAGGGTCTTGTAGGCCGGAGATGCGATCGACTCTTCCAAGCCGATCGGCCGTCGCAGCTGGTCGCCTAAGGGGTAGGCGATTCCGGCGAAGCCAGCAGCTAGTACCTGATGCTCTGATGCGGGTGCATCTTGGGCTTCCAAGACTGCCGCCGAGTACTCGACGGAGTCCTCTGCGACGGCCTGCTGGGCTTGGGCCACAATGAGTGTTGCTGCGCCCAGTTTCGCTTGCCATGAGTCCAGGATGTTGTTTCGGTCGACGGCCACCCACAGACGCGTGAGGTCTCGCAGGGCTCGTGTTTGAACCTGCTTGCCATAGGCGTAGTGGGTGGCCGCTGCCTCGATGATGGTCTGAGCCATTTAGAAGCCCCCTTGACGCATCCTGTCCTCTGCTGCCAAGAACGGATCCATCTGGAGTTCCTTCTGGCGCATGGCCATCACCCGTGCAACCTGGACCGGATCGGTGAGGAGCTTCTCGTAGACGTACTCGGTCGGGAATCCAGCAGCCTTGTACTTGGTTCCGACGTCTGCCATCTGCGATTCTGACCGGTACTGGATGTTGTCCCAGATGATCGTTCCCGCACGGAGAGATTCGATTCGGTCATTGGTGGCACCGCGTGCTGCAGCCATGAGCCGGAAGGTCTTCTTCACGCCCTTGGAGGCATAGAGAATGCGTTCCTTGACCTTGGAGACCAGGCCGGCTTCAGCGATGTTCAGTGATTCGGCCGCGGTGTTGATCATCTTCGCCACCAGATAATGCGGTGGTGTGCGGGTCTGGGCTGCAATGTGCTCGACCAGCTGCGAGATGACCTTGGAGAAGGCTTCGAGGTTCGCAGCGGTCCATTCTTCAATGCGAGCGTCCTGGCCAGGAAGGAAGATGATCTTCTCTTTGAGAAGCTCGTCCAGTTCGACATCCTGGTAACCGGCTACCTGGCCGTCCTTGTCCAAGATAGGCACCTGGGGAACGTCCGCATTCACAGCGACTCGGGCAGGCATGGAAGCCTGATCGAGTGCGTTCATCAAGTAAGCCCAGACGAGGTTGACCGCGTCCTGCAGAGCGGCGACACCGGCGATGTCAGACATCGGGTTATCGTCCAGTAAGGTTTTGTTGCGTATCTCGGTCAAAGGCATCTCGCCGAGGTGGTGCTCAGCTGGCTGGTGCTCATCGTCGCGAGGTTCCCAGCCACCAGTAGGGGAGATCCGCTCGGTATTCTCGTACCGCTGCTTGCCGTTCTCCCGCTTCATCTTCACGAAGTGGGTCTGCGTGTAGTAGGTAGCGAAGTCGTACTTATCGTCCTGCCACATGACCAGCCCGTCGCGGTCGATGCCGGTCACAGGATCAGTGTTGACGATGGCTGACTGCGGATGCTCCCAGGTGACGCTGGGCGCCTTGTCCGGAGAGTCTGCCGGGTGCACGAGCGAGAAGGCCCGGCCACCGGCCATCTGCATGGTGAACGCCTCGGAACTGCCTAGATCCGAGTTGGAGCCGAGCCAGTCGCGCTGCAGCTGCTCGTCGATCTTCAAGTCTTCACCGTGTGCACGGAACCCGAGGACCTGCATGCGCTCAGCAGCTGCATCGACCACCGGCATGCACCAGTTATCTCCGAAGCCAGCGAACTGCTTCTTGAAGTACTCGTCGAACTTCTTCGATGCCCAGCGCAAGGTTTCACCCTCGCCCTGGTAGCGGTTCACGTACTTCTCGATGGTCGGTCCGCGGTGCTCCAGCTCCCGTGCCAGTTCGTCTACACGACGGGCCACTGAATCTTGGTCAAAAACGTCAACCGTCATTGTGCCCTCCTTCGTGTACTAGAGCCTGTTGCCACCAGATTGCGCTTCTCTTCCAGCGAGGTACGGACAATTCCGTCCAGGCCGGTTACAGCTGCTTGGAACCCGTCGATACGAGCGGTCGAGGTGCGCCGGTTCGGCTTCACTGGGCGTATGTTGTCCGCGTCATCGGTTTTGACTTCAACGCGGGACGCCATCCACCGCATGACGGGGTTATCGTCGTGGCGCATCTCCTTGGCCTTCCACATGCGCTCCATCTCCTTGGAAGCAGGAGACAAGCCGTAGAAGGTCTGAGCGACGGGGACGATGTCGATTCCTGACAGCTCCGAGTCAAGTTCCTGCACCAGCTGGCCAGCGAACATGCGGTCATAGGAGACGCGCTGCATGTCGAAGTGCTTGCAATCGCCAATCACCGCTGACTTCACGGCGCTGTAGTCGATCACGTCGCCTTCGGAAGCAGTCACATAACCGCGGTCCACCCAGTCACGCAGTGGAATCAACAGTTGCTTCTCCAAATCATCGATTCGTTCCTCTGGCACCCAAAAGCGGGTGAACAGATCGAACTTCATACCGGGACGGTTCGATTGAGACCAGACCGTCCAAGCCGTGAAGTCGCTCGTTGCGGACAAGTCCAAGCCGCCCCAGGCGCGCCGGCCCCGCAGGGGAGTTCGCTTCGCGCCGCCCAGCTCGTCCCAGCGGTTCAAGTCCACCCAGCGGGCAGAACCCGGCGAGCGCAGGTTCAGAGCGAGCTGCAGGAAGGTCTTGAGCGCGGCTGGGGAGCCTTGAGCCTTGGTTGCTTGGTCTCGCATGTAGGCGAGGGTGGGCGACTTACCAAGGCCGGGGTTGGCTTTGTACCAGGTCTTCTCTTCGTATGGATCGTCTTTTTCTTCGGCGGCCCAGATGACTCCGTAGAAACGCGGATCCTTGATGATGCCGTTGGAGATGTTGAGGGTGTATGTGTGCTTCTCGTCGTACGGTGTACCGTCTTCGGCCTCGTCGGCCGTGGTGATGAACAGGATCAGCGGTTGATCTCGTGCGCCGGTGCCGGTTTCGATTGCTTCGATCAGCTTGCCCTGGTTGCGCAGGGTGTGGATTTCGTCAATGGAAGCGCCGGAGACGTTGAGGCCGTGGGCGGTCTCTGCGACCTTGGACAGAACGCGCAGGATGCCCAGTGTGCGAGGAACACGGACTACATCGGTCAATGGCTCGATACGCTTACGCGCAGCCGGTGAGGACATGAGCATGGCTTTAGAGTCGTCGAATACGCGGCGTGCCTGGTCTTTGGAACCGGCCGCGTTGTAAACCTCGGCGCCGGCCTCGCCGTCCGCCAGGAGCAGGATGCCGGAGAACCCCGCGGCGAAGGTCGATTTTCCGTTCTTACGTGGAATCTCTACCCACACCGAGCGGATGACACGGACAACGCGGTCAATCTCTTCGTCGTGATACACCCAGCCGAAGACCGGCGCGAGCACCCATACGACCTGCCAAGAGTCCAGACCTTCGCCCAGACGCATGCGCACGCCTGCCCAGCGGCCTTTCGTGTGCCGGAAGGACCCCAGAGCCATCAGTGCCTTGCGCGCCCGCCCTACGTCGAACCACGCGCCTGGTTGCTGGTCGGCCTGGTTAGCTACGGTGAGCGGTTCGCGCTTGAGTGCCTCGATGATCTGGTCATGTTCTACGCCCAGCTCGATCAGCGCCTCATAGGGAACCGGCAGCCGGTCGAAGTCGTACTCGAGCATGTCCCACCTCCATCTCTAGAGGTGCAATCACCCTCCCCAGCGTCTAATCGAACGGATCGTCGTCCACGGAGGTGTCTTCGCGACCAGGCAAGCCGGTTCGAGCTGCAGGCGACAGCCCAAGCTCACGGACGTAGTTCTTGAGCTGCGTCCGGTACTGACCGGCAATCGTGGTGTGCGGGTTCTTCCCCGGTCCGCGCTGGCCCATGGTGATCAAGCCTTCACTCGACAGCTCGTGCTCAGTCCATTCGAGGCGAGCCACACAGATGCACATGTCCACGACCAGTGAGAAGTCCACCGCAGCGAGGCCGACGCTCTTCTCAAGCACCGGCACCACTCGATCCCACTCCTCTTTCGCACGTCTTTTCACGAAGCGAGTGCCGTTGATGGCCTGCCTCTTGAGTTGATACGAGACCAACTGCTTCTCATATCGGTAGACGCGCTGCTGGAAGTGCTCAATGGACTCTCCATCTTCGCGCTCCGGCTCTTTCGGCTTCTTCGGAGCCTGAGCTTCTGGAAGTTCGCGAGACCAGTCCGGCTCGATGAAGTCGGCCGGCGGCAACACCACCGATTCCGGCTCCGGACGGTGCCCTGGGTTGCCCTCGCGCACCACGGCGAGCGCCGGTTTTGGCATTGGACCAGGCATAACGGCGACACCCCCTGATCAAAAAGCTCTAACCTGCGGGACTACGAGTTCGCCTGCCCGGCGGCTAACTGCAGAGCCGGGAAGGGGGTCACCCCCACCCCTTCGGAGGGGCATCGATCGGCATGAAGTCAAGGCTTTCGAGGCGTGTCACTGCTTCGCATTCCACCCTCCGGGCTGATGTTCAGCGGTTTCCGTCTTGTGGCAAGGCGAGCACAAACCCCGACCGTATTTGGGATCGTCAGGGTTCAAGCCCCGCGAAATCAATCCCTTTCGGGAGGTCGGGTAGTGGTCAGCATCTTTAGATGGTCTCTTCATACACAAGACGCATATCGGATCACGAGCGAGAACTTCTTCACGGAACCGGCGGTGGCCACGGCCTGTGTACCCGCGCCATCGCGACGAGCCCCGGTGTTCTTCAGCTGCCTTCTCATGCTCGTCGCATCGACCACGACTACCGAAGGCTTGGACCAGCTCGGTGCAACCAGGCTGAGTGCAAGGCTTCTTGGGTGCAACGGGCAACCTGATCACCTCACTGCGTCCGGGTACGACGAAGCCCCGAACCACTGCTGTGATTCGGGGCTATCGCTTGAGCCAGTAAGGCCATTCAATCAGTAAATTTACGCCACTAAGTCAAGTCCGTCAAACCCGACCCAGACGGGGAGGCCGAGCACCTCGACGCTGAGGCCGAGACGCCTTCAACATCTTCGACCAGGTGTCCCATTGCACTGCGTGATGGGCATCAGCTGCACACCGAACAGTCTTCACACCATCGGACCTCTCAGCAATGAACAGCTGACCTTTGCACCCGGGGCGCTTGCAGTACTGGTCCGGGAGCTTGGCCGTAGTCTCGACTCCGTACGTCTTGGCCGCGATCTGATCAGCTGCCTCGGCAACCCACCAATACGCCTGGCGGGTGAAGGTCTTGTCGGTGGCTCCTGCGATCTTGACCATCTGCCACCGGGCCAGCCACTCGGCCAAGCTCGGCGTGGTCTGATCAGCCGGCAACGAGAGACCAGGATGATCATCGATCAGCCTGAGCGCCACCGACCAGATGTTGTCGCGCACGATCATCAACGCATCCGATACCGAGACATTCAACGGCAACGGTGCTTCAGTACGCTGGGCATGACGCTCACTGTCACCACCTCGCGACGGATGCAACGCATCCTGGGCTTCATCCCAACGGTCAGCCACCAGATGAAGATCAGCACGCATCCGGTCATCGCACACAGGGCAGAGGTTCAACTCCGATACGACTGCAGGCGGTACCTTGTCCTGCTCGGCCACCAGATGCACCACGCACACGCCAACACCCTCACGAGCAATCGACTGGCAACCCCAGCAACCACAATCCGCAGCATCCTTATGCTCTGGCATTACTTCCACCCCCGCGAAGCATTTGAAGAATCCGACCCGACACCCAATCCGATGGACGCCACACCTCAGCAACCTGGCCACCCAAACGAAGATCATTCAGCCACGACTCCTGCGCTGGACTCACTCGGCCGGCCTGGGCCTTCAACTCGGCAAACATCAACTTCTTCGTCCGACCATGGATCAACACCAGATCAGGGAAGCCCGGATTCGAACGCCTCGAATCATGGGTGTGGTACTGCTGCGTGTAGCCCAAGGACTTCGCAAGGTTCTGCACATGAGACTGGAACTCTGATTCACTCCACAAGAGGACAGGGTTCTTGAACGGCTGTTTGTTGTACTTCATTAGTTCTTCCTCCTACGAGGTCTTCTACGTCTGGAACGGGGCTGAGTATTGTTCGAAGGCTTAGCAGGAGGACGGGAATCAGCAGGGGAGTGATCTCGCCACCCAGCCCCACCAGACCCGTCCCGGCCCGACCCGTCCCGACCCGTCCCGACAGATCCAGATCCGACACCCTCAGATTTCTTGATGATCAACTGATTATTTTTTGATTCGGAGTTGATCGGTGACTGCGCGGGGGACGAGCCGGTGGTATCCGTTGCTTCGTCGCCGGCCGGAGTCTCACCCTGGAGGGGAGTCTCTACGGCTTCGCTTTCAAGTGCTGCGATCATTTCCGAGTATTCGATGCCGTTGAGCTCGGTGGCCATGTCCGAGGTGGACAGGCGTTCTTTCCGGGCCGGGTTATCCGTTGCCTCGGAGCGCTCAACCTTGCTGGCTGCCGTCGCATGCTTGCCGGTGGTGGTGGACGAGCCGGTGGTAGCCGTTGCTGCGTCGCTTGCCGTTACATCAGTTGATGCCGGACCATTCACTGTGCTCGATGCCGGAGCTGGCTTGGGAGCGTGGAGCTCTACACGTTCAGTTGAGACCTTGACCAGGATTCCCGCCTTGTCGCGCAGCCATGCGGCCGCGTCGGCAGTGAAGTACGGGGAGCGTGGTGCCGGTCTGAGTTCCTTATCCCAGAAGCCACCATCCTTTCTGCTTGAGTTACAGGACGTGCAAGCAACCACTAGACGCTCGATCGGCGTCGGTTCGCTGTTGTCCAGGTCTTTCGGATCAAGGTGGTCAATGGTGCCTGCCTTGATCGACTTACGGTCGTTGCCGAAGGTGACCATGCGGCCACACCACCGGCATTCGGCGCCATCGCGCTTGATGATGGCGCCCTTCTTGGCAAGGTCGTACGTGTCCGCACGGCGGTTCTTTTCCCGCTCCTTGTCCGATTTGAGGATCATGTGGAATAGGTCTTCTTCTTCCACGAGCTTGAGGACTCGGCGCATACTGCCGTTCTCGTCAATCTCTTTCTCCTCAAAGATTCCGCAAGACAGCGCTGCCTTGAGAAGTTCCTTGTAGCGGCTGAGGCCGGCCATCTGCTTGGCCGTGCCGACCTCAACGATGTAGTCGCGGTCAAATGCGGCCGATTGCGTGGCGCACCTGTTCACCCACCCGTACATCTCGTTGAGCAGACGATCGTCAGCCTCGTCCATCTCCAAGACGCGCAATACCAATGGGTGATTCGCCGATACGTCCGACTGCTTCAACCACGACATTGGCGTTCCTGTTCATGTTCTTAAGCTTCGGCAGCTTCCGGGCTTGCGCCCTGGCTACGGCGAGCGCTTCTTTGGGGTGTTTGGTGTCTGCGAGGGCGTTGCCGCGTTGGAGAGTTATCCAGCGTCGGGTGTTCGGGTTTCGGCAGACGTAGATCTTGTCGGAGTCGTCGGTGAGCGCTCTGATTAGCATCATGCCGTGACCTCGATTCTGATGACCTGCTCCGGGTCTGCACGGCGTTTGTCGTACTCGCCGTTCCATCGGACTCGGACTTCGGCCATCAGGTCGTCGTGCTCTAGGGCGGTGATTCGGCCGTACATGTCGGGGCGCTTGTGCATAGCGATCATGACGTGCAGTCCGCGGTGGAAGCTGGTCAGATCACCCATGCGGATCGGTTCCATGTCGCGCAGCGGATCCAGCTTTGCCGGCGGACCGGAGAACTCCGGCGAGCGCTGAATAGGCGTTGATGGCGGTGTAGGCACGGGGATGGTCATGGCTTCCTCCTTTTGTAGCTTGCGAGTCGTAGTAGCGCTTCGACTTCGGCGCGGGTCAGGGTGACGTTGTCGCGGTCATCGTAGGTGAGAGTGCGGGTAACAACTGTCTTGCTATGGCAGAAGCAGCTCGCGGGCATTTTCCCTCGACCGACTGCGCATCCAGGCTCATGCGTCCATAGATCACGCTCCCAAATCTCAGGCATCGTCCACCTCCGGCTGGTAGATGACACGGGCGGGGATGATGATCTCCGGGTGCGTATCGGCCAACCGTCCGCCTCGATGCCATTCCTGGGTGTAGAGCTTCTGGAACACAACCGGGTAGTTCGGCACCGTGAGCGAGTACTGGTAGGACTCGGAGAGAATTACTGACCCAACCGGTAGCGCTTCGAGTTCTTCCATGCTGTTAACTACCAGCTGGGCGGCGGCGAGGTAAGCGGACACGATATTTCCTATTGCCCTAAGCTCCGCTTTTCGATTCCTTTCCAACAAGTCCTCCCATGGCGGAAGGTCTTCAAATGATCGCCCCGACTCATAACGTTCACGAGTCACAGCTTCGAGCGCGTCCGGGTTTAGCGGGGGCTGGTTAGACATCGTCAACACCTCCGAAGTACTTCCACGGTTCACGTGCTTGAGTTGGCGGGGTCCATCCCTGCTCAATCAGTACCGGGATGACCATGTTCAGGGCCTCGACTACTTGGAGCTTCTGCTGGTACCGGGCTACGGCGTTCAGTGCCGTCCAAGACGGCAACGGGGCTTCAGCACTTCGGAGCCGGATATTTTCGTAGGCGACGATCGCGAGCTGGTCCACCAAATCCTCAGTGATGTGTTTACTCATGGCTGCACCTCTGGCTTCTTCATCTGTCCGGTGATGGTGATCTTGTCCGATGGCATCAGGACGTGATGCTGGCCGTCCAGCATGACGCCGACGTACTTCATCTTCTTCCCGCCTACGACTTCGTAGGATCCATGGGTGATGGATTCCAAGGTGCCTTTCGAATCCGTGAACTCGATGACCTTGTTCAGATCGGTGTTGTTCAGGCGACGGGCCTCAACGACGGTGCTCATGACTTCACCAGGAATCCGGAGAAAGGGCCCATGAAAGGCGTCGCACCCGGCAGGAGCAGACCGTCCTTCGGGTAGACCAGGGCGGCTTCGTCCAATGGGTTCTCCGGATCTCCGCCGGGCAGCCAATACCAGTCCTTGCGGAAAGTGAAACTGAACTCCACGAGGTCTTCAGCATCCATGAACGCTTCGATGGTTTCGCCAGCCGTGCTCTCGACCCATGCGCGGACCGCTTCGTCCGCGCTGTGCGCGTCAGTGGTTCCGGTGACGAACCATAGGTCAGTGTCTTCGCCCAGTTCTTGGACGGTAATGATTCCGGTGCTCATGCTTCCGGTTCCTTCGCTAGCTTCTTGATCTCGTCCGGCTGGAATCCGAACCAGTCGTGAGATTCCTTGGTTTCCATGTTCATGACCAGGACGTAGGGCATCGTTGCCGTGACATTCTTCTTCGAAGCAATCAGCTTCAGCTCGTCGATGGACTGCTTATCGGATTCGTTCACGACGATCTCTTGATAGGGGATGCCGGCGGTTTTCAAAGCACGCTTGGTGTTGGTGCACTGCCCGCAGGATCCGGGCTTCGTGTACAAGGTGACTAGCTTGCTCATGCTGCTGGCCCTTCCACGCTCATGAGCGCGTCCGCCGCTCTTCTCATTTGGCTGATCAATCGCGTCACGGCTACGGCTCCTTCCGGTGTGAGCTTCAGCGTGTGCATTACCTCGCCACGGAAACGCGGAGCGTCATGCGCGAGGACTGCATGGAAGTAGTTCTTCTTGTCCGCCATAGCGCTGTACCGGTACATCGGCTTCTTGCGCTGTTCCTTCTCCGACCAGCGTGAGGACTCCTGCTTGTAGATCCACTTGCGATCCAGCAGGATTGCGCGCAGCTCGTTCTCGCCGATCTTCAGATCAGAAGCCAGCGTGCGGATCGTGATCAGATCCTCGTCGGCCACGAACGTGTCCACGTAGTCCACCTTCGGCGCATCCTGCGCCACCTTGTTCTCCAAGGCCTGGACCCGCGCACTGGTGATCTGCAGAGCCTGAGCCACGATTTCATCCGCGGTCATCGGCGAGCGCTGGTATTGGCCGGTTTCGCGGATGGAGGGGAGTACTTCGTGGGTGAGCCAGCGTTTGAAGGCTTTGGCTTCGGGTTTGCGGGAGCGTAGTACGAGTGAGTACATTCCGGCTTCGGTGACGTAGGCCGTTTGCTGGACGCCGCCAAGGGTGTCGGTACTAGCGACACCCTTTTCGTCTTCGTCCAGGGTGGCTACTGCGTCGCGTGCGTTGCGGATGTCCAGTACTGCGCACAGGTCGTTGGCGATGAAGCATGGTTCGCCGTTGATCAGCAGGGTGCGGACTTCTTCGTCCTGGTAGATCCAGCTCTGGGTTTCAGTCATGACTTCCTCCTATACAAGGTGGGTGCTTTGTTTTGCGGTGGACAAGGGTTTAGCTGACTACTGCGAAGGGTGTGGGCAGTTCGGTGGCCCAGTGCTCCTTCAAGTTCTCGTAGTTGTCCTTGTCCTTGTTTTCGAGTTCGACGCGGTCGGCGTTGACCATGCCGATGAAGTAGTGGCCGCACAGGACGAGCAGCGAGCCAGCGTTGTTCGTGAGCGCGCATACCGTGAGCGGGTCGCCGTAGGTGGTTTGCGCTGCGCGGAACGCTGAGAGGCGTTTCAGGTCGAACCTGGTTGGTGGGAGCATTGCGCGGTTGCGCTGTGCTCCGCGGCCGATGGTGGCCCAGAGGCGGGGCAGGTGCTTGTTGGACTGCACTGGGGTGGTGACGGTCAGCTGGTCGCCTCCGAAGAGCTGGCCGAGGCGGCGAACCTTGATGGTGGCCACGGTGATGTCTTCTTCTGGTTTTGGCCGTTGCTCTTGGGTGAAGGTGACGGTTACTTCCAGCTGGACGTTCCAGTCCTCTTTGCCTGGTGCGAACATGTCGATGATGGTGCCGGCGATTTCCGGGGTCATGGTGAACTGGCCGAGTTCGCCGAGGAAGGTTTCTTCATCGATGGGTACTCGGGCGATTGCTGCGGTCATGCCGTTGGTGGCGGTGACGAGCAGTTCGCGGTTCGGGCGAATCGTGCAGTCGATGCTCCGGCCGACCGGGTCTTCCTTGTCGTTGGAGACGTGCGGTTTGGTGGATGCCAGGGCTTGGCGGAATCGGTGCAGGTCTACAGTGAATTGCAGCATTCGTGGTTCCTACTTCCTGAGTCTTCTTCGTTCGTCGGCTGTCTTTCCGCCGCGGATGCCGTACCTGGTGTCTGATTGGACTGCGTCGATGAGGCAGTCGAACCGGACTTTGCATCCTCCGCAGAGGTTCTTGCCTTCGATGGCAGCTACGCGGGATTCGCTGACCGGGTGCCAGGGATCGCCCTTCTTCTTGAAATCCCAGTTCTTGCAATGCGCTTCGGCTCGCCAGTCCTGATCATCGGCGGTCAAGTTCGGGGCTTGGCGGGTAATGCTCGCCATGCTTCTAGTGGCCACGGCTACTCGTCCTCGTCTTCGTCAGCGTCCGGGCAGCCGTGGCACAGGCCAGCCCACTTCGAGTCCGCTACGACTTCCTGCTTGCACCCCGTGCAGGTGGCCGTTACTTCGTCAGGCAGGGGGACAAGGTCAAGTTCGCGGTTGCGGCGGGGCTCGTTCATGGCCGAATACTCCATGGCCAGCTTCTCGTCGAGGTCGAGCTGGTATCCGAGATGCTCGGTCAGGAAGCTGTAGTACGCGTGCGAGCTTATCCAGCGAGAGCTGTAGTTTCCGTTTTCGAATCCTGACCGTTCGAAGCCCGACAGCTTACCTAAAGTTTCTTCGGTGCCGAGGTGGTCCGCGAATGCCAGCATCACGCCCAGATAGGCCATGGACTGGCGAATGAGGTGCTTGTGCACTTCAGTGTTCCAACGATCCAACAGCACGTAAGCACTGGACATGTCGTCCAAGTCTGGGACCTTGAGTCCCACGACCTCGCCAAGGATGGTGCGCCCTTCCTCGGAGTAAAGCACTTGCGTCGTGATCTTCTTAGCGATGGCTTCCTTCGCCACAACCTCCGAAGGCTTCACCGTCTCGAAGGCGTTCTTGACGAACGCGATTCGGGAACGCTGCACGATCGGAAGCATGCTCTTGAGCTTGTTCTGAGTCTGTTTCTCCTGCTTCTCTGCCTCGGTGAGCTCAGGCTTTACTTTCTTGGCCTTCACGTACCAGATGGGTTCCGGATCGCGGTAGTTGAAGCGGTACTTGTGGCCGGCGGCAACGTGCTCTGCATCGGTCATCTTGTCCTCAACGGCTGTCCAGGCGTTGCTGTAGGAAATCTCGTAGTCGCCTTCTTTGGCGTCCAGGTCCTTCAGCTCAGCCACGCGCAGAGACTTCTTGATCGACAGCTCAGTTTCAGCAATGACGCGCTCCACGGTGTCGATGCTGGCTCCGTTGGCCATATCCTCGATGCGCTCCACCGTGCGTTCGTACAGCTCGGGGATATCCGACTGTTCTTCAAGCTCCTGCAAACGCTGCACAGCGTCCAAACGCAGCCGGCCGGCCGAGTAGGCCTTGGATACTCCGTCGTCCTTCTGCGCGACCTTGGCGCGAGTCTGGACTTCTTTGCGGGACATCTTGAACTTCTTGCCCACGGTGGTGATGTCCATTCCCAGATCCAGCAGGCCCTGGATCCCCTTGGAAACCTCAGCCTCAGATAATGGCCGGTGATTGCGACCAGTGGTCAGCATCGTCTCGATGTCAGCGCGAGCGCCACGCTCCTCGGTGGGCTCTGGAAGAACCACGCAAGGAACGTCGGTCAGGCCGGCCTGCGCGGCAGCAGCACGACGACGGTTGCCGTCCTGAACGATGTAATCGCCCTCGCGGTCTGGGTGCGGGTACACCAGCAGCGGGTTGAGCAGGCCCAGCGACTTGATCTCGCCGGACAACTGGGTCAGATCACCCAAATCCTCACGGATGTTATCGGGGTGCTGATGAACAGCGGAAAGGGCAAGAACTTCAAGTCTGCCGTTGAATTTAGCCAAGAAAATACACCTCTAGTGCGTAAGAAAGAATGGAAAGAAAGAGTTATGCGGCGCGGAAAGCGCGAAGGTCAGATGCCACCCAGTCGCCAACAGCCAGGACAACCCAGCCGAACGCCGCGATAGCGCACAAGCCACTGAAACCCGACGGCAGTTGCGCCGTTACCGAGCTGGCCAGCAACAGCAACCCGATGACCGGCATATGGACCCAGAACATGCGGCGAACCGCGAAACGAAGAATGTCTGCAGGACTCATGGCAATCACCCTTCGAACAAGGACTGGGCCGGCACCGGGGGAGGGATGACTACCGCGGCGAAATGCGCGACGTCCTTCCCGTTGACGTTGATCGTGCCGATACCCTCGTCGCCGAGGGCGGCGATACTGCCTGGTTCGACGACCATCGTCTGCCCCAGATAGATCGGGCGCATCCGCTGCGTCACTGCCTTCACCGCGGCCCGCGCCCTCGCGGACTTCGGGTGCTGGGACCAGGAAACGTCCAGCACGGCCGATGGCCTCGCGGACCCAATAGGATGCACCGTCACCCGGCCCTCGACCCGGCTCACTGATGATCACCTTGGGGTACGTCACTCGGTGCCCCGATGGATGCTTTGAGTGGCACCTGGAACATTCCACCCGGCGGCTTAGGGCGCACCGCGAGCGTCTGCTTGAAGATGTGCAACTCATCGATAATTCCCTGTGTAGCCGGATGCCCCGAGCGCTGCACCATCTCCGCCACCTGCTGGCCACGGAACTTATCGATCTGGTCCCGCAGCTCGTCCAACGCGTCATCGAGCCGGTCGATGTTCACCAGCGTGTGGTCAATGACCCCATTGATGTTGCCGGTGGAGTCGAAGCCTGGCCACTGCTTCAAAGCGGTCAGCAAGTGAACGGTGGCTTCCTTCGCACGGTCGTACGCCTCTTGGCGAGTAACCAGATTCTGTGCTTCGGCCAGACGTGCTGGGGAAACGGACTGGTGATTCTTCCGGAACCAAGACTTAGTCATTTTTCTGTCCTCTTCTCGCTTTGCACTTGCCGCACTGGCACTGTCCGTCTTCATTGGGCGTGAACCCGATATCGATACCTTCGAGGCCGCTTGCCGAGGCGAGCTTCCTGCCAACCTCGTCGGCGACCCGGTTCGCGACCTCCTGCGTGCGGAGCATTGCCCGGCCTGCCTCGACCTGCGTCTGCTTCAGCTCAGCTGTCTTCTCGTTGGCCTTCGCCCCGGTGATGAAGAAGTACATTCCCGAGCCAAGGACTCCGAGAAACACCAGGTAGGCAGCGCCGAACAAGATCCACATGATGATGGTGTTCACTTCTTGCTCCTTGGCTTGCGTCCCTCGCACCAACCGAAGCGAGCTGCTTCGCGACGATGCTCGGCGCAGTACTTGTCGCGCTCGGTGAGGTGGGCCTTTTTGTTGACCTTCAGTTCGATTCCGCAGAATCCGCACTGCCGGGCAACGGCCTCCGGCCGAATGCGAGTGGCTACAACGCCCATGCCGGCTGCACCTCCACACGCTGGTTATCGATGTACGCCTGCAGATCCGACGCCGCGACACGGATCGTCTTGCCTGTCCGGCCGATCATCACCTTGGGCAGTTCACCCAGATCGATCAGGTCGTAAATCGTCTGCTTGCTCACCGAGAGCAGCTCACCAGCCTCGATCACCGAATACAGCAACCGGACCGGCCGGTACTCCGCCGGCACCCCTGGTTCAACGTCCACCACACGCTCGCCCCTGCGAGCCTGCGGAAACTTGACTACACTGGTCATTGAAATCACTCCTTACTTACCGTTTGAATGTTTGGTTTCATCGCACCCAGCAGCTGTAACTGCTGGGTGCTTCTTATTTGCCCTAAATATGGGGCTTAGACCCTCCGCCGATAGGATTCGAGTACCGCTACACGAACCACCTACCAACGGAGGAAAACTATGGATGGAGCTAACCTCGCGGCTTGGATCGCCGCAGGCGCATCGACGCTGACATTGGCGTACATGGCTGGGCAGAGTTTCAAAGCGCGACGAGATCAGCCAGTGCCTGAAATCGAAATTCGCCCAATCGGAACAGCCGATTACCAAGGCAAACAGTTCCGCTTGATAGAGATCGTCAATCGTGGCTCGGGGATCGCACACTTTTACAACCCCCTGATTGTTCACGGCGGAGACATCATCGTTGCCGATGGTTTCTCGCACCCGGACGTTCTGACCCCCGGCGACAAGCAGCGACTCATGATCGATTCGAAAGACTTCGACGCGGCATACTGCACCTACATGACGCAGGGTCCAGGTCGTGCCCGTCACCTCACCATCAGCTGGTATCCGCTCAACCATTTCGGCCCGCTCGGAGAAATCCATCGGCAGCAGCAGTCCGCTTTCCAGCAATCGAAGTGGAAGAGACGAGCCACACTAGGTCCCGCTCAACTCGTCGGGCCAAAAGGCATATTCCAGCTAATCGCCACACGACGGCACCGGGGCCAACCAGACCGAATACCAACTGCACAAGGGGTAGACCACTCAGGAAAGCCGCTGCCATCGACAGTATGAGAACTGCCAGCACGACAATCGACCACTGCGGATCAGCCAGTGCATCCACATCGGCACGAAGCCAGTGTGCTCTCAGCCTCGAAGATGCTTCCGACGCCACGTGTGTCCGTGATTGTTCGTGCATCTGCTGGTGCTCCTCAATGTCCTGGAAGTAGCTGTCCTGCAGTTCGAAGTCCTCGTCGGTGACGACTGGGCCGCCGATGCCAACGTGATAATCGCAGCCCGGCTCCGGGCACTTGAACTCGCTCATTACTGACCTGCCTGGTGTGCCTCGAAGGTGGACCGTACGCAATTTGCGAGTGGCGTCGACTCCGGATGATCAGTTTCGTGGTCGGCCGGAACCGGATGGAGCTGCTCGCAGACGAACAGATCACGCTCGAACTCGAAGGACGTCGCGTACGCCTCGGAGCTGGACAACAGCGAATCCAAGTTCGCGTGGACCTGGGCACGCATGCCTTCATGCTCTAGTGCTTCGCGGACCTCGTTGATGCTGTTGGCGGTATTGCCGACGGAGTAGTGTGCGACGGGTGTCGTGCTGGCAACCCGGCTCGCATCAGCCTGGGCTGGTGCGCAGCCGGCGAGCGCGAGAGCTGCGACTGCTAGGACTGAGAGATTCTTTTTCATGCCGCACTCGAATCAGGTTTGCGTTGTGACGCGTTTGTAACTACGGGCGCGATTTCGTTCTCCTCGAGTTCGAAGTAGTCCTCCCATTCGACTTCAAGTCGCGCGGCTAGCTGTAATGCCAAGTCCTCGCTCAAAGTCTTCATCTTCCCGTTTTCCAGTAGGTAGATAGTGTTCTGCGACCGCCGAACCAGGTAGGCCAAATCCCTCTGGCTGTACTTTCGATTCAGCCGCTTCCTGCGAAGCGCACTTGGATCCTTTACCCGCATCCAACTCTCCTTTCGTACGAGCCTTAGATGCTTTGCTGCCTTACGCATAACTAGTATTCCCTTCGTGATTCGCTTTGACAAGTACAGCATGACGCATACCGCAAATACTTGTCAACACGACAACGCTAAATATCGGCTAGATTAGGGTGTTGTAGCACTTGTTACTTGTCATGAAAGATTTTCGTAGCATTGCTCAAGTTATCCGTGTTCGACGAAAGTTATCGACGTGAACAACGCAGAATCGCTGCAAAGCCTTTTGGACCAGGCGGTAGTAAAGCGAAAGACATCAGTTCGGCAGCTCGGTTTCGCAGCTCAAGATGCTGGGTACAAAGTAGTCGGCACGACGCTCGGCCATATCCGTGCCGGCCGCTATAAGTCGGTGCCCTCAGCTGAGACTATCCGCGCTATCGCTTGGCTTGCAGGTGTTGATGAATCTGTGGCGTTCGCAGCAGCGGGACAACCAGTCCCAGGCCCGCCATTAGCTGACGAACTTCCGCCAGGCGCAGACAACCTCTCGCCAAAATCGCGTAAGGCCGTTGTCGACATGGTTCGGGTCCTCGTCGACCTCGAAGCAGGAAACAATGAGCAACGCACCTCAGACCCAGAAGACAAAACGCCCCGCACCCTGCGAGCGGTGGCGCCCGCGAGTGACCCTCGCTCTGGACAGAAGACCGAACCGGAGTACGGCATCACGGAACTCCACGGCGACGAAGCCAGGAGTATTCCAGTACCTCCACGCGAGCGACTCGCAGCGCACCCAAAGGTGAAGACTAGGCGCGAGCAGCTCGACGAAGAACCTGGTGACGGTAGTGAAGATGAGTAAATCCGCTCGGCTATCCATCTTCATGCTCTGTGCAGCAATCGCGATAGTGATGCTCGGAGGCTTCATTGCCTACTACTGGGGCAGGCCCTATTTGATTCGGCTTCCAAACACGTTGATTATGCTTGCCTGCTCCGTAATTCCTGCTTGGGTTTCGTGGCGGATCTCCGCACCGTGGCGTAAGCAGGACGGCAAAGAAACCGGCGTGGGCGACAGGGTTAGTCAAGATTCCGAGAGGACCCACGATGGCTAAGAAATCAAAGTCTCATGATCGACTCAAGCCCGGTGCATTCTGGCATTCCCCTTGTTCAGGGTGTAGTGATGATTCGAAGGCTGTGAAGGTTGATCTTGGTGACGACTTGCGCACGATAACCAGAGTCAAGCGTTGCACGTCAGTTGGAGATCTGATTGTGGATTTCAGTGTTGGTGTCCAGGGGCGTCATCCTCGACAGCGGAAACTGACGGACATTATTCGTGGGTGTAGCAGCCACGCTAATTATCACTGGCACCGCTGGAGCTTCGCATACCCGCAGCGAGACCTACCCGCGCAGTCGATCCAACAGCTAGACTCAGTATTACAGGTAACAGCATCTTTCTATGATTCAACAGTTCGGATTGCTGAACGTGCGATTGAATGGAGCGATCAATGGTTTCCCGAGAGCAACTAGTGCAACGGGCTGCTGTTGCTGCGCGCTTGAGTCGTGACTTGACGAATAAACGGTTCCATGACCGGCTGGTTTCGGTCGCTCCTGTCGACGATGAAGGTGACGCCGTGGTCGTCGCGGCCGGGGCGGAGGAGTCTGCGGTCGTTACTATTCACCGTATTGAACGGTCAGCGCACCAGAAAGTAGCGATGGCGACGCTGGTCGATGACCAGATCAGGGTCATTGTCATGCAGCACACGGAGGGTACCTCCGGACTGATTCAATCTATTCCTGGCGGCCTATCCGTAGAGGGCTGGGTCCGTTTGATGGACAAGTCCAGAGGTGGGACGTTCAATGCTGACGGCAGCGAGTTCAAGCAGGAAATCGAAGGTATCTCGATAGCTTTGCTTTAGCACTTGGGGCAGACGGTTTGGTGCGTTCCACCGTCACAATGGCACATTATCCAACTAGTACATATATTCGAAACATGCAGAATGTATGGGGCATGCTGCGCTCACTCGCGCACGTCATTATTATTTGGAATCGTCCGTATCCGGACATAGTTGCGGCGACGGATGGCCGGCGTATTTGGATTGACCCGAAACTCACGGCAGTGGAGCGGCGGTGCTTCCTGTCGCACGAGGCCATCCATATCCAGCATGGCCACGACGGCTGTCAGCCATCGGCCATCGAACGACAGGTCTGTCTGGAAGTGGCACGCTTCCTCGTCTCCTTTGAGAGCCTGCAGGACGTTGCCGGCTGGTCGCGCTGCCCGGTCGAAATGGCCGACGAACTCGGCGTGACCGAGCAAGTACTCTTGGACCGGCTAGCCACGCTAGACGGTGACCAGATTCAGGCACTCTGGCCACCCGGCGAACACATCGCTTAACCACTTATCCACATCTCGTAACCAACCGCGCCATGGGGGTCTATTTGGCGCGCACAATTTCCCCAGGGAGGGAAGAATCATGACTACCTCAGGCCAAACCAGGCGCAGCAACAACGAAGGCACGGTGCCCCGTCAGCGGAAAGACGGCCAGTGGCAATCGAACTACGTTGCCGGCTACCTTCCAAGCGGCAAGCCTGTCCGCAAATCCGTCTACGGCAAGACAAAGGCCGAATGCGCTGCCAAGCTACGCGCTGCGATCAATAAGGCCTCGGGCGGATCGGTGGCCTTATCTCGTGCCCCGAGGATGATCGAGTGGCTGGATCACTACCTCGACGTGATCGCCCCAAGCGACATCAAGGAACGCACCATCAACGCGCATCGCTCCAAAATCGACAACTATGTGCGCGGCCACAGGATCGCATCTAAGCGCCTAGACAAGCTCACCCCGACCGACATCGACATTCTCTACCAAGATGCGCGGGGGAGTAGGAAGCGCTCCACCAAGCAGGGGTCTACTGCAGACCCGCTATCACCCAGCACGATCCTTGGCCTTCACCGAGTCCTACGGCGAGCGCTCAATGTTGCTGTCAATCGTGGTGTCCTTGGTAGCAATCCGGTTCTGCGTGTTGATGTTGCTGGGCGGTCTGATTTTGAGCCGCAGGTTTATACGACCGGGGAAGTGCGGAAGATGCTTGCTGCCGCTGTAGAGCTGGATGATGGCGCTCGGTGGATTCTGAATCCGACTCTTGGCCCAAGGCAGGGTGAAGCGCTCGGCCTATCCTGGCCGGACATCAATTTCGACACCGGGCGCATCAAGATTGCGCGTGAGGTGTTCTCTTTACCTTGGAAGCATGGTTGCGTCGAGGGCTCCGAGTGCGGGCGCAGGTACGGTTCGAACTGTCCTGCCCGGACGGGCGGCGGATTCTTTACGGGTCCACCGAAGAGTGCTGCAGGCAATCGCAGCGTGCCAATGCCGGATCAACTTTTGTCGGCTCTGAAGGAGCACCGCAACGTCCAGGCCCTGCAGCGCACGGCAGATTGGGCACCCTACATCGATCAGGCAGGGGTGGCCCACGAATTGGTGTTCTGCCGGCCGAACGGCCAGCCGATCGATCACCGTGCCGACTGGCAAGCCTGGAAGGACTTCCTTGCGTCAGCGGGAGTCCCGGACGGGCGCGTCCACGACGGCCGGCACACCGCGGCCACGACACTGTTGCTTCTTGGCATCGATCCACGCGTAGTAATGGAGATTCTCGGATGGTCGCAAGTCGCAATGCTGACCAGGTACCAGCATGTGCTGGACGAGATGCATGATGATGTCGCCAAGAAACTCACCAGTCACTGGACCCCCGAACCGGAGCCGACGAGCAATATTATTTCCCTTGCGGATGCCCGGAAACAACGCCTCGGTGGCGGTGCCTGAAAACAAAACTGTGGTAAAACTGTGGTAATTTGCTGATTCTTGGCCCGGTTTTGAGGGCAAAAAAAGAACCGCCGTTCACTTGTTTGACCAAGTGAACGGCGGTTTTTTATTTTGTACCCCCGGCCGGATTCGAACCGGCGACCTAGAGATTAGAAGGCTCTTGCTCTATCCAGCTGAGCTACGGAGGCATAACCGAAAATAGTTTAGCTCATTGATCACCAAAAATACGACTTGAGGCCGATAGGCTGGTGAAATGTACGTATTTCATCATCTGATCAGGGGTAGATAAGTTGCCGAAATTTAGAATCGGTAGCGCTTCGAGCATCGTGTGCTTCTGCGCACTAAGCGTGGTACTAGCCTGGGCCATCGCACTTCCGCTTTGGCTAGGAGGAGGCATAAACGACGCCAGGCTGCCGGGCATCGCCACGGCAATGATGTTTACTCCAACAATTGCTGCTCTCGTGATCGCAATTGCCGAGCGACGGGTAAAGAGCTTCACCACCGATGTTGGGATCTGGCCCATCAAACGTCCTGGAAAGTTCGTAATTGCGCTTGTGTTGTCCTACGTGATTCCGCTCGGGCTCATACTCCAAGCACCATTCGTTGGAACGTGGCTAGGTGTCTTCCCTGGGGATTTAGAAAACTTCACGGTTTTGCATTTTGTCTCCGGTCAGTCCGGCCCGACCAGCTACCTTCTAGGGCAGGCCGGGTTGATAGTTGTCGCCAGCCTCTTTAATTCCTTGTTCGCCTCAGGCGAGGAGATTGGGTGGCGTGGCTGGCTTTGGGTTCGGTTGCAACCGTATGGTCAGCTTGCTGCAATTCTGATATCCGGTGTGATTTGGGGGATTTGGCATGCGCCGCTGGTTCTCCTGGGGTACAACTATCCGATGGCAACGGGGCCATGGGGTGTATTGGCCATGTGCGGTATGTGCATAGTGTTTGGTGCCTTCCTTGGTTGGTTGCGTACCTACAGCGGTTCCGTGTGGCCAGCAGCCTTGGCGCATGGAGCATTCAATGCAAGTGTCGGACTTGTCTCTTTATTCATGATGATGGGAGTGCCCCTGGATGCAACCAAAGCATCAATTATGGGTTGGTCCGGCTGGATACTCCCGGGACTTGTCATAGCCATCATGTTCTCGATCGGAGCTTTCATGCCGCAACGGACGACGAGTTTATCCACAGCACGTTGATTCCATGTCCGCCGTCATTTTATGGTGGGCCACCATCAGGTTCAATGGCAGAAAAAGTTTCTGGCATTTGGATCAAAAGGAGACAGTTTCATGAGTGATCTTGTGACAATCCGCGGCATTGTTGGAACGGAGCCTCAGCTGAGCATTACGCCAAAGGGCGTTTCAATCCTGAAATTTCGCGTAGCTACGCATGAGCGCAAACGCGACCTTGAGACTGGGCAGTGGGCTGAGGGGCCGACCAATTGGTATGCCGTCTCGGCGTTCCGTGCACTGGGGGAGAACTCTATGGAGTCTCTAGCGCAAGGCGACCACGTGATGATTTTCGGAAAGCTGCAGATCCGGGAGTTTGAACGAGCCGATGGTTCTCGCGGAATCAGCGCAGATATCGAAGCGTATTCAATTGGCCATGATCTACGTTTCGGGACCAGTTCCTTCAACCGGGTGCGGACAGATACCGGCGAATTGGAACGTGTGCAGCACCCATCACGCTCCGCCGACACCGAAGGAAGCTGGCAAAGCGATGATGGGGAAGCGGCCTAAACTAGCACGTTCTGGTGGTGTTCGATGGTTTCGTGTGAATCCGGGCACCACCAACCCAAAATAGTGGTGTGTGGATTCGGAAATGACCCCTGTAACCGACTAGCCTTAAGGACATGGCGGAATTCATTTACACGATGACCAAGGCTCGCAAGGCTGTTGGTGACAAAGTCATCCTTGACAATGTCAGCATGTCGTTTTTCCCCGGTGCCAAAATTGGTGTCGTGGGCCCTAACGGTGCTGGTAAGTCAACGATCCTGAAGATCATGGCGGGACTCGATACCCCGTCCAATGGTGAAGCACGACTTTCACCAGGTTACTCGGTAGGCATCCTGCTGCAGGAACCACCTCTGAATGAAGAAAAGACCGTTCTGGGCAATGTCCAGGAAGGCGTTGGCGAGATCTACGAAAAGATCACCCGATTTAACGAAATCTCTGAAGAGATGGCACAGGAAGGCGCCGACTTCGACGCACTCCTGGAAGAGATGGGCAAGCTGCAGGAAGCGATCGACGCTGCCGACGCTTGGGACATCGATAACCAGCTCGAACAGGCAATGGACGCTCTGCGTTGCCCACCAGGCGACGAGAACGTCACCCACCTCTCCGGTGGTGAACGCCGACGTGTAGCACTTTGCAAGCTGCTTCTGCAGAAGCCGGACCTGCTGCTGCTCGATGAGCCTACGAACCACTTGGACGCTGAGTCCGTCCTGTGGCTGGAACAGCACCTGGCGTCTTACCCAGGTGCCGTACTGGCCGTAACCCACGACCGTTACTTCCTGGACCATGTCGCCGAATGGATCTGTGAAGTTGACCGCGGTCGCCTGCACCCGTACGAGGGCAACTACTCCACTTACCTGGAGAAGAAGCGCGAGCGTATGGAAGTTCAGGGCAAAAAGGACCAGAAGCTTGCTAAGCGCCTGGCAGAAGAACTCGAATGGGTTCGCTCGAATGCCAAGGGGCGTCAGACCAAGTCGAAGGCTCGTCTGGCACGATACGAAGAAATGGCAGCGGAGGCAGAGCGCACCCGCAAGCTGGACTTCGAAGAAATCCAGATTCCACCAGGTCCGCGTCTTGGCCAGGTGGTCATCGAAGCCGAGAACTTGAAGAAGGGGTTCGGCGATCGTGTGTTGATCGATGGCCTGTCCTTCTCCCTTCCACGCAACGGCATCGTTGGTGTCATCGGTCCTAACGGTGTTGGCAAGTCGACCTTGTTCAAGACCATCGTTGGACTTGAAGAGCTCGATAGCGGCATGCTCAAGGTCGGCGACACGGTCAAGATTTCCTACGTAGACCAGAACCGCGAAAACATTGACCCCGAAAAGTCGTTGTGGGAGGTCGTCTCCGACGGTCTCGATTACATCAACGTCGGCCAGGTTGAAATGCCATCGCGTGCCTACGTTTCGGCTTTCGGCTTCAAAGGCCCAGACCAGCAGAAGAAGGCAGGTGTGCTCTCCGGTGGTGAGCGCAACCGCCTAAACCTGGCTCTGACCCTCAAGCAGGGTGGCAACCTGTTGCTGCTCGATGAGCCTACTAACGACTTGGACGTCGAAACCCTATCGTCGCTGGAAAACGCATTGCTCGAGTTCCCGGGTTGCGCTGTCGTGGTCTCCCACGATCGTTGGTTCCTGGACCGAGTTGCGACCCACATCTTGGCCTACGAGGGCACCGAAGAGAACCCAGCGGACTGGTACTGGTTCGAGGGTAACTTCGACTCTTACGAGAGCAACAAGGTTGAACGACTGGGCGCCGATGCGGCTAAGCCGCACCGCGTCACCCATCGTCGCCTGACCCGCGATTAATCCCCGGGCATAAGATTAGCCGCCACATTTGTGGCGGCTAATTTTATGCCGTGGGTGGCACACTTCAGTTAGCTCGTTGCCGAAGCGGCACGCAATTCGGAGAGTTTCAAGTACTCGCGATCCTGGTAGACCAGGTGCTGCTGTAGCTGTTGACCATGGAGTACTTCATGGACTTCGGCAGCAATCAGTCGAGAACCACCAACGCTGATTGATGAGTGAATGCTTGCTCGGAAGCCAACTGGTGCATCGATAAAGTGAGGTTCACCAGTTGAGAGGATCCGGAAATTCTGATCACGGGTGAATCGCGGAGCGCCCGGGCGGGCGAAGTTATTTGCCAGCTCTTGCTGGTCTTCTCCGAGTAAGTGGATCACGAAACTCGGTGCAGCAAGTACAGCGCCAGCCGCACCGGATTCTTTGGCCAGCGAGAACGAAACCGCGACTGGATCGATTGAAAGCGAAGCGAGAGAAGAGATCGTCAAACCGTAGAGAGTCCCGTCGACGGTTGCAGTAATCAACGCCACTCCAGCAGGGTGGTGACGGAATGCAGTACGGAAGTCATCCGATAGTTCGCTCACTGAGTAGCTCCTTTGCCTGAAGTTAGAGTGCCAACTCCAGTAACTGATGCAAAAGCCCGAGCCTTTGCCGCCAAGTTTGAATACTTCTACCCTAAGACCTCAAGTAAACTTGAGGTCAAGGAAGGGAGCGGTGATGCTTCACACAGCGGAACATGACGATTGCGAAAAAGGCTATCCGGGCCAAGAACTACTTAGTATCGGTCAGGTCAGCGACCGCACTGGCGTGGCCAGATCTGCACTGCACTACTACGAGGAAATTGGCCTGATCGCCTCCACGCGGACTGCTGGGAATCAGCGGCGCTATCCCCGCCACCTGCTGCGTCGCATCTCATTGATCACTGTCGGCAGCAAATTAGGCATTCCGCTCAGTGGCATTAAACGTGCGTTGGCCCCGGTGCCGATGGGAAAGATCCCCGAGGAAAAAGACTGGCTGCGCGCAACAGAGGAATGGAAGAAAGTTCTTGAGGCGCGGCGTCGCGCCATTGAGGAATTAGAAGATCGACTTATGGGCTGCATCGGATGTGGTTGCCTGTCGATGCAAGCCTGCAGCCTACTGAATCCAGAAGATCTACTAGCGCTTGAGGGCGCCGGGGCGCGGCGTTTGGAAGCTCCCGGAGATGTTGCGGACCAGCCCGGTTAGCTGCAGGGCGGGTCAAGTCACTGTCGTGGTATTTCCATTGATGTCGGTTGCATTGGATCCGTGCTGTCCCGAACTCTCGAAATGAATCTAGCTCTGACTAGAATGCAACCATGAAGATTGCTCAAATATTTCGTTTCCCAGTTAAAGGATTACCTGGCGAGAGAGTTGGCTCGGTAGCCGCTAGCAAGGGAAGCGGACTGGAAGGTGACCGCTGTGTCGCCTTTGGCAATGGCACCATTGAGCATCAAGACGGTCAATGGGAGAGCTGCCTCAGCTTCACCATTCTCAAGAATAACAAGAGCCTGCAAAAGTGGCAGGTCCATTCAAGTCCTCCGCTGATCACCATGACGGCGCCAGCTTCGACAGGTGCGCCACCTCTAAGCTTTGATGTGGGTAGCCAGGCTGGCATGGATACCGCTCGCGCGTACCTGTCGAAACACTTGCCACCGCAGGGGCCTCAACCCCGAAAACTAGTGTCTGCTCCGCAGGGAATGTTTGATTCCCGGCTGTCTGGCATTTCGATCATTAATCCCAATACGGTTGCGGAACTGTCGCGAGTATCCGGAGTCGATATGGATCCCCGGCGGTACCGTGGAAACCTATTGGTTGAGGGCCTGCCAGCCTATGCCGAGTATGGTCTTATCGGAAAAGTGCTCCGCATAGGTGGCACCCGTATTGCCATCACCAAGTCGATCGCTCGTTGTTCAGCAACCTCTGTCAATCCGGATTCGACTGAAGTGGATACCAATGGACCTCGTTTATTGGCAACCTACTTTGGCCACATCCACTGTGGCGTTTATGGAACCGTACTGGAATCCGGGCTCTTGGAAACCGGCGCCGAAATTCATATAGAGGACGATTCATCCGAAGCCGAAGAATTCGTGCCAGCGAAGGTTTCGCCACGGTTCATGACCGTGCTGCGGAACCAGGACTTGGGCGCCGGTGTAGTCGAACTCCAGCTTCACGATCCCTTCGGATGGATAAACGAGCACTACGAGGCTGGGATGCACTTGAGGCTTCACTTGCCAGACCCGCTGTGGAGAAACTACACCATTACCTCTGTGGCTGACCAGAGTATAAGTATCGCCGTTCGCGTCCAAGGCGAAGCCTCCGCGAAAATCGCACAACTGCATGAGGGAGAGCAAATTCTCGCTTCGGGGCCGTACGGGGTGCTGACCTCGACCAAGGTTCTCGGCAACCGCACTGCAATAGTCAGCGCTGGCATTGGCATTACCCCTGCCCTGGGGTTGCTCGGCGACGTAGCTTCAGCGAATGACAGCCAGGGGCTACGGATCATGCATGTTGAGCGTGGGGGAGCCAGCGCACTGTACTCCCGTCTGGAGCAGATGGCTGCTGAACTGAATGCGTCAATAGGCGTGAATCGTATCGACACATCTAACGGCAGGCCTGAGCCTGCTGAGATAGCTAGGCAACTTCACGGTTGTGACAGTGTGGTGGTGTGCGGACCGGAAGAATTCACCAAGTTGGTTTTTCAGGCGTGTGAACAAGCAGGAATACCGGCTTCGCAGATTCACCGCGAAACCTTCGCGTCGCCCACTACAGATCTGGAAAAGTTGTTTGAGAACTATCCATCGGCAGAGGTCACTTGTCGTGGAAGCCAAAAGACCTTTACTTGGAGTGCCAAAGATGGCGTGCTGCTCGAAGCGCTCGAAGAGCAAGGAATTGACCCTGCAAGTCTTTGCCGCTCGGGCTCGTGCGGCGAATGCGCTGTGAAACTGCTGAAGGGCAAGATTTCCTACCCATTGGAGCCAAGTGCCCGCGTAGAACCGGACCAGATCCTCACCTGTATGGCTGTACCGGCAGGAGATGTTGAACTGGAAGCGTGAACCACGCGGGCGTTGGACTTCAGATTTAGGACTGGTGTCCTTCCGCGAACTCGGGGAGGCGAATCATGCCTTCTTGGGCGACAGTAGCGACGAGTTCGCCAGCTTTGTTGTAGAACTTTCCAGTTCCAAGCCCACGGGCAGAAGAAGCCGACGGTGAATGGAGTACGTAGAGCAGCCATTCATCAACGCGGAATTCTCGGTGCCACCACATCGCGTGGTCGAGACTGGCGATGCTCAACCCGCGATGAACCCAGGGAACACCATGGGCTCGCAGAGCAGGCTCAAGCAGCATGTAATCGCTGGCATAGGCCAAAGCAGCGCGGTGCAGTGCTGGGTCATCTGGCATAGCCGAGGTAGTACGCAGCCAGACCGCACTGTCGGCGAGCTTGGTCGAATTGCCTGGAAGATAGATCGGTTCGGAAACATGCCGTACGTCGAATGGGCGTTCGAAAGCCCATTCCTTGGCCACGGGATGGTCAAAGTGACCCACGAGATCAGCGGTAGTCGGAAGCGACTCCGGAGCTGGGACATCGACAGGCATTGGATCGTGGTGCTCCAGGCCCTTGGCGGGTTCTTGGAACGAGGTGATCATTGACAGGATCGGTTCGCCATTTTGGTAAGCGTGGACTCGACGTGCGGAGAACGAACGGCCATCGCGCAAGCGCTGTACGCCAAAGGTAATGTTCTGGTTCGGGTCACCCGGGCGCAAGAAGTAGCCGTGCAAGGAATGGATTGCACGGGTCGGCTCGACGGTACGCGTGGCGGCCATGATTGACTGGGCCAGAACCTGCCCTCCGAAGACGCGGGGTCGATTCTGGGCAGGGGTATGACCGATGAAGATATCCTCATCCGTGCGGGCCCGGTCTTCTCCATCCAGATTCAACAGATCCAGCAGGATCTGGGTGGTGCCTAGGTCTTCGGTCACTGTGCGGGCTCCTTGGAATGCGTTAGTGGAACAGAACCAGAGTCAATGTAACTTGATAGTAATATTTTCTCATCGAGATTCGGACTCATAGGAAAACTATACGTTTCTTCGGGCGACATCACGCCATGAGCAAACTCGCCACGCGTAGCCATTGCTACGTGAGACGATGAATGCATGGCTAGTGATGCAGTGATTTTCGACGACCGTAATTCAGTAAGCGACTTGGCGAACTTTATTAGCCGCGCGAAAACAATTGAAGATGACGCGGCCCAATTCGTCGCTCGCAATAAGGCTTTAGCAGTCTACGTACCGGTTTTGGTCCCGGCTGATCTAGGGCAGGGCGGTTACACCATTCTCGGAATGCGCGTGCATCGCTTGGCCCAACCTGCAGAAGTCAATGCCAGCTATTCCTTGGCTGCCATTCAAGATCGCCTTGCTCGCATGGGGGAGGCGTCCGTTGACTTTGCCCTCCCGCCGGTTGAGGAGAACCCTAAATGGGCGGGGATCTCTGTTCCTCTCTCGGGATGGAAAGACGCAGGAGAGATAGCGAATGACTTATTGTCATCCTCAGCTCAGAGCGGCATTGACGCGGTCGCCCAGTCATTGCCAGAAAACCCTGGATTGCCAGTGGTTGTGCAGGTGCGCCAGCGAATCTGGGCGGCGGACGTGCCCGAGGGTGATATTGAGATTCCTATGGGCGCCGCATTTGCCATGCATGCGTTGGGTTTCCTGATTCCTGGCGGGCAGTGCCGGGTGCTTCGCAACGGCAGTTGGACTCGACTGAGCAACGAACGCGGACATGTCTTGGTGCGCAAGGCTTCTTTGCTCGGCTAAGCAGAAATAAAACTATGGACTGGAACCCGCCCGCTGGCGGTTCCAGTCCATAGATTTTTAGAGCAGATTATGATGTCCATCCGGAGTGTTCTGCAACGAGTGTGCTGCACGCTCAAAGTAATCACGCAAGGTTTCCGCCTGCAGCATTGGCAGGTCGAGCTGGTCGATGGCCTTGTTCATATGGCCCAGCCACACATCACGATAGTGGCTGTTCACCGGGTAGTTGGCATGGCGCATGCGTAGCCGCGGGTGACCACGGTGCTCGGAGAACGTCGTCGGTCCGCCCCAATACTGCTCCAAGAACAGCTGGAGACGAGCTTGGGCAGCGTGAAGTTCCTTTTCTGGATACATCCGCCGGAAGTCTTCGTCTTGGGCAACTGAACTATAGAAATTCTTGGTTAGCTGCGCGAAAACCTCTCGGCCGCCAACTTCCGCGTAGAAGGTTCCCGGGTAGTCGGCAACATCAATCGACGCTTCGGCGGCGTCCAAGAACCCTTGGCTAGAACGACCTAGAATCAAAGGATTGCTGAAGGGATCCTTCTTTTGGTCGGGTGCAGTTGGCTGGTTTTCAGTCATTCGTAAAATTCCTCAGGAGGCACTAGGGGCTACCGGCGCGTGGAGAACCGGGAAGTTGACGGACCGAGCGATGAAGCAAACCTTGTTCGCCTGGTCGTGGAGGGAGTCGGCAAGCTCGCGTTGGGATTCATCGGCAAGATAAACGGTGGGGCGCAACGTTACCTGGGTGAACTCGCCGCTGTTATCCCGATTGAGGCGCAACGTTCCATAGGCATCATCTGTATACCCCGTGATATTCACGCCGTGGGTAACCGCTACATGCAGGTAAGAGAGCATGTGGCATTGGCTTAGCGCAGCGAGCAAAAGCTGTTCTGGATTCCAGCGATCGCGATCCCCATGGAAGGTTGGATCCGCGGTGCCTGGCAAATCTGGTAACCCCGATGCACGCAATATATGGTCCCGACCGTAGCTTCGGTAGCTTTCGGTTCCGGTTCCACGATTGCCGGTCCATTCGAGGGCCACGCGGTATTCATGTTGCGAGAGGTCCATGGACTCATTCTCCCACTTTTAACCACAGGGTGGTGGCTACTTCCGCATTGAGCGGAAGTTGGCCACCACCTGGTCGACACTAGGTTCCTAGAGCTTAGGCATCGGCGTTGCGAGCAGCCAGAGCCCGGACCACGTCGGCACGCGATTCCACCAGCAGCCGGCGCATCGCCGGGTGCTTAGAGCCCAAGGATTCCAGGAACGCCTCCGTCTGGTCCAAAGTTTCCCGCGAAACGTTGGAGCCTGGGTAGAATCCGAGCACGATCTGCTTGGCCATCTCATGCGAGTAGGACTCCCAGGCGTTGGTCAGCAGCCCGAAGTACTTCTCGGTGTAGCCGGAGATCAGCGCGTTCTCGTGCACGTTGTTGAAACCAGTAATCACGGCACTTTGCTGATCGTTGGACAAGGTAGCTGCGGTTGCAGCTGCGAATGCCTCTGCCTTCGCTTCAGCGGTTGGGCGGGAAGCTCGCGCCGTGTACCACGAGGCCTTGCCCTTGGCGGTGTCGTCGTTGGCTAGAACGGCGTCGAGGTCAGCATCGCTCATGTAGCCCCCAGCGCTCAGCGCAATAGCGAAAGACCAACGCAAATCGGTATCTACGACCAGACCCGCCAAGCTTGCCGAGCCGTCGAACAGGCTCTTGACCTGATCCAGCTGCGCGACGGTGCGCGAGCGGTGGGCGAAGGCCTTGACGAACTGCAGCTGTGCATCGGAGCCAGCTTCAGCCTCAGAAGCCAACTGCCACAAGCGGTCGGCAGCCTGCACCGAAAGCTCTTCGCTGTGTTCAGTTGCAACGTAGAGATCCAGCGAGGTGTTCAGCTGGCGCAGCAGCACCATGATCACGGTGGAATCTACTTCGTGGCCAATGTTGTTCAGCAGCAACTGGACGTAGGTGCTCGCAGGTGCTTCGGCATCGCGAACCGAGTCCCAAGCCGCTGACCAGACCAAGGTGCGTGGCAGCGACTCTTCGAAGTGCTTCAAATGCTCCGTGGCGGTAGCCAAGGAAACTTCATCCAAGCGAATCTTTGCGTAGGTCAAGTCATCGTCATTGAGCAGGACCAAATCTGGACGCTTCTGGCCAACAAGTGCTGGAACCTCGGTAAGCTCGCCATCGATATCAAGCTCTTCGCGGTGCACTCGCTGCAGTACGCCAGCCTCGTCGAGCGAGTAGAAACCAACTGCTATGCGGTGCTGGCGCAGGGTTGGATACTCCGCTACGGCGGATTGGCGGATGGCGAAGGAAATGATAGCACCGGTTTCATCGGTGGCAATCTCGGCCTTGAGGGTGTTCACGCCAGCGGTTTCCAGCCATGCTGCGCCCCAACCGCTAAGATCGCGGCCGCTGGCAGCTTCCAATTCCCCGAGCAGGTCTGGCAGTTCGGTGTTCGACCATGCGTGCTTGGAGAAGTACTCGCGTACGCCTGACATGAATTCTTCCTGGCCCACGAAAGCTACCAGCTGGCGCAGTACGCTAGCGCCCTTGGCGTAGGTGATGCCGTCGAAGTTAACCTCAACGTCTTCGAGATCGTTGATCTCGGCGACGATTGGGTGGGTGGAAGGCAATTGGTCCTGGCGGTAGGCCCAGTTCTTCTCCAAGGTGTTGAAGGTGGTCCAAGCGCTGGTGAACTCGGTGTTCTGCGCGGCCGCCAGCGTGGACATGAATTCTGCGAAGGATTCATTGAGCCACAGATCGTTCCACCACTTCATGGTGACCAGGTCACCGAACCACATGTGTGCCAGCTCGTGCAGGATGGTGATCGCGCGGCGCTCGACCATGGCACCGGTTGGACGGGAGCGGAAGATGTATTCCTCAAGGAAGGTCACGGCTCCTGCGTTCTCCATGGCGCCCGCGTTGAATTCAGGAACAAACAGCTGGTCGTATTTCTCGAATGGGTACGGGGTGCCGAAGTTCTTCTCGTAGAACTCAAAGCCCTGACGGGTTACGGTCACGATGTTCTCGACGTCCAGGTACTGCATCATCGATGCGCGGGCGAAAACGCCCAGCTCGATGGTGCGTCCGCTGGAGGAAACTAGCGAATCGCGGGCGACCTGGTAAGGTCCGGCGATCAGCGCGGTGATGTAGCACGAGATCCGCTGGGTCGCGGCGAAGTCCCAGGTAGCGGAGTCGCCGTTTTCAGTTGGCTCAGGAGTCGGCGCGTTGGAAACTACGTTCCAGTATTTTGGCGCGGTGACCGAGAACTGGAAGGTGGCCTTCAAATCTGGCTGTTCGAAGACAGCGAACATGCGTCGGCAGTCCGCGACCTCGAACTGGGAGTACAAGTAGACTTCCTGATCCACTGGGTCTACGAAGCGGTGCAGGCCTTCGCCGGTGTTCATATACAGCGCGTCCGCATCGATCACCAATTGGTTTTCTGCGGCAAGGTTCGGCAACTGGATTCGAATGCCATCGGAATGCACTGCTGGATCCAGCTCGACTCCGTTCAGATTGATGGAGCGTACCGAATCGGTGACTGCATCAATGAAGGTCGAGTCACCGGCGGTGGCGGTGAAACGAACAGTAGTCTTGGACGAAAAGACCCGCTCACCGCGAGTAAGATCCAGGCTTACCTCATAGCTGTCAACGTTGAGCAGATTTGCGCGTTCGCTGGCCTCCGCGCGAGTGAGGTTCATTCCTGGCATGGGTTCTCCAATTCTTGATGATGGCTATCCATCAGCGGAAGTTGTGAAATGAATATTGAATATCTGTCTATTGTGTCACCTGTGACCGGGCATTGCGCAAGTCATCGGGCCGAACAATTTACTCAATTTTCCAATAGCTTCCAGAAAATGCCTGCTTTGGGACGACTGCAAGACTTATTGGGTTAATACTCTGTGGTGTGCAGCTGAGAAGTAGCAAGAGTGTGTGTTGCGGTCGCTATCCTAGATAGGACAGTAAATGACCCCTCCCAAGTAAATGAGGCAATCGACTATGCGCGTGCATATCGCTACTGACCATGCCGGACTAGAGCTCAGCGACTACCTGGTAAAGCACCTGACCGCTAAGGGCTACGAAATGGTCAATCACGGCCCGAAGTCTTACGACCCGGAAGATGACTACCCGGCATTCTGCATCAACGCTGCACAGGCGGTGGTTGAAGACCAGCGTTCAGGCGTCGCCGCACTGGGCATCGTCTTGGGCGGCTCAGGCAATGGCGAACAGATTGCCGCTAACAAGGTTGAGGGTATCCGTGCTGCACTGGCATGGAACATGGACACCGCGAAGCTGGCCCGTGAGCACAACAACGCCAATGTCATTGCGGTCGGTGGGCGTCAGCACTCGGTGGAAGAAGCAGCGGAACTCATCGAGGCTTTCCTTGCTGAACCATTCAGTGAAGCGGAACGCCACGTACGCCGAATCGGCAAGATCGCCACTTATGAGACCACCGGCGAGGTCATCGAGTAGTCGTGCCGGAAGGACATTCCCTTCACCGTCTTGCCCGCCAATTCGACGATGTCTTTGGCGGGCAAGCGGTTCTCGTTTCTTCTCCGCAGGGCCGTTTCAGTTCGGATGCCGAGCGCATCGATGGCCATCAGCTTGAGCACGCCTTCGCCAAAGGCAAGCAGCTCTTCTGCCGTTTTTCTAACGACTTGTATCTGCGGGTGCATTTAGGGCTCTATGGCGCCTTCAGCTTTGGCGGAGACCACCACTTCACGGGCGCGTCGTCGATTGGTGCCCCACGGAAGATTGGCGAAAACGAAACAAACGCCAATCCCGATGCTGAGCCGTACACCGGCCCGCCGGCACCGGTTGGAGCGGTACGGGCCCGTATCGTTTCTGAGCATGGATGGGCTGACTTACGGGGGCCAACGGCCTGTGAAGTGTTGGAGCATGATCAGGTCCAAGTTCACCTAAATAAGCTCGGCCCGGATCCATTGATTGGGTCTGCCGTGCGTTTTAGGGCAGCCAAGGGCCAAGCGAACCTGGCGGACGCAGAAACCCAGCTTGAAGCCGGGCTCAAGGAATTCCGGGCGAACCTGATGAAGACCAAGACTGCCATCGGCGTTGTGCTCATGAACCAGGCGTTGATCTCTGGCGTCGGCAATATATACCGCGCAGAAGCCTTGTTCCGGAACCGGATTTCTCCGGATCTACCAGCGAATGAGCTCAGTGCTCAGAAGACCAAGAAACTTTGGTGGGACATCGTCTCCGTAATGGAAGACGGCGTTCGCGATGGCCGGATCATCACTACCTTGCCCGAGGACCGAGACCCCCAAGGCGCGGTTTGGCCAGATAATGCGTATTACGTTTACCAGCGGCAGGGGATGGGGTGCCGTAAATGCTCAGCGCAGGTTTCTCTTGCTGAAATCGCGGCCCGGAAGTTGTACTGGTGTCCTCGCTGTCAGAAGATGCCCCGTAATCGCCCCACGGCGTAAGCAGTGATCACGTCGATGAGACAAACGGAATTCTTTTCGTTCAGGCTTGTCGGCGTGTTTTGCTAATCAGCGCCTCGTAGCGGTGATAAAGGAGAGCTGCCAAGTGAGACGTGGAATCCTCGATTTGCAAAGCAAGAGTTTTATGGTCTAGACTGAATCTTGTTCGAAGCGCAGTTGCTTCGAAATGGGGATGTAGCTTAGTGGTAAAGCCTTAGTCTTCCAAACTAATGATGCGGGTTCGATTCCCGTCATCCCCTCCAAATGAAAAGGTTCCGCTCTGCGGGACCTTTTCGCGTATCCGGCAGAAAATCACTTTTCCCTTGAGCCTGCTAAACGGCGCTGTAATTTACCGTGGCCGGAATTTTCTTCGCCTCGGATCGCAATCTAAAGATATCCAGCGTTGCATATCCATGCGTATTCTTCGACCAATGCGGTCGCCCACTGAACATCAGCATTCTCTCTTCGCGCCATTTGGGCGCTTTTAGCTGGATTGCCAGGTTCGTGGCTGAATCTTCCTTGTAGATCCGTAGCGCACCCCGGACTATTGGATCGTGCTGTGGAGGGCGGACGCTTCTCCTGGCCAGCCACCAAATTTATTTAGTCCGCTCATTTCCCATAAAGGGTGCAGGGTGCTTGTCGCCTCCGCAAGCTGGACGCATCGTCGCGGTCCGGATTCCGCCCGCCAACCAGTGCCCATTGCCTGATTCCGGGTGAAAGCAAAATTGGCAGCATGATTCTCCCGAACAATCGATCTGCCGTACCCTTGGTCGCAACTGCAGGTTCAAGGGGAATTGGAGGATCTCGACGTCCAGCAGCCTAGCGATGCGAGCATTGAGATTTTTGAGAATTTACCTGTAATTCAACTCACGAAATTGCGAATTTGGGCCCGATTTGGACATGTGAAACCAGAAAAACCGCGAAATCACGCGGATGTCCTTGTGCGACATGCAGAATCCTCGATTTTGCTTTTGGTTCGAACCCGTGTAACTTAGTTTCTTGTGATCAGCACGGGAAACAAAACATTCCCGGACAGATTGCAAAACGGTTAGTCCAGATGAAACAAGCTTTCTTCTGAACTTTACCGGGGTGTAGCTCAGCTTGGCTAGAGCGCGCGCTTTGGGAGCGTGAAGTCGCAGGTTCGAATCCTGTCACCCCGACTTTATGACTGGAGGAATTCAGTCGTAGAATTGAGAATTGAGAGATCAGTCCTCGTGAGTAGTGAAGATTGAGAAATCCTCGGTATTCAAGCAAGACGGTTAGTTGGAGCCAGTCATCCTATGATGCGGCTTCCTGGCTAATCGGGGTGTAGCTCAGCTTGGCTAGAGCGCGCGCTTTGGGAGCGTGAGGTCGCAGGTTCGAATCCTGTCACCCCGACTTTGCGAGTGAAAATCTTCGGATTTAGCCCGTGAAAATTGAGAGCTAAATATAATTTAGATCTTGTGATCACTAAGAACTTTAAAAAGTAACTAGTAAGCATCACAAACGATTAGTGGATACAGGATGACTCGGGTTAGACTGTTCACTGCTAATCGGGGTGTAGCTCAGCTTGGCTAGAGCGCGCGCTTTGGGAGCGTGAGGTCGCAGGTTCGAATCCTGTCACCCCGACTCTGTCGAACAACCCCGCAACGCCACCATGTTGCGGGGTTTTTTGCAGATTAGACCTAATATTAGACAACTCAGGAGTACAACGCTGTGAAGAGCGCCGTCGAAAACGTCAACCCGACCCGGGTTAAGCTGACCGTTGAAGTTCCTTACGAGGAACTGAAGCCCCGCGTCGATGAGGCGTACAAGACCATCGCTCAGCAGATTCAGATCCCGGGCTTCCGCAAGGGCAAAGTTCCTGCAAAGATGATCGACCAGCGCGTCGGTCGCGGCCACGTCATCGAGACCGCTGTTAACGAAGGTCTGAACGAGTACTACCAGAAGGCAATGGTTGAGAACGAACTCACCCCACTGTCCCGCCCAGAGGTAGACATCACCGAACTGCCATCCCTCGAAAACGAAGGCGAAGGCCAGCTGGTCTTCACCCTTGAGGTAGACGTGCGTCCGAAGGTTGAACTTCCGGACTACAAGGGCATCGAGGTTTCCGTTGAAGCCAAGGAAGTTGCTGACGAGGACATCGAGAAGGCTCTCGACGACCTGCGTGGCCGCTTCGGCACCCTGAAGGAAGTCGAAGCTCCAGCAGCTGCGGACTCCTTCGTGACCATTGACCTGACCGCTGCCGTAGAAGGCGAAGAAGTCGACTCCGCTCAGGGCCTGTCCTACCAGATCGGTTCCGGCAACATGCTTGAGGGCATGGACGAAGCCGTTACCGGCCTGTCCGCTGGCGAAGATGCAACCTTCGAGACCACCCTGGCTGGCGGCGAGCACGCCGGCAAGACCGCAACCGTCAAGGTTGTAGTCAACGCTGTGAAGCAGCGCGAACTGCCAGAAGCTAACGATGACTTCGCTCAGCTGGCTTCGGAATTCGACACCATCGCCGAACTGCGCGAGAACCTGTCGAAGGACGCTGCAGAGGGCAAGGTTGTCGAGCAGGGCGTAGAGGCTCGCGAGCTGGTTCTGGACAAGCTGGTTGAACTGGTTGAGGTTCCTGTTCCTGCATCGGTCATCGAAGAGCAGATCGAGCAGCACTTCAACGCACCAGACGCCGAAGCTGACCACGACACCGAAGAGCACCGTGCTGAGGTTCGCGAGAACACCGAGCGTGCTTTCAAGAACGAAATCATCCTGGACGCTGTTGCAGACGCTGAGGAAGTTGGCGTCGAGCAGTCCGAGCTGATCGACTACATCGTGCAGACCGCAGGCCAGTACGGCATGGAGCCAAACCAGTTCGCACAGATGCTGGACGGCGCAGGCCAGGTTCCAATGCTCATGGGCGAAGTTCGCCGCCGCAAGGCACTGGCAAAGGTTCTCGAGTTCGCTAAGGTCACCGATTCCAACGGTGCCGCAGTTGACCTGACCTCCTTCGTAAAGCCAGCCGGTGAAGAAGAAGCTGCTGAGGTTGAGGCCGAAGAGGCTAAGTAGTCTTCACTAAACTCTGATGGCCATCGGCCGCTTGTTCAAAACAAGCTGCCGATGGCCATTTTTGTTCGCTTCAGGCGTGCATCATGCGCCGTGAGCGAAACAGGGGCATGAAACGGCCCAAGATTGACTTGAAGTAAGTAATCTCAAAGTAACCAGTTGCAGCTATGGGATTAGAAACAGAGATTCCAGAAACTGATCTACACGTTTGGAAGAGGTAGAGAACATGTCAAATGATTCGCGCACTCCCACTATGGCAGCCGCAGAGCCGGCCGGCCGTGATGACTACATCTACAACCGCCTGCTCAAGGAGCGCATCATCTGGCTGGGCTCCGACGTCCGCGACGACAATGCGAATGCCATTTGCTCGCAGTTGCTGCTGCTCTCGGCAGAGGATCCTGAGAAGGACATCTACCTGTACATCAACTCGCCAGGTGGTTCGATCACCGCTGGCATGGCCATCTACGACACCATGAACTTCATCCCGAATGACGTCGTGACCGTAGCAACCGGTCTGGCCGCATCGATGGGCCAGTTCCTGCTGTCCTCGGGTACCCCAGGCAAGCGTTTCGCTACGCCGAACGCACGCATCCTGATGCACCAGCCATCGGGCGGCATCGGCGGTACCGCCTCGGATATCAAGATCCAGGCCGAGCTGATCATGCACATGAAGAAGGTCATGAGCGAGCTGACTGCGGAACAGACCGGTCAGAGCGTTGAGCAGATCCTTATCGACAACCAGCGTGATAAGTGGTTCACCGCAGAAGATGGCCTGAAGTACGGCTTCTTCGATCAGATCGCAACCCACGCAGGCTCGGTCACCGGTGTTGTAGGCGACGACAACAAATAGTCGCACCGCACCGCTTGATACCCCAAGATTTGTCCTAGGAGAAAACCATGAACTTCAATCCGGAAGCCGTTAGCGGTCAGATGCCGTCGGCCCGCTACATCCTGCCACAGTTCGAAGAGCGCACCCCATACGGTTTCAAGCGCCAGGACCCTTACGCAAAGCTGTTCGAGGATCGTATTATTTTCCTCGGTGCCCAGGTTGATGACGCATCGGCCGATGACGTTATGGCCCAGCTACTGGTCCTGGAATCCATGGACCCTGAGCGCGATGTTACCTTGTACATCAATTCGCCAGGTGGTTCCTTCACCGCGATGACTGCAATCTACGACACGATTCAGTTCATCCGCCCAGAGGTTCAGACCGTATGCCTTGGCCAGGCGGCGTCGGCAGCAGCAGTTCTGCTCGCAGCTGGTACCCCGGGCAAGCGTTTGGCCCTGCCCAACGCACGCGTACTGATCCACCAGCCAGCAATGGGTGGCGGCGAACGCGGCACCGCAACTGACCTGCAGATCCAGGCCGAGGAAGTTATGCGCATGCGCAGCTGGCTGGAAGAGACCATTGCGTCCCACTCCGGCCAGGACGTCGAGAAGGTTCGCGGCGACGTGGAGCGTGACTTGTTCATGACTGCTAGCGAAGCCAAGGTATACGGCATCGTAGACGAGGTATTGACTCCTCGTAAGCTGAACCGTGCTCAGCTGGGAAGCTAGCGCATACTTGGAATAATCCAGGATGAATGGCGGTTTACCTAGTTGTTGGTCTGCCCAAAGGCAGACGGCACAACACAGGTAAACCGCCATATTCATCTAATTTGGGGGACAACTAGCCTAGAATTGAGTAAGTCCACAGCTACTCAAGTAAACGGGAGAATGGTGCGATGGGACGCATGGGTGAAGGCTCGGATCTGTTGAAATGCTCTTTCTGCGGGAAGAGCCAGAAGCAGGTTAAGAAGCTAATTGCAGGCCATGGTGTCTACATTTGTACTGAATGCATCGAACTCTGCAACGAAATCATTGCTGAAGAGTTTGCCGAAGAGCAGGTGCATGAGGAGTTCTCCCTGGCCAAGCCACGTGAGATCTTTAATTCGCTGCAGGAATACGTCATCGGCCAGGAGAACGCCAAGCGTGCACTCTCGGTCGCTGTCTACAACCACTACAAGCGCATCCACGGCAACCAGGATCACGGTCCTGTTGCAGCGCTGACTAACGAAGATCCGTTGGATGACGTGGAAGTCTCGAAGTCCAACATCATGCTTATTGGTCCTACTGGATGCGGTAAGACGTATCTGGCGCAGTCGTTGGCGAAGAAGCTGAACGTTCCTTTCGCTGTCGCCGACGCAACGAGCCTGACTGAAGCGGGCTATGTAGGTGAAGATGTGGAAAATATTCTGCTCAAGCTGCTTCAGGCTGCTGACTATGACGTCAAGAAGGCTGAAACGGGCATCATCTACATTGACGAGATCGATAAGATTTCCCGCAAGAGCGAGAACCCCTCGATCACCCGAGATGTTTCCGGTGAAGGCGTCCAGCAGGCACTTCTGAAGATTCTCGAAGGTACAGTTGCAGCGGTGCCACCCCAGGGTGGCCGCAAGCACCCTCATCAGGATTTCATTCAGCTCGACACCACCAACATCCTGTTCATCGTTGCCGGCGCCTTTGCCGGACTGGAAGAAATTATTTCTTCTCGGGCAGGACAGAAGGGCATAGGATTTGGTGCCCCGCTGACCGCTTTGAAGTCTGAAACCGCTTCCTATTCGGATGTTCGTCCCGAAGACCTGCTCAAGTTCGGACTGATTCCAGAATTCATTGGACGACTGCCGGTTATCACTACGGTGGAGCACCTGGACAAGGATGCATTGGTTCGCGTACTGACCGAACCGAAGAACGCACTGCTCAAGCAGTACCAGAAGATGTTCCAGATGGACGGCGTGGCTTTGAGCTTCGATCAGTCGGCACTGGATGCCATCGCAGAGCAGGCCATTGCACGGGAGACGGGCGCACGTGGTTTGCGTTCGATTCTGGAGGAAACACTTGGCGGAGTGATGTTCGACTTGCCAAGCCGTGATGACGTCGCTGAAGTGGTTATAACTCGCGCAACCGTAATTGATCGCGTAGAGCCCACGATGCTCTCTCACGCGATGGTAGCCAAGCGAGACAAGAAGTCCGCATAGACCGCGTTAGAAAAAGTTCCTTTCCGAAGAAAGTTGGTAGTTCATGGCTGAACGTCAGCATGTTGATTTTTGGTTCGATCCAATCTGCCCATTCGCTTGGGCAACGAGCCGCTGGATCAAGGAAGTAGAAAAGGTCCGCAACATCGACGTGACCTGGAACGTCATGAGCCTTTCGATGCTTAACGAAGGACGCGACCTTCCGGCTGACTACCGCGCAAAGATGGACAGCTCGTGGGGGCCGGTACGTGTGGTTACCCGCGCTGCCCAGGAGCATGGCGATGAGATTAAAGACAGCCTGTACACCGCTATGGGCGAACTATTCCATTACGAGAAGATCGAAGACCGTGATGAAGTAATTGCCAAGGCACTGCAGAAGGTCGGCCTGCCAGCGGAACTCGCTGAGGCTGCACATACCGATGCCAATGATGAAGCACTGCGTTCCAGCCACGAGGTAGGAATCAACAAGGTGGGACAGGATGTAGGTACGCCAATCGTCGCTGTTGATGGCGTTGCCTTCTTCGGTCCGGTCATCACCCGTATTCCAACCGGGGAAGATGCAGGAAAGATGTTTGATGCCGCGGCGCAGCTCGCATCGTTCCCATACTTCTTCGAAATGAAGCGTACTCGCACCGAAAGCCCTATTTTCGACTAAGCGGAAATTCATTGTTCAACGGACGTTGCCTCACGGTGAGGCAACGTCCTTTGTTTTTGACCGGTGCGCCTGCAACGCCGGGAAGGCTCTGTTGCGTCGGAGAATAGCGCTCGGAATGATGCGGCATCCGACCCGACGGCTGCTGCACCATGGAAGGAAACGCTCCTTCTATCAATGTAGTGGTTACCTCCATCATGTAGCTGGTTCTGCATGGCGTCGGCCCGGAACCTTCGGCACCAAGCTTTTGCGGCCTCGGCGGGATAACATCGCTGCAGCTTGGCCCTTGCACAGTGTTCATAAGACGGAGCGTTCCAATGCCCGGAGCCTGTGGTTCAGCAATTTCCGATTCCTTGGCTTGGCCGAGTCTGGAGCATGAATAATGGCTCTGGGCGCCGGTGCCTGCTTGGCCGCAAGCGCAAATTGTGCTGGCAAATCCCGGCAAGGGTGCCACTGTGTGCCGCATGGAAGCAATCGCTCAGGGGCAATATTCACTACAACCCACTGCTCGCAAGGGTGAATAAGTCCATTTTCGAAGTCTAATTAACTCATATTTTTTTCTTCGTGTTCAGGCCAAGCGACACCTCAAAAGTATCTGTTACCGAAACTTCTGTTTCATAAATTGGCAGTGGTTGGCCCGAAGCGTGGGGACGGACCCGAATGGCTATGTGGTGATCTGACTCACAAGTATTTTGGGGTGGGGGGGTGTAATCAGCCGATCTATTTGCTCTGGAATCAAGTGCAGTGGTCGCTGCGGGCTTGCGAATAAAAGTATCTGTTCTCGGGGTATTTTGCTTCACAAATTGAAGGCCGCTGGAGATGCTCGACACGGCCGACGGAGGGAAACATTCCTGTAGAAAATGCTTGAAGTGTGTGTTTGACTGTTTTCCACGAGTGCAACAGCACCCCCATCGATAGTGGCAAAGAAGCCACTGGACAAGGAGTTAAATCGTGCAAATTCGTTCTCTAATTACGGATTCATCCAAGGGCAAAGGGCGCCGCAAGCTGGCAGGTGCCGCAGCTCTTGCAGGCGCACTGATGCTCAGCGTGGCACCCATGGCCTCGGCAGCGCCAACGACCACCGGTGGCGACATAGAGTCAATCACGATCTCGGAGCAGAAGGCTGAAGCTGCGGTTGACTACTGGACCGCAGACCGGATGAAAGCCGCAAAGAACGCAGATTCACTCGTTGCTGGAAAATCGGGTTCGGCTGCCAAGGTCGAAGCTGGCAAGCCTGCCAAGGTGTCGGGCCATGGAGCGGAGGTTGCTGCCGGCAAGCAGTCCCAGACGAAGGGTGGAAAAACCCGCTCGACCCAGGAAACTCCGGTCTCCCACATCGGTAAGGTCTTCTTCACCCTCGGTGGATCGGACTATGTTTGCTCTGGCAACGCGGTGGTCTCCTCCAATGAGTCAACGGTCTCCACTGCGGGCCACTGCCTGAATGAGGGACCCGGCTCGTTCGCAACCCGTTGGGTCTTCGTCCCGGCCTATGAAAACGGCAGCGCACCATACGGTTCTTTTGCGGCGACCGAGCTGGTGGCACCAACTGAATGGTCAAATGGCGGAGACATCACTTATGACACCGGTTTCGCCGTCGTCAGCACCAGCGGCGGTGCGACCTTGACCGATGCCGTTGGCGCTTCCGGCGTTGCTTTCAACCAGGCTCGCGGCGAGCAGTACACCGCTTACGGCTACCCGGCTGCTTCGCCATTCAATGGCGAGACCTTGCAGTCGTGCAACGGCTACTCCAGCGACGATCCCTTTGGCCAGACCCAGTCCCAGGGCATTCCATGCAACATGACCGGCGGCTCGTCGGGTGGCCCATGGTTCCTGGGGAGCGGTTCGGACGGCTACCAGAACTCTGTGAACAGCTTCGGGTACAGCTCGGTGCGGGATACCATGTTCGGCCCATACTGGGGCTCGGTGATCCAGCAGGCGTACCAGAGCGCACAGAACTAAGCTCGCATGCGCCAGTGGCTGGACATCGATGGGGATCTAGCCGTTGGCTTCGATTAGATGGGAAAGATGATGACCGACGGACGTTCGTCAGCTGATGGGACCAAGCGCCCGGTCCAGAAACATCGTCTTGAGCGCAGCGCGGAAGACCAGCTGAAATACTTCACCGACAAACGTCGACGCGCAGCTCGGCCTATGGAAAAGACTCGTGAATCTCCACCCCAGACGGATCATCCCGATGCGGGGGAGGAACAGGAGTAGAAACGACAAAACCGGTTGCCATCCCAATGAAGGGTTGGCAACCGGTTCTCGTTAACTGCTTTTACGCTTCTTCGGCCGGAGCCAATTCCACGTTGGTGACAGTCAATTCACCGTCGGCTTCAACCAAGGTCAGCTCGCGGGCATTAGCTGCGGACTTCAAGTCCTCGAAGCCTGCCTTGAGCTGGGCAACCTGAGCTGCTGGAGCGTGGATTTCGCCCGAAAGCACCTCGGTGCGCTGCTTGACCTTTGCATCGGACTTGGCCTTGCGGATGCCCGAGAGTGCTACGCCAACCAGAGGCAGTACCCCAGGATCGGCGCCCTCAACTGCAGCAGACAAGTGCCCGGTGCTTGGCCACTGGGTCAGGTGTACCGACCCGGTGCGCCACCAGCCCCAAACCTCTTCGGTCGCGAATGGCAGGAACGGTGCGAACAGTCGCAGCACCGAATCCAAGGTGGTAGCCAGGGTAGCCAGAACCGAAGCCTGCTCGGCGTCGCCGTGGCCACCGTATGCGCGATCCTTGACCAGTTCTACGTAGTCGTCGGTGAACGACCAGAAGAACGACTCGGTGATATCCAGTGCGCGAGCGTAGTCGTAGTTATCGAAAGCGCGCTTGGCATCTTCGATTACGGTCGACAGGCGGGCGAGCAGCGAGCGGTCGAGCCCGTTGGTGACTACCGAAGCATCATCGGTCAGGACGTTGGCATCGGTGGCACCCAAGTTCAGTACGAACTTCGAGGCATTGAGGATCTTGATGGCCAGGCGGCGGCCGATCTTCATCTGGTTGATTTCATACGCGGTATCGGCACCCAGCTTGGCGCTGGCTGCCCAGTAGCGTACGGCGTCAGCGCCGAACTTATCCAGGACTTCGTTAGGAACAACCACGTTGCCCTTGGACTTGGACATCTTCTTGCGGTCCGGATCCAGGATCCAGCCCGAAATCGCAGCGTGCTTCCACGGAGCATTGCCGTGCAGGGAATCTGCACGAACCGCGGTGGAGAACAGCCAAGTGCGGATGATGTCGTGGCCCTGCGGGCGCAGGTCGAATGGGTAGACCTTCGAGAAGAACTCGTCGTCTCGGCCCCAACGGCCCGCGATCTGCGGGGTCAGCGAGCTGGTTGCCCAGGTGTCCAGTACATCGGCATCGCCAATGAAGCCATTAGCGGCGCCACGTTGGTCCTCGGTGTAGCCGGTCGGAGCGTCTGCTGCCGGGTCAACTGGAAGCTGATCGATGGTTGGCAACAGCGGTGCATCGTAGTTCGGCTCGCCGTGCTCGTTGACCTGGTACCACACTGGTACCGGTACGCCGAAGAAGCGCTGGCGGGAAACCAGCCAGTCGCCGTTCAGGCCGGAAACCCAGTTCTCGTAGCGCGAGCGCATGAACGACGGGTGGAAATCAATTTCCTGGCCGCGGGCGATCATCTGGTTGCGTCGCTCTTCGTCACGGCCACCGTTGCGGATGTACCACTGGCGCGAGGTCACGATTTCCAGTGGCTTGTCGCCCTTTTCGAAGAAGTTCACCGGACGGGAAATCTTCTTGGGCTCGCCATCGAGCAGACCCGCATCGGAGAGCATCTCAACGACGGTTTCCTTGGCGGAGAATACGGTCTTTGCCGAGATCTGGGCGTACGCTTCCTTGCCGGCCTCGGTGGTGATCCACTCTGGGGTCTCTGCAAGGATGCGGCCGTCGCGTCCGATGATCGGACGGGTAGGCAACTGCAGTTCGCGCCACCAAGTCACGTCGGTCAAGTCGCCGAAGGTACACACCATGGCGATGCCCGAACCCTTATCGGCCTGGGCCAATGGGTGCGGGTGAACGGTGACGGGAACGCCGAAGATCGGCGAGGTGACGGTCTTGCCGAACAGGTGCTGGTAGCGCTCGTCATCGGGGTGAGCCACCAGCGCGGCGCAAGCAGCGAGCAGTTCCGGGCGGGTGGTCTCGATGAAGACCTGCTCGCCGTTTTCAGCGTCGAATGCATAGCGGTAGTAGGCGCCGGGCATTTCCCGGTCTTCGAGTTCGGCCTGGGCCACTGCGGTACGGAAGGTCACGTCCCACAGGGTTGGAGCTTCAGCCATGTAGGCGTCGCCCTTTGCCAGGTTGTCCAGGAAGGCGCGCTGCGAAGTTGCACGCGAATTGTCGTCGATTGTGCGGTAGGTCATGCGCCAGTCCACCGAAAGGCCCAGGGTGGTGAACAGCTGTTCGAAGACCTTTTCGTCTTCGACCGCCAGCTCTTCACAGATCTCGATGAAGTTCTTGCGGCTGATGACATCCCAGTCGCGCTGGTTCTTCGCAGGCTTTTCCGGTGGACGGTAGCCCTCGATGTAAGGCTTGGTCGGGTCGCAACGGACGCCGAAGTAGTTCTGCACGCGGCGCTCGGTAGGCAAGCCGTTGTCATCCCAACCAAGTGGGTAGAACACGTTCTTGCCGATCATGCGCTGGTAGCGAGCCAACACGTCGGTCTGCGTGTACGAGAACATGTGTCCTACGTGCAGCGAACCCGAAGCTGTTGGCGGGGGAGTGTCGATGGAGTACACGGCTTCGCGAGTCGTGTCCTCATTGAAGTGATAGGTGCCCTCGGTGCGCCACCGGGACGAAAGACGTTCTTCCAAGCCTTCCAAAGCGGGCTTGTCAGGAACGGAAACCGTTGCGGGCGTGTCTGTGCCCAAGTTTTCTTCTGCCATGCGTCTATTCTTCCATGTTTTGCCGGGCGCCAAGACATTGTTGCCCATGGCTTGCACCACGCCGCTGTCCAGCCGGGACCAGCTGGATCAAAAGCCTGTGCCGGACCGGTGGCCCTTGGCTCAGCCGTCCTGCCACGAACGCCGAATCACCTTGCCGCCCGCACCAGCGACACGGTGCACCCGGGCATAGCAGCGCCGCCAGGCGTTGGCACATTCCTGCACGGCTCCGCTTACGCAAGACATTCCCTCCGATTGCATTCCTCCGGCAGTCGCGCCCGCTGCACGTTGCCGCCGCGCAGTAGGCGCAGGCAGTACAGCATCGGCCATGGCCCTGGTGGCACCGCCGCCGCGCGCCACCCTGGATTCCAGGGCCTGGCCCGGAAGAAAATCTCGCCGCATGAAATGTAAGAGAAATTCATGCCTTACCAACTGGTAATGATCTGGTTCTACAGTTGACGTATGACAATTACAGATAAGACTTCTTCCCGTTCGGCCGTTGTTACCGGAGCTTCCAGCGGAATCGGCCAGGCAACAGTCCGTGCGTTGCGCGCACAAGGATGGACCGTCTTCGCAGTAGCCCGCAGGGCCGACCGCTTGGAAAAGCTCGCCGCTGAATGCGGTGCGATCGCGGTGCCAGCAGATGTCAGCGTGCAGGCCGATGTCGACGCACTGGTAGAAAGGGTCACCGCGCAAGGCGGCACCGATACGCTGGTCAATTGCGCCGGCGGTGCGCGTGGAACCGAAACCTGGGCCGACGCGGTCGATGAAAACTGGGACTTCATGTGGCAAGCCAATGTCATGGGAACCATGCGCTTGACCCGTGCACTGCTGCCGCAGCTTCGCGAGGCGCGAGGCACCGTCTTGAACGTTACCTCCACCGCCGCACTGGCCAGCTACGAAGGCGGCAGCGGCTACAATGCGGCAAAGGCCGCTGAACGTGCCATGACCCAGGCGCTTCGTCTTGAAGAAGTCGAGAATGGGCTGCGGGTAATCGAGATCCTGCCCGGCCTGGTGCAGACAGAAGAGTTCGCGCTCCGTCGCCTGGGAAGCCAGAGCGCCGCCGACAACGTCTACGCCGGTGTGGAGAATCCCTTGACCGGTGAAGACGTTGCCGAAGTCATCCGCTATGCGGTCAGCGCCCCGGCCCACGTGAATCTGGATGAGATTGTCATCCGCCCGCAGGCGCAGGCCGCCAACCACAAGCTAGTGCGCAGCGCCAAATAGGTGCCCAACAACATCGGTGAGGATCAATTCATGAGTCAAGCGACCCAGCAGAAGATACATGTCGTAGCAACATCCCACGGCACGGACAACGCCAACGGGCAGCAACTAATCCATGATCTGCGTGCCGATCTGGAACGGCGGAGCGAAGAGCGATTCCCGGTGCGGCTTGTCTGGCACGAAGCCTATGTGGATGTCCAAGAGCCCCGGCTTGAAACGGTTATCGCCGCCTTGCCTGAAGGCGAGCCGGCAGTGGTCTTGCCGCTGCTGGTCTCCGACGGGGTTCATACGACGCACGACATAGCGCAGGCGGTCGCCTCGCGCGCGGGAACTTCCGCCGCCTTGCCATTGGGTCCGCTGCCGGAGCTGGCCAAGGTCCTGGCGCAACGCGCCGCAGGGCATCTGGCCAACGACCCGCTCGTCGTCTTGGCCGCGGCGGGCACGAGATTGGAAGTCGGCCAAAACCAGGTCAAGAATCTCGCCGAGCAGCTCGCTGTCCTATTGGAGCGCGAAGTGCAGGTGGGCTACTGCGCAGGGGCCCAGCCGCGGATCGCTGACGTCGTGGGAAATGCTGCCGCGCGTCCAGTGCTCGTGCTCAGCTCGCTGCTCGCCGACGGATTCTTCCAGCAGAAGCTGGCTAGCACGGGGGCAGGCGTGGTGACAAGCCCCTTGCTTCCTGACGTAATGATTGCTCAATGTTTCCTTGTACGACTGCAAAAGGCGCTCGAAGAGGAGCTTTTCATGTCTCCAGATGACGAAGTCCTAACTCGTTAGGCAACGCGTAGCCATGTGACACCGGCAGGTTGCCGACCCCCTGGGGGCAGTTCCTACGCTGGTGGACATGACGCAGACAACCACACCAGTTCGCTCCACAAGAGCGGCAAAACCCAACGGCCAATGGAAAATCGACGGCCCTGCCCCGTTGAATGCCAACGAAGAGATGAAGGCCGCCGACAACGGCCTGAACGTGCGCCAGCGCATCGAGGAAATCTACTCGAAGCAGGGCTTCGATTCCATTGAACCCGAGGATCTGCACGGCCGCTTCCGCTGGTGGGGCCTCTACACCCAGCGTGCCCAGGGGATCCCCGGCGGCAAGACGGCGACGCTGAGCCCCGAAGAACTTGAAGACCGCTACTTCATGCTGCGCGTGCGCATCGACGGCGGCGCCCTGACCACCGAGCAGCTGCGCGTCATCGGCCAGATCTCCACTGACTTCGCCCGCGACACCGCCGACCTGACAGATCGCCAGAACGTCCAGCTGCACTGGATCGACGTCGTCGATGTCCCGGAGATCTGGCAGCGGCTGGAAGCCGTCGGTCTGCACACCACCGAGGCCTGCGGCGACGTGCCCCGTGTCATCCTCGGCTCTCCCGTCGCGGGCATCAGCAAGGACGAGATCATCGATCCCAGCCCGGTGATCGCCGAAATTTCCCGGCGATACATCGGCAAGCCGGAATTCGCGAACCTTCCGCGCAAGTTCAAGACCGCCATCACCGGCCACCCAAGCCAGGACGTCGTCCACGAAATCAACGACATCGCCTTGATCGGCACCGTCCACCCGGAACTCGGCCCCGGATACGACCTGTGGGTCGGCGGCGGGCTGTCGGCCAACCCCCGCCTTGGCGAACGCCTCGGCGCCTTCGTGACCGAAGAGCAGGCACCGGATGTCTGGGAGGGCGTTGTTTCCATCTTCCGGGACTACGGATACCGCCGCTTGCGCAACCGCGCACGCCTGAAGTTCCTGCTGGCCGAATGGGGCACGGAAAAAATGCGCCACGTGCTGCAAGATGAGTACCTGGGCTATGAGCTGCCCGACGGTCCGTTGCCGGAGCAACCCACCGAAGCAGGAGACCACAGCGGGGTCAACGAGCAGAAGGACGGCAAGTTCTATATCGGGTTGACCGCTCCGGCTGGTCGCGTATCCGGTACTGCGCTGACCGGCCTTGCCGATTTGGCCGAAGCCCATGGATCCACCCGGCTGCGCACCACCCCGCACCAGAAGATCATCGCCCTGGACATCGCAGAAGAGCAGGTGCAGGACTTCGTCGCTTCGGCTCGCGCCCTGGGCCTGGAGGCATTCCCCAGCTTTTTCAAGCGTTCGGCCATTGCCTGCACCGGTATCGAATTCTGCAAGCTGGCCATTGTGGACACCAAAGACACCATGATTGACGCGGTAGCAAAAATCGAGGATCGCCTGGCCGACCACGAGGGCAAACTGCCTCGCCAGCTGTCCCTGCACGTCAACGGCTGCCCGAACTCCTGCGCCCGCATCCAAACCGCGGACCTCGGATTCAAGGGGCAGCTGATTACCAACGACCAGGGAGAACAGGTCTCCGGATTCCAGGTTCACCTCGGTGGCACCCTGGCCGGTTTCGAAAATGGCGAAGCCGCCCTGGGGCGCACGGTGCGCGGGCTCAAGGTCGCGGCTGATGAATTGCCCGAATACGTGGAGCGGGTAGTGAAGAACTACTCGGCCTCGGCTGCCGAAGGGGAATCCTTCGCTGCCTGGGCCCACCGAGCTGAAGAGGATGACCTGAAATGAGCAAGCCGACCCCAGTACGTACCCGCAGCGAGGCTGAACTGCGGCGCATCGCCAAGCTGGGCGCCGCCGAGCTGGGCTGGGATGCCACAGCGGCCCAGGTCGTCGCTTTCGCTGCTGAGCACCTCGCAGCCGACGAGGTAGCGGTGGCCTGCTCGATGGCCGATGCCGTGCTGCCGCACCTGGTCTGCGCGCAGCTGCCCAAGGTCGATGTGCTGTTCCTAGAAACCGGATACCACTTTGCCGAAACCCATGGAACCCGCGACGAGGTGGCCCGCACGCTGGACGTGAACATCGTCGACGTGCTGCCTGCCTTGACCGTGGCCGAACAGGATGCGAAGTTCGGCAAGGACCTGTTCTCCAGGGATCCGGCCGCCTGCTGCCAGCTGCGCAAGATGGACCCGCTGGCCAGATCCCTGTCCGGATACAGCGCGTGGTTCACCGGGGTACGCCGTGACGAGGCTCCGACCCGCAGCAACACGCCCCTGGTCGCTTTCGACGAGAAGCACGGACTGGTCAAATTCAATCCCGTGGCCCCCTGGAGCTTCGATCAGCTGATCGACTATGCCACCGGGCATCAAGTACCCGTGAACCTGCTGCTGTCCAACGGCTACCCGTCCATCGGATGCCAGCCTTGCACCCGGCCGGTAGCCGAGGGCGAGGACCCGCGGGCCGGCCGCTGGGCCGGGCTGAACAAAACCGAATGCGGAATCCACGTCTAAGGAGCGAATCATGACCATCACCGCTAACGCGCCCGCAGGCACCCAGCGCAGCGTCCTGGACGCCCTGGAAGCCGAATCAATCCACATCATCCGCGAAGTGCTCGCCGAATTCGACAAGCCGGGACTGCTGTTCTCCGGCGGCAAGGACTCGGTAGTCGTCCTCCACCTGCTGGCCAAGGCCGTCTACCCGGGCCGCGTGCCCATCCCCGTGGTGCACATCGATACCGGCCACAACTTCGCCGAGGTGCTCAACTTCCGCGACGCGGTCGTGGAAAAGTACGGGCTGAACCTCGTCGTCGGCTCCGTGCAGGAGTACATCGACCGCGGCGAGCTGGCCGAGCTGCCCGACGGCACCCGCAACCGCCTGCAGACCCGGGTCCTGCTGGACACCATCGAATCCAACGGCTTCGACGTGGTCTTCGGCGGGGCGCGCCGCGATGAGGACAAGGCCCGCGCCAAGGAGCGCATCCTGTCCCTGCGCGACGAGTTCGGCGTCTGGGATCCGCGCAACCAGCGCCCGGAAATCTGGAGCCTGTACAACGGGCGGCACGAGCCGGATTGGCATGTGCGCGCCTTCCCGATCTCCAACTGGACCGAACGCGATATCTGGGCGTACATCCAGCGCGAGAACATCGAGCTGCCCCCGATCTACTTTGCGCACTGCCGCCAGGTTTTCGAACGCGACGGCATGTGGCGGGCACTGACCCCGGTCAGCCAGCCCAACGCCGATGAGCCGATCGTCGTCAAGCAGGTGCGCTACCGCACCGTGGGCGACGCCAGCTGCACCGGTGCGGTGCTCTCCGCTGCCGACACCGTGGCGAAGGTGCTCGATGAATTGGCCGTCGCCACCATCACCGAACGCGGAGCCACCCGCGCCGATGACCGTATTTCCGCCGCGGGAATGGAAGACCGCAAGACCGAAGGGTACTTCTAAGATGACCACCACACTATTGCGCATCGCTACCGCCGGTTCGGTCGATGACGGCAAGTCCACCCTCGTGGGCCGCCTGCTCCATGACGCCAAGGCCATCCTCGCCGACTCGCTCGACGACCTGGCGCGTACCAGCGCGGAACGGGGATTCGGCGGGGCCGAAGGGACCCTGGACCTGGCGCTGGTCACCGACGGGCTGCGCGCCGAACGCGAGCAGGGCATCACCATCGACGTGGCCTACCGCTACTTCTCCACCGACAAGCGGTCCTTCATCTTGGCCGATTGCCCCGGACACGTGCAGTACACCCGCAACACCGTCACCGGCGCGTCGACCGCAGACGCGGCGATCGTGCTGGTTGACGCGAGGAACGGCGTGCTGGAGCAGACCCGGCGCCACCTTGGCGTGCTCGCCTTGCTGCGGGTTCCGCAGCTGGTCATCGCCGTGAACAAGATGGACCTGATCGACTGGGACGAAGCGGCCTTCAGCCAGATCGAGGCCGAAGTACTCGCGCTCGCCGGAGAACTCGGCCTGAAATCAACCACTGTCATCCCGGTCTCCGCGCTTCAGGGAGATAACATCGTCGATCCTTCGGCTTCCGCGGACTGGTATGCCGGCCCGACTTTGCTGGGGCTGCTCGAAGACATCGAGCCACGGCTCGGCGGAGGCACTGCCCGTCTGGATGTCCAGTACGTGATCCGCCCGCAGGGCGCCTTGGCTCCAGGCCTGGACCCGGAAGCGTACCGCGACTACCGCGGATATGCCGGAACTCTAGTTGATGGCAGCTTGGCCGTGGGGGAATCCGTGCAGGTGCTCTCCAACGGCCAGCCCGTGAGCAGCCGGATCAAGGCCATCAGCACCCCTGCTGGTACCGCGCACAGCGCCCAGGCCGGCGACGCCATCGTTGTCGAGCTGGAGACCGACTTGGATATTGCCCGCGGCGACACCATCGTCGCCGGCGAACTGCCAACGGCGCACCGGGAGTTCCAGGCGAACATCTGCGTATTAGATCCAGTGAAGCTCACTAACGGCCAACGGCTGTTGATCAAGCACGGTACCAAGGTCGCTGCAGCCAAGCTGTCGACCATCGACTATGTCATCAACGTGGCCGACTATTCGCAGCAGCCCGCCCAGTCCTTGGAGCTCAACGACCTGGGCCGGATTACCTTGCGCAGCCAGGCAGCATTGGCTATCGAACAGTACGCCACCTCGCGCACTGGCGGAAGCTTCCTGCTGATCGATCCAGCTACGGGGCGCACCCTTGCGGCGGGGATCATCGAGGAAAATAATGAAGCAGCCTGATGTTGGCCAGCCAACAGGAAACCAAGGGAGGGTCCGGCTGACGGCTCATGGGCAGAAGACCGGCTTCCGAGGACGCTTCCTCGGGCTAGCGGCGGTCGGAGCATTGAGCGCAGTTGCTGTGGCGACGACGTTTCTTCCAGGACCAAATGAAGTACCAGCACAGGCGGCAAATCACGGACCGGCAGATGAGCTGAAGGTTGGCTATTTCGCCAACCTCACCCATGCCCCGGCCTTGATCGCCCAGTCCGAAGGTCTTCTCCAAGATCTCCTTGAAGAAGACGGTACCCGTGTCCAAAGCCAGATATTCAACGCGGGACCGGCAGCCGTAGAAGCTTTGAACTCGGGGGCCATCGACGCCGCGTATCTGGGGCCAAACCCAGCGTTGAACAGCTACCTGTCCAGCCATGGCGAGTCTTTGAACGTGGTGTCCGGCGTCGCCTACGGCGGAGCCAGCCTGGTTGTGGACAAGAAGATCACTGAGCCCGAGGAACTGGCCGGCAGCAATCTGGCCAGCCCGCAGTTCGGCGGAACCCAGGATGTTGCCTTGCGCAGCTACCTGAAGGGTCTGAGCTTGAAGCAGGACGCCACAGTGACCCCGAGCTCCAACGGAACCGTCGCACAGCTTTTTGGCCGCGGTGAAATTGATGGCGCTTGGCTTCCGGAGCCCTACGCATCATTGCTAGTCGAGAAGGACGGGGGACACCGCTTGGTGAATGAAGCCGAGCTCTGGCCCGACGGCAAGTTCCCGACCACGGTTCTGGTGGTCTCCAAGGAATTCATGGCTAGCCATCCGCAAACCGTGCAGAAGCTAGTCGATGCAAATACCCAAGCCATCGATTGGCTCAATCACGCGGACGAAAAACAAAAGTTGGGGGCTGTGCAAAAAGCTTTGGTCGAAGCCAACGGAAGTTCTTTTGACGAATCAGTGATCGCTGAAGCCTTGAAGCAGGTGCACTTCAGCGAGGACCCACTGCCTGAAACCTACCAGTCACTCGTGGACCACGCATTAGCCGTGGGAGTGGGGTCTGGCGGTAACGCAGACGGACTCGTGGATAAGCGTTTTCTTGACCAGCAGGAGAAGTAATGGGAGTACGGCTGAATGAAGTTTCCCTGAGCTATCCAGGAACTGGCTTGGTCATAGATCGCCTTAGTGCAGAAATTGAAGACGGAGAGTTTATCGCTGTCTTGGGGGCCTCAGGCTGCGGCAAGTCGTCCTTGCTCAACATGATTGCTGGGCTACTGGCGCCAAGCTCCGGTTGGCTTGAAGTACCTGAAGACGGCGCGGCATTCATGTTCCAGGATGCCAACCTCCTGCCGTGGCTGACTGCCAGCGAGAATGTTGACTTGGCGCTCAAGCTCGCGGGGAAGCCAGCTCCGGAACGCCAGCAACGCGTGGAGGAACTGCTCAACCTCGTTCAGCTGGGGCATGCAAGCGAGAAGAAGCCGCATGAACTTTCTGGCGGCATGCGCCAACGCGTCGCTTTGGCCAGGGCTTTGGCTCAGGACCGCCAGGTTTTGTTGATGGATGAGCCATTTGCCGCCCTGGACGCCATCACGCGTGACATGCTCCATGAGCAGTTGCGGGCCTTGTGGAGGCAGACGGGCAAGACCATCATCTTCGTCACCCACAATGTGCGTGAGGCGATTCGACTCTCCGGCCGCATTCTGGTGCTCTCTTCGCACCCTGGGCGCATCCTGGAGACTCGCCGGATCACCGGCGAACTACGCAATAACCCAGCCGAGGCCGCCGCATTGGCCGATGAACTAACCACAATTCTCAGAAAGGAGCAACGGAAACATGAGCTCACTGACAGAATCTCGAACTAGGTTCAAACCCGTGCGCGTTATCAAGCTACGCCCGAACAACCAGCTCGATTCATGGGTTGCCCCCTTGCTCACTGTGGTTGTACTTCTGAGCATGTGGCAAATTATTTCCTGGGCAAGCCCACTGCGCGAAGACCTTTTCCCCGGTCCACTGGCTGTCGCGGCTAAGCTTCCGCAATTGCTGGCGGATGGATCATTGGTTGCGGCCGTGGGCAATTCGTTGTTCCGGGCAGTGAGCGGGTTCGCGATTGCCGTGATTATTTCCACCCCACTGGCGTTGTTGCTGGCGCATCAGCCGCTGTTGCGCAAGGGGGTGGGGCCATTGGTATCGGCCATGCAGGTATTGCCGTCCATTGCGTGGGTCCCCGCGGCAATCATTCTTTTTGGCTTGAGCGATGCGACCATCTACACGGTTCTGCTGCTCGGCGCGATTCCATCCATCATCAATGGCCTGCTCGCCGGAATCGACATGATTCCAGCGCAGTACAAGTCCTTGTCCAAGGTGCTCGGTGCCTCCAAGTGGGAGCATGTGCTGCACATTGAGCTGCCAGCTGCCATGCCAGGGTATGTAGCCGGACTGCGTCAGGGCTGGGCCTTTGCTTGGCGTTCGTTGATGGCTGCCGAATTGATTGCGGTGGGCGGTTCGCTGGCCCTAGGCGTCGGTTCACTGCTGCAACGGGGTCGCGATCTGGCAGACCTGCCATTGGTCATGCTGGTGATCTTGACCATCCTGCTGGTGGGTGTGCTGATCGAATTAGTATTTTTTGCTCCGATTGAACGCAAGCTGTTGCGCGATCGAGGAATGACCCGAACGGGAGAAAACAATGGCTAAAGGGCATATCACCCTGATTGGCGGTGGACCGGGGGATCCCGAGCTGATTACCATCGCCGGCTATAAGGCCCTGCTTGCCGCGGAAGTGGTTTTGGCCGACAAGCTGGGACCTACCGCGTTGCTGGCAGAACTTTCCGATGACGTGGTTGTCGTCGATGTGGGCAAGTCACCAGGCTGCCACGTCAAAACCCAGGATGAAACCAATGAATTACTGGTCAAGTACGCTTTAGAGGGTAAGCGGGTAGTTCGCCTCAAAGGTGGCGACCCGTTTGTACTTGGACGCGGCGGCGAGGAACTGCTCTACGCCGCGAAATACGGGATCCCTACGCGTGTGATTCCGGGCATTACCAGTGCAGTCTCCGTGCCCATGGCCGCTGGCATTCCCGTCACGCACCGGGGAATTGCGGCCGGTTTTACCGTAGTCAGCGGCCACAGCGAACTCGCGGACGTGCCGATCCGCTCCGATCACACCCTTGCGGTGCTGATGGGAGTATCGAATTTGCCACAAATTGTTGAGACATTGCTTACCCGTGGTTTACCGTCAAGTACACCGATTGCGATAGTTGAGCGAGGTTACTCACAGACGCAGCGCACAACTATCGGTACGCTAGAAGGGATAGTAAAGCGCGCCCGCAAGGCCGCAGTGGCGAATCCGGCCGTTATCGTTATTGGTGACGTCGTTCGGCTAGCCCCGGAAGCCTCCGACCAACTGGTAGACCTCCTGCCGCTAGAGAATGCCGATGCCACCGCGCCGGCCTCATTCGTTGACTAAGAAAGAGAAGTTGTTTGATGAGTGAAATTATCGTCCCTGAGCACCTCAATTCCCGGGCGCTGCGTGTTGCCATCGTTGGTGCCGGTCCGGCCGGCATCTACGCCGCTGACCTGCTCAACAAGAGCCAGCCGGTCGCATCGGGCGAACTGAAGCTGCACGTTGATCTCTTTGACGAGCTTCCTACGCCATTCGGTCTGATCCGCTACGGAGTTTCCCCGGATCACCCGCGTATCAAGGGCATCATCAACGCCCTGCACAAGGTGCTGGACAACGACTGGATCGACTTCTACGGCAACGTCGGCTTGGGTCGCGACATCTCGCTGGAAGACCTGCATACCCGTTACGACGCAGTGATCATCTCCACCGGTGCCCAGAAGGACGCAGACCTGAACATCCCAGGTGTCGATCTTGAAGGGTCCTTCGGAGGCGCCGACTTCGTGTCCTGGTATGACGCACACCCAGATGTTGACAAGAACTGGGACCTGTCCGCCAAGGAAGTTGCTGTCATTGGCAACGGCAACGTTGCCCTGGACGTGGCCCGCATCCTTTCCAAGCATGCTGACCAGCTGCTGGAAACCGAAATCCCTGAGCACATCTACGAGCAGCTGAATGACTCGGCCGTCACCGATGTGCATGTCTTCGGCCGCCGTGGCCCGGCCCAGGTGAAGTTCACCCCGCTGGAACTGCGCGAACTCTCGCACTCCAAGGACGTTGACATCGTCCTGTACCCAGAGGACTTCGAGTTCGACAAGGCTTCGGATGAAGCCATGAAGACCAATAACCAGACCAAGACCATGGTCTCCACCTTGACCAACTGGCTGATCGAGCAGGAAGAGCGCGAAGAAGCCCCAAGCGCCTCGCGCCGCTTGCACCTGCACTTCCTGCAGTCGCCAGTCGAGGTACTGGGCGAAGAAGGCAAGGTCACCGGCTTGAAGGTGGAGCGCAACGAGCTCGACGGAAATGGCGGCGCCCGCGGCACCGGCGAATTCGTCGAGTACCCGCTGCAGGCCATCTACCGTGCCGTCGGCTACTTCGGTTCGGCAGTCAACGACATCGAATACGACGGTGCCAAGGGCGTTTTGCCCAACGTGGAAGGCCGCGTGCTGAACGCGTCCGGCGCCCACGTTCCCGGCCTGTATGCCACTGGCTGGATCAAGCGTGGCCCGATTGGGCTGATTGGCCACACCAAGGGCGACGCCCTGGAGACCATTACCCACTTGCTTGAAGACCTCACTAAGCTGGCGCAGCCGGATTCTTCCCAGAAGATCTCGGAACTGCTCGAAAGCCGCGGCGTGAACTTCTCCAACTGGGATGGCTGGAAGAACTTGGACGCACACGAGAAGGAACTGGGCGCCGCAGCCGGCACCGTTTCCACTCGCTTCGGCGAGATCACTCGCGACCGCGTCAAAGTCGTAGAGCGCGAAGCGATGATGGAATTCTCTTCGGCAAAAAAATTGGTTGAGAGCCTGTAAGTTTCACCCCGGGCTCTAGCAACTATGGGCGGTGTCCCTCGGCAAATTTGCCGAGGGACACTGCCCATTGCTGTACCTGGCGCAGGTGTCAGCTGAGTAGGGTGTTCCAAAGATAATCTTCGCCGACAACAGGGATGCAGTAGTCACGTGCTTTCTTGGCCTTGCCGGAGAGAGAATCAGGATCCGCGGCCACCAGCAAGGCTACTTTCTTGGTGATCGCGCGATGAGGGGTGAATCCTGCGGACGCAAGCTGAGCTTCAATCTCCGAACGCGGACGAGTCATATCGCCGGTGAGCACCACCATGGCGCCGAGATCGATCTGATGATTGCCCTGAGGCTCGCGGCTGGGTTCATTAACTTCGGAAGCCACCGGCGCCACCTTGGCTACCTCGATTCGCTGCGGCGGAAGTCCTAGCAATCCGATGACCTCCGCCAGATCGGCTAGTTCGTCTTCGGTCAGTACGCCATCGGACCAAGCCGTTGCGACAAGCTGTTGGAAGTACAGTTCGTGCAATCTCAGCGCTTGGTGCTTATCCAAACCAATTTCAGTGGCGGCCTGGAGCAGCTGGGCTTCTTCATGGGCTGATACGTAGCGGTCCATCAAAGCTAAATCCAGTACGGCCAAGTAGTTCTCCTCCGTAGCCGTGCCCGAAAATTCCGGCAAGCGGGCCGCAAGCTTTTCCAGGAAGTGCCCGGCGGATTCAGCTCTGTATTGGGACCGCTTAACTGGAACGACGCGCGAGCGCGGCGTGGAATCAAACCACCGCTCTGCCGAGGCTAAACGCAGTCGTCCGTCCCATTCTGGTTCATCGGGATCCAGTTCCATGTAGCGCGAAAGCAATGTCGCTGTGGCCGTCGCATCTCCCACTGCGCTGTGAGCCTGTTGCAACTCGATGCCAAAGGAATCGCAGCAGTCTTGAAGCGAGCGGCCTGCGCCTTGAAGGTAGCGGTGGGACATTCGCATGGTGCACATTCCTTGCGCCAGGAAGGTCTCGGGCACCGGCAGGCCGCACTTGCGGAATTCAGCCTCAAGGAATCTGGAATCGAATGAAAGATTGTGTGCCACGAGCACTGTGCCCGATAGCCTCCAATGCAGTTCTTCTGCCAGGTCCTTGAAGCTGGGCGCATCGAGCACATCGCGGCTCTGGATGCCATGGATTGATTGCTTGCCAAGATCGCGTTGCGGGTTGATCAGTGTTTCCCACGAGTCGACAATCGTGCCCTGCCGGTTCATGGTGACTATCGCAATTTCGGCGATGCGGTCGTTCCCTCCGGGGAACAGGCCGGTGGTTTCGGTATCCACGATGGAAAAGAATTCGTCGCTCATGACCGCTCCTGGGAGAAAGATTGTTAGTTCAATCTATAGCAGCAGCGGATCATTTTATCCTTAGCCAAGTGGCCAATCTTGGGGTCCTGGCAGCGGGTGCCAGAAGCGCGTGCGAACTCGGCCCAGACGATCGTCGTCTGGGCCGAGTTTCAGTTCCGCTGTGGTACTTCGCTGGGCTAGCCGGCCAGCTCAACCTTTTGGGTTGGCTTCTGAGCGCCGACACTCCGGCGCAGCATGATGAACAGCAAGATCATGCCTGCGGTGATCGACATGTGGCCAAGGCCGGCGATGCCCGAGATCATCTTGGAAGACTCAACGCCTAGTACGGTCATGATGCCGTGGGTGAGCTGCATGCCCGCGGTTAGGATCACGCCCGCGTTGTAGGTGCCCATGAACCACGCGAAGAGCTTGCGGTGCTGGCTCAGGCCGAAGGCCTTTTCCAGAAGGAGCACCAGCAGCAAGATGATGAAGCCCAGCACCAACAGGTGGGTGTGGACTACGGAGAGCTGGGTCCACTGGCCTTCAGGGAAGTCGTTCAACTTGGTGAATTCACGGTAGAAAAGACCGGAAGCTACACCGAGGACCATGTAGGCGAAGGAGAAATTCACGAGCTTACGCATTGATTTTGTTTTCTTTCTGAACGGTTGGTTCTGCAGTTGCTTCTGCAGCGGAGGAAGTTGTGCCGAAGAGTGGATGCTTGCCTGATCCCAGGACTGCGAACAGCGCCGGAAGCAGCAGGGTGCGAACGACGAAGGTGTCCAGCAGGACGCCGAGTCCGACGATCAGGCCGAGCTGACCGAGGACGGTCAGCGGCAAGGTCGCCAGGGCGGCGAACACGCCTGCGAGCACGAGCCCGGCACTGGTGATGACCGAGCCGGTGCGGCTTGCTGCCAATACAACTGCCTCGTGCAGTTCCAACTCCTGTGCATCCTGTCGGACTCGCTGGGTCAGGAATATCGTGTAGTCCACGCCGAGCGCTACCAAGAAGACGAAGGCCAAGAGCGGAACTTGGACATCCAGCGCGTCAGCCTCGAAGACGACTGAGGAAACCAGCGAACCCAGGCCAACGGCGGCGGCCGCACTCAGCAGGTTAACCAATCCCAAGGCCAGGGCAGTGCGCCATGAGCGGGTGAGCCAGCCGAGCATCACGAAGCAGATCACCATGATCAGCGGAGCAACCACGTACAGGTCACGCAGGTGCATCTGATGGGAATCCAGTTGTTCTGCGCTCTGTCCGCCGATGAGAACCTGGCCGTCGTTGTCACGAGCCGCGACGTCGCGCAGCTGCTCAACCAAGTCCAGAGCCTTTGCCGAGCTGGTATCAACGTCCGAAATCACGGAGAACTGCTGCCACGATGTCGTCCCTAGCTGGCTGGCCTCGCCGACCCGTTTCACGTTCTCGACACGGGCGAACTCATCTCGCAATGCGTCGGTCCCAGTGCTCTGCGCCAGGACGGTAATCGGCTGAGTTTCCCCGGCTGGGAAATGGTCTGCCAGCTGTTCCATCGCGCTGGAGGATTCGGTTGCCGTGCGGAACTGCTGGGTTTGATCCAGGCCAATACGGGTACCGGTGAGTGCGCCGGCAAGAACCAGGAGCAAGACCGCCAGCGCGGTGAGGTTCAGGCCTGGGCGATTCATCACGGAGCGAGCTGCGCGACCGAAGAAGTTTTCCTTCATGGCTTCCTGCCCAGGACGGGGAATCAAGGGCCAGAATGCATTGCGGCCGCACATAGCCAAGACCGGAGGCAAAAGGAATAGTGCGAAGATCGCGGCGATCAGCAAGCCAGCGGCGCAAACGATGCCCAAACCGCGCGTATCTTCCATGACAGCCAGGCCTAGAGTGAGCAGCGCCAAGACCACTGTCAGGTTCGAAGTAAGGATGGCTTCGAAGCTGGATGTCCAGGCCTTGGATAGTGCCTGACGATGATCAGGATTCTTATGCAGTTCATCGCGGTAACGCGAGATCAACAGCAAGGCGTAGTTAGTGCCTGCGCCGAATACCAATACGCTGAGCACCCCGGAATCGAAACTCAGGTCGAAAGCGTTGGCAAGCACATTGGCCACCAATGAAGCGCTACGGTCGGCAATGGCCACAACAGCCAACGGGATCAACCACAGTACCGGAGAGCGGTAGGTCAAGATCAGCAGTACAGCAACGACTGCGACCGTGACAGCTAGGAGAGTGAAGTCAGCGCCGGCAAATGCATTGGTGATATCAACGGCAAAGGCGGTAGCCCCGGTGACCTGAAGCTGCAGCCCTTCGGATGGGTGAGCCTGGATCCAGTCGCGAATCGCAGTGAGCGTTTCACGGTCGGCCTCGTCGGAAGTCGTATTCCAGGAGAGCGGGACCATAGCCGCCTGCTGGTCCTCGCTGGCCATGGTGCGGCCGGCAGCGACTTTCGCTGCGTGGCTCAGAGCCTCTGCTTGGCGATCAAGCGTGGTGCTGTCATTGGCGCTGAGCACTCCGGCATCGGCACGACTGGCCACCAGCAGGGCGGAGGTTTTGGATTCGCTGGTGTTCGCGTCGATCAGCTGGGCTACCTTGGCTGAATCCGAGTCGCCAACCAGCGAGCTGGCTGAACGGGCGGGAGCCTCAACGCTGCTCAGCGCACCAAAGAGGACGAGAACTGCTGCAAAGATGCCGGCTGCCCAAATGCGAGCGCCTCGGCGGCTGGTCAGCGAATGGCCGACTCGGGAAATAACTGGAACTTTCATAGTTCCAGTTAATGAGATTTTGCAGGTCAATCCATCGTGGAAAGGGGTGAATAAAAGTTCAACCGAAAGGTTGAGACAGCTTTTGGCTTGTCTTCCGATGGTCCGCGAAACCTAGAGCAAACCGTGGTCTTTCGCCTTGTTGATGGCATCGGTGCGGCTGGAGGCTTGCAGCTTGTCGAAGATATGCACCAGGTGGGTCTTGACCGTTGCTTCAGAAACGAAAAGCGCCTTGGCGATCTGCTTATTTCCTGCACCGGTTGCTAATTGGACCAGCACGTCTTTCTCCCGTGCAGTCAGCTCGATCTTCGGGCGCCGCATGCCTTCAACAACACGCTGGGTCATCTCCGGGGCCAGCACCATGTGCCCGGCTGCTGCTTGGCGAATGGACTCCACGATGGTTTGTGCGCTGACATCTTTGAGCAGATAGCCGGCAGCTCCAGCTTCGATGCAGGCCAGCACCTCCGAGTCCTTGTCGAAGGTGGTCAGGATCAGCACGTAGGGCGGCTTGGCCAACTTTCTAATGGCTGCCGTGGTCTGCGCGCCATTCATCCCTGCCCCTAGGCGCAGATCGCAAAGCACCACATCCACAGGGTTTTCCTTTACGAAACCTACTGCCTCTTCGCCGCTGGAAGCCTCGCCGATGACGCAGATGTCTTCATAGTTTTCAAAGAGCGCCCGCAACCCCGTGCGAACGATGGGATGGTCATCGACCAAGAGGATGCGGATCATGAATCGTCCTTTGCGGCGTGAATCGGAAGATGAGCGCACAGTGCTGTGCCTTCACCGGGGGAGCTTTCGACGTCTAATCCGCCACCAAGCTCTCGAAGGCGCTGAGTCATGGCGTTCAGGCCGAACCCGCCAGCCTCGGTGCTGGTCTGCATACGACCGGCATGAGTGGTAAATCCAACGCCGTCATCCACAATGTCCAAACGTACCTCATCGCCACTGCAGCTCAAGCTGAGGGCAACGATTGAAGCATGAGCATGGCGAAGGACGTTGGATAGTGCCGACTGCGCTGTGCGCAGCAAAGCAATCTGCACACTTGGGTCCAAGGCGGGCAGTCCCGGTTCAATATCCAGCCGGGTATCGACGTTCGCATCTGCTTTGAAATTCTCCAAGATGCGGTCTAAGGCCCCAGCCAGTGCTTGCGAATCCAGCTCGGCAGGTGCGAGCGCTGCGATGATGCGACGCAAGTCGGTCAGCGCCTGTCCGGAAAGCTCATCGATGCGATCCAATGCTTTCTCGGCTGCATCCGATTCCTTGGATGCTTCTGCTGCCTTGGCATGCAGCCCGATGGAGGAAAGCTGCTGTGCGACGGTGTCATGGATTTCGCGTGCTAGACGCGTGCGTTCTGCGGCAATACCGGCCTCATGCTGCGACCTTGCAAGTTCTTCTTGAAGATCCGCCATTTCTTGCTGGGCACGGACCAGGGAATTCACTAGAGAGGTACGCACCTGGGCATCGCGTTCCATCTGCAGGTAACCGCGGGAGATGCCCCAAGCAAATAGGCCGCCGACTAATGGACCTGCTATCGCTGCAACGCTCAGCTGTGCATGGTGCAGGTAGGGAGCGAGCAGGGTAAAGGCGTAGACCACCACTGACCACAATATTGATGGGAGGAATGGCAGCTGGTGGCCCAATAGTAGCCAAAGGCTGAAGGCCAGCCACATGAATTCAGCTGAAACGAAGAGGCTTGCTATCCAGATCCCTAGCAGGAGTGCCAGCCACCAAGTGGGCTCAGCGAAGACTCCAACCTTGGCCTGGGGAATGAAGCCTGCGCTGTACCAACTGGCGAAAAGTATTGAGACGAGGACCGCGGGTAGAACAGCGTCATGCGCTGAAACCTGTCGCAGCAGCGCGATGGCAAGGAGGATCGCCGTCACCAGGTGCTGTCCCCAACGCAACACCCTTGGTGAGGCGAAGGAGTGCTGTTGATTCGGTGTGTCCAACCGTTGCGGCTCGGAAGTGCTCATGAATGCCAGCCTACTAAAGGCTGCTCATGGCAATTGATCGGTAAGTATTACCAATTGAGCTGTCGCTCGCGTCATGGCCACGTATCTGCGTACTGCTCCGCTGCGGTCCCCGCCGAAGTTCTCCGGTTGATAGACGAGTACCAGATCGAATTCCAGGCCTTTAGCGCACTCGGGCGAAAGGACGCGGACTCGGTCCGAGGCGCGGAATCCAGGGAATCCAATCACCGCAGCGGTGCCTTCACTATTCTCGGCCAACCATTGGTCCAAGATTTTCTCGAGCTTTGCGGGCTGGTCATACCGTACCGGCGCACCGTCCGAGCGCAAGGATCGAGGCACGTTGGCTTCGGGCATCCGGGGCAGGATCTGTTCCGCAGCAGCTTCCATGATCTGTGCCGTGCTGCGGTAGTTGACCCGCAACCGGGATATGGAGATGTCGCGAATGCCTATTCTCGTTAGACGCTGTTCCCACGTCGTGTTGAAATCTTCAACAGCTTGTGCCCTATCGCCCACAATGGTCAGGCTTCCTGATGGGCAACGGCGTTGGATCATTGCCCATTGGGCATCGGTCAGGTCCTGGGCTTCATCGATGATTACGTGTGAGAACGGCCCGTCGAAACTTTCCGAGGCCAGCGGGGTATCCAAGCTCAAGTTGAGCAGCTGCTCCTGAAGATCGTGGTGCATGAGTTGCGATGTCAGATCTTCTTTGTCATCAGCCGATGCAACCAGATCGTCTATGACGTTCTTCCACCTATTTCGCTCAGCACGGGTTCGTGACTGTTCTTCACGATCCCTGGATTCGCTCTCCGGGTCTCCGATCAGATAGCGGGAAAAATCTATCAGCGGAATATCTGATGTTGTCCATAAGCCTGAACGTGAGTTGGCAAGCAGCCTGTCGATCTCCTCTTCGCCAAGCTCGACGCCGCTATACCGCAGCAATGCAGGGGTCGAATACAAGGCCTGCAAGAGATTCAGCGGATCCAAGACCGGCCAATATTCATTTAGCAGCGTACCGAGCGCTGCGCTTCGGGCAGCATCCGCGCGCAGTTGCGGCTCAGCGCCAGCGCTGTTGGCTATGTGGGGGAGTAGCTGGTCAATAAGGGCCTCGCGTAATTGGATGCGCGCTTCGTTGTGTGGAGTCGCGCGATCGATCATGCCGACTGCATCGCGCCACAGTTGCGGAGTCACCGTGGCTTCTATTTCGCCAAGGTCAAGCAGCACCTCGGTGGCGGGTGGCTCTTCGAAGACACCCACAGCTCTCTTGACCGCGCTCAACATGGCCGCACCGGATTTAATGCGGTGAACTCCAGAATCTTTTTCCGCGGGCAATTCATCGCCTATCGAAACTATGTTCGAAAGTGTGGAGATGAGAACATCGCCTTCGCCCAAGTTCGGAAGAATGTCGGATACGTAGGCGGAATAGGCTTCATGCGGACTCACTACCAGCACCTTGCCTCCTTGGCTACGCAGGCGTGGATCCGCGTACAGCAAATAGGCGGCGCGATGCAGGGCCACCACCGTCTTGCCGGTGCCAGGGCCGCCATCAACCACCAGGGCTCCATGTGAGCTGCTGCGGATAATCGCATCCTGATCCGACTGGATCGTTGAAAGCACGTCCTGCATTTTTGGTGAGCGCTTACTGCCGAGGGATGCGAGAAATGATGAATGGTCATCCAAGCGGGCGTGGGATTGCAACTGGGAAGAATCAAACACTTCGTCCCAATAGTCGGTAATGAGCTGTCGGCGCCAACGGTAGCGACGACGCATCGACAGTCCGTAGTCCTTCTCATGCGTCGCAGCGAAAAATGGTTCTGCCGCCGGGGTGCGCCAGTCAAGCATCAGCTGTTTGCCACGCTCATCACTCAAACCAGCTCGTCCGATGTATAGGCGCTCGCCGGTTTCCGCCTCTTGCATGTACCCCAAGCAGGCGTACGGTCCCATGAGGTCCAACTGGCGCAACCGCTGAGCCAATTCGTTGAGTTCAACGTCGCGCTGCAGGGATTGCTGCAGGGTCCCCGCCTGGTCCTTGCCTCGTGCGGCGATGCGCTCAATCATTTCTGAGCGGAGTTCTTGAATGCGCGAGGCGATTTCCGATAGCCGTTGCTGGTCCTGCTGGGTGTCTTCCGCGAGTTCGGGCGCGGAATTTTGCTGGACGGTATCGAAGTAGCTGGTGTTCGAAGTTTTAGCAGGCACGCGGGCTCCCTGATCTGGATGGTTCTTGTGGGGAAGCTATCGATTATGGACCATGGGTGGGGCCTTGCGGCAAGGCCCCCTCAACGCGCTATCCTGAAAATGCAGTAAGTGGAGATTTGCTTGTGCAACCCGCTGGTCAAGTTAGCTTCGTTCCCCGGACTGTGAGCCTGAGCTCACTTGCTATCTCTCGGGATCTAGGGAATTTTCACCACGCGCATCACGCGGTACGATAGAAGGACTGCGGCTTTGATCCGGCTATCACCGGTGAGTCTTCGGAAGAACAGCGAACTTCATGTTCGCCCAGTAGAACCGAACGGGACCAGCCCGTCACAGCTGAAGATAAGGGATTCTCCACCATCTCGGTGGGGGATAAGCGGGGTGGTACCGCGGCGTTATCGCCGTCCTCGTAGGCAAGGATTTATCGACCCTACGCTTGAAGGACGGCCCATTCGATGAGCTTCTACCCGAAGGTCACTACAGACCCAACCGGTTCGACCCCGGCTTCACCGCGATTCCCAGATCTTGAGAAGCGCGTCCTCGAATACTGGAAGAACGATGACACTTTCCAGGCCTCCATTGACCAGCGCGAGGGCGAAGAATTCGTCTTCTACGATGGCCCTCCGTTCGCCAACGGCCTGCCGCACTACGGCCACCTGCTCACCGGCTACGTCAAGGACCTGGTAGCGCGCTACCAGACCCAGCGCGGCAAGCGCGTCGAGCGCCGCTTCGGCTGGGATACCCACGGCCTGCCAGCCGAGCTGGAAGCCATGAAGCAGCTGGGCATGACGGACAAGAAGCAGATCGAAGCCATGGGCATCGACAAGTTCAACGATGCCTGCCGCACCTCGGTGATGAAGTACGCCGACGAGTGGAAGCAGTACGTGAACCGCCAGGCCCGCTGGGTCGACTTCGAAAACGACTACAAGACCCTGAACGTCGAGTTCATGGAATCGGTCATCTGGGCCTTCAAGCAGCTTTCGGACAAGGGCCTGACCTACCAGGGCTTCCGCGTGCTCCCGTACTGCTGGAAGGACGAGACCCCGCTGTCCAACCACGAGCTGCGCATGGATGACGACGTCTACAAGAACCGCCAGGACCAGACCGTCACCGTCGGCTTCACCATCCTTGCCGGCGACACCGAGGTGTCCAAGGCCCTTGCCGGTGTGCAGGCCCTGGCCTGGACCACCACTCCATGGACCCTGCCCACCAACGCCGCGCTGGCCGTGCACCCGGCGATCGAATACGTCGTGGTCCCTGCCGGGGAGGCGGGCGTGAAGGCTTCGGCCGCCGCCGGCCCATTCCTGCTGGCCAAGGACCTGCTCGGCTCCTACGCCAAGGACCTGGGCTACAAGGACGCCAAGGAAGCCGCCGCGGCGATCACCGCCACCTACTCCGGTGCCGACCTGGCCGGCGTGCGCTACGCGCCGCTGTGGGATACCTACACCGACACGGAGAAGTACGGCACCGAGAACGCCTGGCAGATCGTCACCGCCGACTACGTCACCGTGGGCGATGGCACCGGCATCGTGCACCAGGCCCCGGCCTACGGCGAGGATGACCAGAAGGTCTGCGAAGAGCACGGCATCCCGGTAATCCTCTCCGTGGACGAGGGCGCCAAGTTCCTCTCCGTCTTTGCCGGCGGCCCGCTGAACGACATTGCCGGCGTGCAGGTCTTCGACGCGAACAAGACCATCACCAACGTGCTCAAGGACGAAGCCAAGCTGGTCAAGCAGGCTTCCTACGAGCACTCCTACCCGCACTGCTGGCGCTGCCGCACCCCGCTGATCTACCGCGCGATCTCCTCGTGGTACGTCGAGGTCTCCAAGTTCAAGGACCGCATGGTCGAGCTGAACGAGCAGATCAACTGGATCCCGGGCAACGTCAAGCACGGCCAGTTCGGCAAGTGGCTGGAAAACGCCCGCGACTGGTCCATCTCGCGCAACCGCTACTGGGGTTCGCCGATCCCGGTCTGGGAATGCTCGGGAGCGGAGTGCACCCACCGCGAAGTCTTCGGCTCGCTCCAGGAAATGAAGGACTTCTTCGGCCGCCTGCCGCTGAACCACGAAGGCCAGCCGGATCTGCACCGCCCGTTCATCGACGAGCTGACCAAGGCGCACGAAGGCTGTGCCGAGTCCGGCACCCTCACCCGCGTGGAAGACGTGCTCGATGTCTGGTTCGACTCCGGGTCGATGCCGTACGCCCAGGTGCACTACCCGTTCAACAACCAGGAATGGTTCGATTCCGGCCACCACCCAGCGGACTTCATCGTCGAGTACATCGGCCAGACCCGCGGCTGGTTCTACACCATGCACGTGCTCTCCACCGCGCTGTTCGACCGCCCGGCCTACACCAACGTGATCTCCCACGGCATCGTGCTTGGCTCGGACGGGCAGAAGATGTCCAAGTCCCTGCGCAACTACCCGGATGTCACCGAGGTACTGGACCGCGACGGCTCCGACGCGATGCGCTGGTTCCTGATGGCTTCGCCAATCCTGCGCGGCGGCAACCTGGTGGTCACCGAGCAGGGCATCCGCGATGGCGTGCGCCAGGTGCTGCTGCCGCTGTGGAACGTCTGGCACTTCTTCAACCTGTACACCAACTCCGCCAACAACGGGGCCGGATACGAGGCCAAGCGCTCGATGGACTCCACCGACCCGCTGGACCAGTACATGCTGGCCGCCACCGGCCAGCTGGTGCGCGAGGTCACCGAAGCACTGGATGCCTACGAGGTTTCCGATGCCGCCGAGGCGGTGCGCCACTACATGGACACCCTGACCAACTGGTACGTGCGCCGTTCGCGCCAGCGTTTCTTCGATGAAGACACCCAGGCCTTCGACACCCTGTACACCGCGCTGGAAACCCTGGTGAAGGTCACCGCCTCGCTGCTGCCGCTGGCCAGCGAAGAGATCTTCCGCGGGCTGACCGGCGAGCGTTCGGTGCACCTGGCTGACTGGCCAGAAGCCAGCGAGTTCCCAACCGACGCCGCGTTGCTGGAAACCATGGAAACCACCCGCAAGATCTGCTCCGTGGGCTCCTCGCTGCGCAAGGCCAAGAACCTGCGCGTGCGCCTTCCGCTGGCCGAGCTGAAGGTCGTGCTCACCGGCGCTGCCCGCCTGGAGGGCACCTACGCTTCGATCATCAAGGACGAGCTGAACCTGAAGGCGGTGACCCTGATCGACGCCGAAGGCGTCGACGCAGCCAGCTACGGCATCAGCCAGCAGCTGGTAGTGAACGCCCGCGCCGCCGGTCCACGCCTGGGCAAGAACGTGCAGCAGGCGATCAAGGGCGCCAAGTCCGGGGACTGGTCCGTCACCAACGGCGTTGTCACCGCGGGCGGCCTGGAGTTGGCCGAGGGCGAATACACCCTGGACACCGTGGTGGATGCGGCAGGCGAAATTGCCGCAGCAGTCATCGACGGCGGCTTCCTGGTACTGGACACCGAGGTCACCGAGGCACTGGCTGCCGAGGGCACCGCACGCGACATGATCCGCTCCATCCAGTCCGCCCGCAAGGACGCGGACCTGCAGGTTTCGGACCGCATCCACACCGTGATCACCGCCAGCGCGGCCACCATCGCGGCGCTGGAAGCCAACCGCGAGCTGGTGGCCGGCGAAACCCTGACCGCGCAGCTGGAACTTCTCGCCGATGAATCGGTGGACGGCGAGCAGGTCACCGTGGCCAAGCTGGATACTGACAAAGTCGAGGCCAACTAGTGAGCGAACTGGACCGTGTCTACGCGCAACTGCTTTCCCGGGCCCCGGAAAACAAGATGGAACCGCGCATGGAGCCGATGTTCCGCGCGATGCAGATCCTTGGCGAGCCGAACAAGGCCTGCCCGGTCATCCACATCACCGGCACCAACGGCAAGACCTCGACCGCACGCATGATCGAGTCGCTGCTGATGGCGCACGACTTGCGCACCGGCCGCTACTCTTCGCCCCACCTGATCTCGGTCACCGAGCGCATCGCCATTGACGGTGCCCCGGTAGACGATGAGACCTTCGTGCGCGTCTGGGATGAGATCAGCCCGTTCCTCCAGATCGTGGACGCCGAGCTCGTCGAGCGCGGCGAGAACAAGCTGACCTACTTCGAGGCTGTCACCATCCTGGCCTTCGCGGTTTTCGCTGAAGTCCCGGTCGACGTCGTGGTGCTCGAGGTTGGTTTGGGCGGCATCACCGATGCCACCAACGTGGCCGATGCCGATGTTTCGGTGATCACCCCGATCTCCCTGGACCACACCGATCTGCTGGGGGACACCCCGGGCGAGATTGCCGAAGAAAAGGTCGGCATCCTCAAGCCCGGCGGCTACCTGGTCTCTTCGGTGCAGCCGGTGGACGCCGCCGATGTGCTGCTGGCTCGCGCCCGCGAGCTTGAGGTGCAGGCAGCTTTCGACACCCTGGACTTCAAGCTCTTGGAACGCCAGCACGGTGTGGGCGGGCAGCTGCTGTCCATCCAGGGCCAAGCCGCGCGCTACGACGAGATCTTCCTGCCTCTGTTCGGTGCCCACCAGGCGCAGAACGCCACCGTGGCCCTGGCCGCGGTGGAGGCCTTCCTGGGCGGCGGCCAGCGCGAGCTGAATGCCGATCTGGTCCGCGACGGCTTCGCCGCCGCCACCAGCCCTGGCCGGCTGGAACTGGTCCGTGCGGCACCGAGCATCCTGGTGGATGCCGGCCACAACCCGGACGGCATCCGCGTCACCGCAGAGGCGATCAAGGAGTCCTTCGGCTTCACCCGCCTGGTGCTGATGGTTGGCATCTTGCAGGAGAAGGACGCCGAAGCCATGCTCTACACCATGCGCGAGGAGTACGGGGACATGGTCGAGGACATCTGCATCACCCAGTCTTCCTCGCCGCGTGCCATCCCGGCCGGAGAGCTGTCCACCATGGCGATCGATGCTGGATGGCCGGAAGAGGACATCCACGTCACCGAAAACCTGGAAGACGCCATCGAGTGGTCGGTGGGCCGCGCCGAGGCAGGCAATGACCTTTCCGGCGGCGTGCTGGTCACCGGTTCGATTACACTGGTGGGCGAGATTTCACTGTTGCTCAAGGGAGGCGAATCCTGATGGCCAAACTCACCCGTGCCCAGCGCGAGTGGCGTCCTGGGATGAAGAAGAAGCAGCGCTCCACGAAAATGATGTTCGCATCAACCGTGCTGGTCTGCGAGGCGCTGCTGGCGGTGTTCGTCACCCTCGCTGCCTTCGGGCTCAAGCGCGGCGGCGAACCGGTGGTCGTGCTCAGCCTCGGCGCTGCCGTGGCACTGCTGTGCATCTTCAACTGCGCCCTGCTGGGCAAGAAGATCGGCTACATCATCGGCTGGATCCTGCAGGTAGTGTTCTTCCTGTGCGGCTTCATCCTGCCGGATATGTTCTACCTAGCAGCGGCCTTCGCCCTGTGCTGGTGGTATGCGCTGTACAAGGGCGAGGAAATCGACGCGGTGAACAAGCGCCGCGCCGCCGCCCAAGAAGCCTGGGAAAAAGCCAACCCCGAGCAAGCCTGAGAACCTAAGAAAAACATCAACGATACGAAGAGGTAGTCACATGACTGAACGTACCCTGATCCTGGTCAAGCCAGATGGCGTCAAGCGCGGTCTGACCGGACAGATCCTTGCCCGCATTGAAGCCAAGGGCTACACCATTGCCAAGCTGCAGCAGCTGGAAGCTACTCGCGAGCTGCTCGCCGAGCACTATGCAGAGCACGAAGGCAAGCCATTCTACGAGCCGCTGGTTGAGTTCATGCTCTCCGGCCCAGTGGTAGCGATCGTGGCTGAGGGCCAGGGCGTCATCCCCGGCTTCCGCTCGCTGGCAGGCACCACCGACCCGACCACCGCTGCTCCGGGCACCATCCGTGGTGACTTCGGCCGCGACTGGGGCCTGAAGGTCCAGCAGAACCTGGTCCACGGCTCGGACTCCGTCGAGTCCGCAGAGCGCGAGATCGGCATCTGGTTCGGCAAGTAGGCCGAAACGCAAAAATCCCGGCAGTTGGAAACTGCCGGGATTTTTCTTGCCTAAAAGCGGATCCTAGAACCAGTCATCCAAACTGTCCTGGGCGAGCATAGCTCCTTGCGGGCCAGCTGGGTGCTGCACCGAACTTCCGAGCGCCTGCGCGGTCGAGTCCAGCGGCAGCTGCTCTGCAGCACCGATCCTGACCACCTGATGGTGATCGGCGATAGGGCCGACTATGTGCGAAAGATACTTATCTGCTCCGTCATTGCTGAATTCCAGCACGTGGATACCTCCCAGTCTTCAGTGCGCGTTAGCGCATTGATTGCGGGCGAAGCCTGGCGCGGGGTTTTCCCTGTCGGGGAAAACGGAGACATGCAGCAAAACTTCTCAAGGCGCTTGCGCATCCCGCGTCGCTCCACTTCCATCACTTCAGTCACATTAAACACACAAACCACATCCACGGCAACGTGGGATTCGGTCTCCGGGGCTTGTTCCCAGCGCGAAAACCCCGTGAAGCCGGGGCTGGATGGGTGCATGAACTCCTTGAGAATTAATTGGAAATAATTCGATCAACAGCATTTAAGCGGCAAAAGGAAGGGGCGCCCCTGACGTGCAGGAGCGCCCCAGCCGCAGCAGCTACTCGGATTCCTTGGCGGATTCCTTGTGCTGTTCCTTGGCCTCGAGCTTCTCGAAAGCTGCTTCCTCTTCGCTGATCTCGACTTCAGACTTGATGTCCTCGCTGGCTTCGGCCACCGCATCGGATTTGTCGCGCCCGGTCCACACCTTGATCACGGCCCATGAAGCGGCGACCAGCGGCACCGACAGGACGGCGCCAACGATGCCAGCCAGGACGGTGCCTGCGGTCAGTGCCATCAAGACGACCAATGCATGCAGGCTCAGGGCGTTGGCCATGACTACCGGCTGCAGGAAGTTGCCCTCCAGCTGGTTCACCAGGATCACCGCAGCAAGCACGATCAGTGCCACCACTGGTCCGTTGGTAACCAAAGCGATCAGCGTGGCCAGGATGCCGGCAACGGTGGCACCTACCATCGGAACGAACGAACCGAGGAAGACGATGACGCCTAGCGGGATGGCCAGCGGAACCTGCACGATCAACAGCGTCGCGGTGATGCCCAAGGCATCCACCGCGGCCACGGTGGCGGTACCGCGGATGTAGCCGCCGAAGGTGCGCAGTGCGCGGTCACCGGAAAGAATCCACTTGTTGCGGTAGTGGCGCGGAGTCCAAGACACGGCAAAGGCCCAGATCTTGTCGCCGTCCTTCAGGAAGAAGAACAGGATCACCAGGAGCAGGATCAAGCCGGTCACGAAGCTGCCAGCGGCGCTAAGCGTGTTCAAGGCGCCGGTGCCGAACTGGGAACTGGTCAGGAAGCCGGTTACCGTTTCCACGACATTATCGATCTGGCTCTGGTCGACGTTGAACGGCATCGTGCCGATGAAGCCCTGAACCATGTCGTTGAGCTGGTTGAAGCCCTCGACAGCTTGGTCAACGAGCTTTGGCCATTCCTTGATGACCGAGAAGACCAGGCCGGTGCCGATGCCTCCTAGGATCAGTAGGGATCCGAGGAAAACGATCCATGCTGCCAGCATCGGGGAAACAACCTTGCGCAGCTTGACCACCAGCGGCCACAACGCACAGGAAATGATGACGGCCAGCAACGTCGGGATCACGATCATGGTCAAGCGGAGCATGCCGATGATGAGGAATGTCGCCAGCGCGCCAACTACCAGTAGCTGGGCGCTTCGAATGCCTAGGCGTCCTAGCAAGTCGGTCCACAGGCTGGTGACGGTGAAATCGGGTTTGGCATCCTTGGCCGGAACGCGGTGGTGCTCGGCAGGTGTCGGCTTGTCGTCTTGAGGTTGCTTTTTCAACAACGCGGCGGGCCTGACCTTACGGAAAAAAGCCATAGTCGCTCCTTGTAGCTGGTTCTGATAGCTCTAACAATAGGCTAACGACTTGATAAGGTCCTGAGGCAACACCGAAAGGCTGATTTTTTGGCGTTCGCAGGGGCTCGAAACCAGTTTTTGCCCCTGAAGGCAATGGTTCTGACACCCACGGGCTGATTTCCCAGGCGCATGGGTGCCGGGGAAGGCTTTGCGGCCTCCGCCACTGCGATGCTGCCCGGATTCGAGTAAATCCGCTTTTGATGTGCAGTGTTGCGATAAACGCCAGTCCATTGTGTTCGTGGGGCGGGTCACATAGGGTGAAGTGAGGTTGATGCCATTTGGACTAATCAATCGGAACGCGCCACTGATCATTCGAATACTCGCACCGTTCAAGGAGCAAAGCCTTGCCAGATCCCAGGAAAACATCATTGCCCAAGCGATCCATCGCGCTGGGCGCGGCGGCGGCCTTCGCCGTCGTTGCACCGTTGGGATTAGCGGTACCGGCCAACGCCGATGCCAATTTCCCATCGCCTAACGGGCAAACTAATACTTCGAGCATTCTTGGCTACGAAGACACGGTCAAAGAATTGCAGAAGATCGAATCGAACTCCCGGTTCGACGTTGATGCGTTCACGCTCCAAGAAGCAGGAACGCAGGTCAGCCAGTCAGAGCAGGGCAGGGATCTGTATGTGGCAACTGCAGGGCACGGCCCGGAGAACGTTTGGCTGCAGGGGCGCATCCACGGCAATGAACCCTATGGAACCGACTCGCTCCTGACGCTGCTCAAGGACCTCGGCGCTAACGGATCGGCGGACTACGAGCTGCTCCGCGACAAGTACACCTTCCATTTCATCCCGATGTATAACCCTGACGGTTCGGAAGGCAACATTCGGCAGACGATCTTGTGGGATCAGGAAGCGAATGCTCCGGAGCTTGATGCCACTGGCAAGCAGCAAAGAATCGACCTGAACCGCGATTGGACGCTGGAAGGTTTCGTGGCCAACGAATCACTGGCCTATTACGAATACTGGACGATGGTGGATCCAGCCTTCGGGGTTGATGTGCATCATCAAGGCCTGAAGAAGGAGTGGGGTACAGGCGATGACGTAACTTTGTCGCTTGGAATCTCGTTGGCGCCAGGCGGCCCGACCCTGCCTGGAATCGAAAATGGTGCTTATGACGTGCTTACTCGCCAGATGCAAGTGCATGTGTATGACGAGCTGTCGAAGTACGGCGCGTTCAACATCGACCGCTATCAGGTGGGCGACGGCATGGAAATCGACATCAAGGGTGGCGTCGTCTCTGCAATGATGCTGGGCTTGAACTACCAAGGGCTCAATGCCGAAGGGCATCGAAACCCGGTGGTCTTCTTTGAGACCAGCGGAAACAGCAGCGACGGAAGCCTGGGGCAGAAGTCCCGCGGCAAGCTGATTCGCCAGAATGTCCTTGCGCTCAAGGAATTGTTGCTCGGAATGGCCTCGGGAGAAGTCCAGCAGGAAGATCCCGAACGCTGGGAAGAAATCCCGCACCAGCCAGTGACGGGCTATCAGACCGATTATGCGGGCCTGATCCAGAAGTGAACTGACTCAACAAAGCTGGGGCTGCGCAATGCGCGGCCCCAGCTCTGTTCCGGCCTTGTTCTCTGCCTGTGCTGACTATTTGGCGTTGAAGTACTCCTTGGCCAGCAGGCCCATGATGATCTTGTCGTGGAATGAGCCATCGTGGAATCCAGCCTGGCGCACCCGGCCCTCTTCGCGGAATCCTGCACGGTTGAACGTGCGCAGCGCGCGCTCGTTGTACGCCCAGGCGTTCAAGCCGATGCGGTTCAAGCCCATCTCGCGGAAGCCGTAATCGATGATCATCTTGGTGGCCATGGTGCCGTAGCCCTGGCCCACATTTGAACCGCCGATCATGATCATCAACTCTGCGGAACGAGCTGGCGCGTTGTAGTCGTACAAAGCGGTGTGCCCGATCAGCGTGTCATCGGGAAGCGTGATGGAAAGTCCCACGCCGTCGGTGGTGCCACGGTTGACGCTGCGCGATTTGAAGAGTTCTGCGGCTTCGGTGATCGGGTGGGGAAGTACCAAGTTGCCCTGCAGGGCCATGAATTCTGGGCTATTCCACCATTGGGTGAGGAATGCAAGATCTTCCTCTTGTAGTTCACGGAGCCGAAGGTGTTCGGAAATCAGCAGGTTGATTCCGTAGTCTTGGGCATTTTCTGTGTTCCATATGTCACTTGCCATGCTTCCAATCTACCGGGTCTAGCCGAGCAGTATCCGGAAAATCGTTGATGGCGAACCTTTCCCGGTGCTGCCGATGATCGTTTTGGCACTGATCGAAGGCGGAATTGGGATGTGCTAGCGCAAGCCGACGCGCCAACGCGCAACAAACCGTGGCACACGTGCCGGACGCCAGCTGATTGGCGGCGGTGCTGGGGGAATGCCAGGAACAACACTGCGGGGCCGCTACCGAAGTAGCGGCCCCGCAGGTAGGCAACGAAGTCGAGCTCTAGCCGAAGAAGGCGAGCGGGAAACGCAGGATGACCGACGCGGCAACGAGTGCCCAGATGACGGCGGTAATGATCCAGCTCCACTCGGCGAAGAACTTCTTCACGCCGGCGCCAGCAGGAATTACGCCGGTAAGCACATTGCGTGCGGTTGTGAACACGAACAACGGAATCGTCATGGCCCACACGACCATGCAGTACGGGCACAGTGCGTTGATTTCATAGAGGGCCTGGGACCAGAACCAGATCACCAAGCCCATCGCCGCGGTGACGCCCAACTGGAAGCACAGCCAGAACCAGCGCTTCAGGTTGGTTGCGCCGGCGAGCAGTGCGAAGCCAATGGCGATAACAACCGCGAAGCAAACGATCCCGAAGAAGGGATTGGGGAATCCGAAGATGCCTGCTTGCTCTGATTTCATCACGGTGCCACAAGATATCCAGGGATTAAGGTCGCAACTGGTGATGTAGTCGGGGTTCTTGTACAGCTCCAAGCGTTCCAAAACCAGAATTCCGGCGGCGAGCCAAGAGATCAATCCGGTAATGACGATGAACAGCCCGAAGCCGCGTTCCTTAGCCCACCAGGGCAACACGCCCGAGCCGTGGCTATTTTCTTGTGATGAAACCATGTTTTGACTATTCCATAAGTTCATAGGAAAGCGGGTTATCCCGCCGCGGGCTTTTTCATCCTAAGAAGCATTTCTGTGCATCTGGTGAGAAGCAATGAACAAGGCGTGAACGAAATATGAGAGAATGGGAATGGTTGTTCGCGGATCCACAGTCTGCTTTCAACCCGACGACAGACTTTTGAAACAACAGATCGACAGGCGATGCATCGCTTCGGTTGAGTGCCCAATATGTGCGCCTCCCGGGGGAATACCGCGGATCGTAGGGCTGCAAAGGAAAGCAGCCGGTTTTCTTAGGCCACGTTGATCCGCAGGATTTGCGCCTGGTTCAGAAATTTGGACCAGCGTCGAACCCGCGGAAAATAGCGAGCTTTTGTGTCCGGCCTACTGGAAGATAAGTAGGCCAAGCGACACGTGATGATTGTAGTTTCAGCAACGGCGCCGTCTGTGGAGGATGCCGGAGCGGGACATAGTAGGAGTACGCGAAATTAAATGAGCGCAGCAAATCAACGAAAGGGCGGAACACAAGGTAATAAGCGGGGCGACCGTTCAACACGAGCCCGCCGTACCAGTGTTTCAACCACACCCGCGCGGCCACTGCGTCGCGCCATGACCTTGGCCGAACTCAATGCCGCAGCCGGTGTCGAAGAAAGCCCATACCGCTGGCGGGCCACCCGCCGCACCCAGATTTCCACCCCTGATTCCACCAAGCGGGCCAGCCGCCAGGCGGAACGCCGGGCCCAGGCAGCACGCAATACCGCGAATGACGAGGCCGTCGAGCTCGCCGCTGCCAAGCAGGAAGACGTCCAGGAGCAGAGCCCTGAAATCGCTGCACCAGCCGAGCAGGAAACTGCCGCGGTTGAGGTTGCCAACGACGTTGACCAGACCGGCATGCTGTTGGCCGAACACGGCAGCACCATGATCTTGAATCCCTTCGCCGTGCCGGAAACCGCCCAGGCAGTCCTGGCTCAGGCCGTCGCGAAGAAGCAGGAACCCGCTCGCCGCGCCGCTGCCGCAGATTCCAATGCAGACGCCGATGCCGATGACGTGACCTCGCGCCGTCGACGCCGCCGTCGCCGTGGAGAAGTGGATCTGGAACTTGAGGGCGGATCGCAGGATGATCCGCCAAACACCGTCACCCGTGTGCGCGCCCCGCGTGGCAGCATCGAAAGCCACAGCTCGGTCAACAACAAGGTCGCTTCGGTGCGCGGTTCCACCCGGCTGGAAGCCAAGCGCCAGCGCCGCCGCGAATCGCGTGAAACCGGTCGCCGCCGCCAGGTGATCACCGAGGCCGAGTTCTTGGCCCGCCGCGAGTCCGTTGAGCGCAAGATGATCGTGCGCCAGCGCGAGGACCGCATCCAGATCGGCGTGCTGGAAGACGGCGTGCTTGCAGAGCACTTCGTTTCCAAGACCCAGCAGGATTCGCTGATCGGCAACGTGTACGTCGGCAAGGTGCAGAATGTGCTGCCATCCATGGAAGCTGCTTTCGTGGATATCGGACGCGGCCGCAACGCCGTGCTGTACGCAGGCGAAGTGAACTGGGACGTAGCTGCGCTCGAAGGCGCGCCACGCCGCATCGAGAACGCCTTGAAGGCCGGCGACTCGGTCCTGGTGCAGGTCACCAAGGACCCGGTAGGCCATAAGGGCGCCCGCCTGACCAGCCAGATTTCCCTGCCCGGCCGCTACCTGGTCTACGTGCCAGGTGGTTCGATGACCGGCATCTCGCGCAAGCTCCCGGATGTGGAGCGCCAGCGCCTGAAGAAGATCCTGAAGGACCACCTGCCGGAAAACGCGGGCGTCATCGTGCGTACCGCCGCCGAAGGGGCTTCCGAGGAAGAGCTGACCAACGATATCAACCGGCTGCGTGCGCAGTGGGAAGGCATCGAAGAGCAGGCCAACTCCACCAAGACCCTGGCTCCAGAACTGCTGTACTCGGAACCTGACCTGACCATCAAGGTGGTCCGCGACGTCTTCAATGAGGACTTCACCAAGCTGATCGTCTCCGGCGACCACGCCTGGGACACCATCGAGGCCTACGTCATGTACGTGGCGCCGGATCTGATGGGCCGCCTGGAGAAGTGGGACGCCGAAGAGGACATCTTCGCCAACTTCCGTGTGGACGAGCAGATCGCCAAGGCGCTGGACCGCAAGGTCTTCCTGCCATCGGGCGGTTCGCTGGTCATCGACCGCACCGAAGCGATGACCGTCATCGACGTGAACACCGGCAAGTTCACTGGCTCGGGCGGCAACCTCGAAGAGACCGTGACCAAGAACAACCTGGAAGCGGCCGAAGAAGTGGTCCGCCAGCTGCGCCTGCGTGACATCGGCGGCATCATTGTCATCGACTTCATCGACATGGTCCTGGAATCCAACCGCGATCTGGTGCTGCGCCGACTGGTGGAGTGCCTGGGCCGCGACCGGACCAAGCACCAGGTTGCCGAAGTGACCTCGCTGGGCCTGGTCCAGATGACGCGCAAGCGCATGGGCACCGGCCTGCTCGAAGTCTTCGGTGAAGAGTGCGAGCACTGTGCTGGTGCTGGCTTCATCACCCACGAGGAACCGGTTGAATCGCGCAAGACCTTCAACTCGCAAGGCGAAGCGCACAGCAAGAAGTTCAATGACAAGCCAAGCCGCAACTCCCGTCGCCGTCGTGGCGGCGAGAAGGACGAGCTGAAGCCAGTTGAGAAGCAGGAGCCGGTAGCAGGGGAGAAGGACGAAGCCACCCGCAACGCCCTGGCCAGCATTGCCGCCGCCTCGCACCTGGATGCCGCTGCTGAAAACGCAGTGAGCATCGAGGGTGAACAGATTCCTGTGACCAAGTCCGCGGTGCCTTCGCAGGACCCCGAGGCTTCGGTTACGCTGGAAGCCCTGGAAGCGGCCTTGCCGGGCAAGGAAGAGTCCAGCGACGAGCAAGACGGCGGCCGCAAGCCGCGCCGCCGTTCACGCTCCCGTGGGCGCAGCCGCAACCAGTCCGAGGAGAGCGCTTCGGGCAACGAGGCTGCACAGGCCAACCAGGAACAGCAAGCTGCTCCTGAACCTGTTGCCGCACCGAAGTCCGAAGAGCAGCCTCGCAAGCGTTCGCGCCGGGCTTCGCGTCCACAGGACGTGGCACAGCAGGACCAGCCGGTACTCACCGGCCTGGCCATGCCTGCTGCCAGCGCTCCTGCGGCCGCTGAGACCAGCAGCGCCGTGGCTCCCGCCCCGGCTGCCGCCACTGCGGCAGCCCCACAGAATTCCACGAAGCCAAAGCGTCGCAGTCGTCGGGCCACCTCGGTCCAGGGCGATGCGACTGCAGAGGTTCTCGTGGCAGAGGTATCCGCCGCTACCGGTTCGGTAGTTCAGATGGATGCCTCCGGTTCGCAGAAAGATAAGCCAGCTGAGCCTTCCGGGCAACCGGTAATGTTCGGTGTGGGTGTTCCAGTACGCGAACTGAAATAGATGAACTTGATCACGCTTCCCTCGCTGGGGCAGTTTCTATTTGCTCCAGCGGTGTGGACTAGCGTAATCTAGTTCATCGGTGCTAAACGCCAAGATCACGGACTTTTGGTCCGCTCGGCGTCAAGGCACAAGCGCATGAGATCCCCGGGATCGCATCCACTTTGTGGGTGTTCGGGTCGATATCTGCGCCGGTAAGACAATAAACGTCGAGTAGAAGTGAGTACCCACGTGGTGTACGCAATTGTCCGCGCAGGCGGCCACCAGGAGAAGGTTTCCGTTGGAGACCTCATCACCGTTGACCGTCTTCAGGCTGCCCCAGGTAGCTCCATCGAGCTTCCAGCTTTGCTGTTGGTAGATGGCGAGAAGGTAACTTCCGCAGCTGCCGATCTGGCTAAGGTCACGGTCACCGCTGAGGTTGTAGAAAACCTTCGCGGCGAGAAGATCGTAATCCAGAAGTACAAGAACAAGACCGGTTACAAGAAGCGCCAGGGCTTCCGTGCCGCTCTGACCAAGGTCAAGGTCACCTCGATCGCCTAATTCAGGCAATCGTAGAATCCATTTTTGTAGCGAAAGAGGCTAAAAGGCATGGCACATAAGAAAGGTGCGAGTTCCACTCGCAACGGTCGCGATTCCAACGCACAGTACCTAGGCGTAAAGCGCTATGGTGGACAGGAAGTCAAGGCAGGCGAAATCATCGTTCGCCAGCGTGGCACCCACTTCCACCCAGGCGCCGGCGTAGGCCGTGGCAAGGATGACACCCTGTTCGCATTGGCTGCTGGCGCAGTCGAGTTCGGCACCCGTCGTGGTCGCCGCGTGGTGAACATTGTGGCTGCTGCCTAATTCAGGCATCAGGCAAATTTTTTAGTACACAAGGGGTGGGCCGATTTCGGTCCGCCCCTTGCGTGCATAGTTAGACTTTTAAGCGAGTATCCCTCGCAACCCCGTACTAGGAGAAGATGGCCCCGTGGCTGCATTCGTTGATCGCGTAACCCTTCATGTCACCGCAGGTAATGGTGGCCACGGTTGTGTGTCCATCAAGCGTGAGAAGTTCAAGCCGCTTGGCGGTCCCGACGGCGGCAACGGCGGCAAGGGCGGGGACATCATCCTGCGCGTTGACCCCCAGGTCACCACGCTGCTGGACTTCCACCACCTGCCGCACCGCAAGGCCGGCAACGGCGAACCGGGCAAGGGCGGGCTGCACCCGGGCAAGAGCGGCGAGGACCTGGTCCTCGGCGTACCGGCCGGCACCGTCATCAAGACCAAGGACGGCGACATCCTCGGCGACCTGGTCAAGCCGGGCGATGAATACATCGCCGCGGTAGGCGGCATGGGAGGCCTGGGCAATGCGTCCATCGCCTCGGATAAGCGCAAGGCCCCGGGCTTCGCATTGCTGGGCATTCCCGGCACCGGCCAGGATATTGTCCTGGAGCTGAAGTCCATGGCGGATATCGCACTGGTGGGCTACCCATCGGCCGGCAAATCCTCGCTGATCGCCGCCGTGTCCGCGGCACGCCCGAAGATCGCCGACTACCCGTTCACCACCCTGGTGCCCAACCTGGGTGTCGTCGAAGCGGGCGAAACCCGCTTCACCGTCGCCGACGTGCCTGGCCTGATTCCTGGAGCCTCCGAAGGCAAGGGACTGGGCCACGAGTTCCTGCGCCACGTTGAGCGCTGTGCCGCCATCGTGCACGTGCTGGACTGCGCCTCGCTGGAAGCGGACCGCGATCCGATCAGCGACCTGGACACCATCGAGGCCGAGCTGGCCAACTACGAGGCGGACTCCACCTTCGCCGGCACCGACGGCACCATCGTGCCGCTGATCGAACGCCCGAAGCTGATCGCGCTGAACAAGGTCGACATGCCAGACGGCGCCGACATGGCCCAATTCGTTCGCCCTGAATTGGAGAAACGCGGCTACCGCGTCTTCGAGATCTCCGCGCTCTCGCGTAATGGATTGCGCGATTTGTCCTTCGCTATGGCTGAATTGGTAGAACAGGCCCGAGCCGAACAGGTTGTTGAAGCCCCAGTAGTCGAGGTGCCTGTGATCCGTCCGCGTACTACCAAGCGGGCCGAATTCACCATCCGCCGCGAGGAGCAGAACTTTGAGCCAATGTGGCGGGTCATCGGTGAAAAGCCGGAACGCTGGATCATGCAGACCGACTTCCGCAACGATGAAGCCGTAGGCTACCTGGCCGACCGCCTGGCCAAGCTGGGAATCGAGAACCAGCTGTTCAAGGCCGGCGCCAAGCCAGGGGACGCGGTAATCATCGGCGCAGAAGACAACGCAGTAGTCTTCGACTGGGAGCCAACCATGGCTGCCGGTGCCGAACTGCTCGGCGGCAGCCGACGCGGTGAAGACATCCGCCTCGAAGATCGCGGCGATCGCAAGACCCGCGAGGAAAAGCGCTCCGAGCACGAAGAGCGCAAGGCGGCCAAGGCCGAGGCCCGCGCCGAGCTGGAAGCCGAACGCAAGGCCGGCATCTGGACCGAATCCGTGGACTCCAAGTACGGGCGGAAGACTGCTGAACCAAAGGCAACCCAGGAGGAAAATTAAAGTATGAGTGAAAGCGCCACCAAGACAATTTCAGCTATTACCTCACCCCACCAGCTGCCGCAAGCCAAGCGGCTAGTGGTCAAGGTAGGATCCAGCTCGCTGACCACGGTTAGCGGCGGGATATCCCACGAGCGGTTGAAGTTCCTGGTGGACACTCTCGCTGAAACCGTGAACAACGGTACCGAGATCATCCTCGTTTCCTCCGGCGCCATCGCCGCCGGCCTGGCCCCGCTCGGGTTGGCCAAGCGTCCCAAGGACCTTGCCACCCAGCAGGCCGCCGCGGCCGTTGGCCAGGGCCTGCTGCTGGCGCAGTACACCAAGCTTTTCGACGAGTACGACCAGCGCGTGGGCCAGGTGCTGCTCACCGCAGACGACCTGATGCGCCGCTCTTCCTACACCAACGCACTGCGCTCCCTGATTCGCCTGCTGAACCTGGGCGTGCTGCCAATCGTGAACGAAAACGACGCGGTAGCCACCCGCGAGATCCGCTTCGGCGACAACGACCGGCTGGCCTCGCTGGTGGCCCACCTGGTCAAGGCCGACGCGCTGCTGCTCTTCTCCGACGTGGACTCGGTCTACGATGCGCACCCGGATGACGGCGGCAGCCGCATCACCACCATCGAGCACCCAGACGAGCTCGAAGCAGTGGACCTGGGCACCCCGGGGGCCGCCGGAGTGGGCACCGGCGGCATGATCACCAAGGTCGATGCCGCGACCCTCAGCTCCTCGGCAGGCATTCCTACCCTGGTGACCAGCACCGACAATGCGGCCAAGGCGCTGCGCGGACAGGATGTGGGTACCTGGTTCGCCGCCCGCAACTCCCGCCGCTCGGCCCGCGACGTCTGGCTGGCCTACCTGGCCTCCATCGAAGGCAAGCTGATCCTGGACGCCGGTGCGGTCAAGGCGATCGCCCGTGGCACCAACTCGCTGCTGGCAGCCGGCATTACCGCCGTCCGCGGAGAATTCGAAGCCGGCGACGCCGTCGAAATCTGCGACGCCGAGGGAGCACCATTCGCTCGTGGGCTGGTGAACTTCAGCTCCCACGAACTACCCGAGATGCTCGGGCACAACACCGCAGATCTGGTTGAAGAACTGGGCGCAGGTTACGACAGGTCAGTAGTGCATGTCGATGATCTGGCTTTGATCGAACCCATTTTCTAGAATGAGGAGCATGAGTATGGACGCCGTAAACACCGAAGAAACGAGCACCGACGTCACCACCTCGGTCCATCAGCTAGCCGATCGTGCACGCCGCGCTTCGAGGATCCTCAAGCGCGCCAACCGCGACTGGAAAGACCGCGCCCTTGCGGCCATGGCTTCGCGCATCGACCAGAACCGTTCGATGATCCTGCGCGCCAACGAAAAGGACCTGGACTCCGGCCGCGCCAATGGCACCTCCGAAGCCCTGCTGGACCGGCTGAAGCTTGATGACAAGCGCATCGACGGCCTGATTTCCGCGCTGCATGAACTCGCTGGCCTGCCCGACCCGGTCGGTCGCGTAGTGCGCGGCGAAACCCTGCCCAACGGCCTGCGCATGCGCCAGGTCAACGTCCCGCTGGGCGTCATCGGCACCATCTACGAAGCACGTCCGAACGTCACGGTGGACATCGCCGGCCTGGCGCTCAAGAGCGGCAACTCGGTGCTGCTGCGAGGCGGCTCGGCCGCGCTGAACTCCAACCAGGCGCTGGTCGCGGTGATCCGCGACGCGCTGGAATCCGTCTCCCTGCCCCGCGACATCGTGATCTCGGTCGACGAATTCGGCCGCGCCGGGGCCGACGCCATGATGGGCGCGCGCGGAAAGATCGACGTGCTCATCCCGCGTGGCGGCCGCGAACTGATCCAGCGCGTGGTCACCACCGCCAAGGTCCCGGTGATCGAAACCGGCGAAGGCAATGTGCACATCTTCCTCGACGCGAGCGCCGAAGAAGAAATGGCCATGGATATCCTGCTCAACGCGAAAACCCACCGCCCCAGCGTATGCAACACCGTCGAGACCCTGCTGGTCCACAAGGATGCCTCCGTGGCCCCGGCAGTGCTGCAGGCCCTAGCCGCAGCCGGCGTGAGATTGCACACGGACGATCGTGCCGCCGCACTGGTTCCGCAGCTGCCGACCATCCCGGCGGGGGAGGAGGACTGGAGCAACGAGTACCTGGACCTGGACATCGCCGTGAAGGTCGTCGATGGCATGGACCAGGCGCTGGAGCACATCCGCGCCTACTCCACCGGGCATACCGAGGCGATTGTCACGTCCTCGCTGGCTGCTTCCGAGCAGTTCGTGGCGGAGATCGACTCGGCCGCGGTGATTGTCAACGCCTCGACCCGCTTCACCGACGGCGGGCAGCTGGGCCTGGGCGCAGAAGTTGGCATCTCAACCCAGAAGATGCACGCTCGCGGCCCGATGGGCCTGGCCGAACTGACCACGACCAAGTGGATCGTCCAGGGCGACGGGCACATTCGCAAATAGTTTCTGACCGCCCTTTTCGGTACGATGTAGAAGAAACGTACCGTTACTTTTCGAGCTACTGATCCAGCCGCCCAGGTTGCTGGCTTAGCGAACTCGTGAAAACGACTGGAGAATTATCTTGAACGCGCTGATTTTGGCTTCGGAAGCCGCTTCCACCGGCATGGATCCTCACACTTTCGCTGTGATCGTCGGTGGTGGCATCTTCGCAGCACTGATGGTCCTGCTGCTGATCACCGTTTCCTACACCAACGTAGGTAACCGCCACGACGCCAAGCCTGAACCAGAGGACACCCACCGCCAGTTCAAGACTCACGTACCACATAGCCACTAGTCTTGGCAGAGCAAAAGCCTCAAGACCGCCCATTGCGCCTCGGCGTGATGGGCGGTACTTTTGACCCCATCCACAATGGCCACTTGGTCGCTGCCAGCGAGGTAGCCGCCGAGTACGACCTGGATGAGGTCGTTTTCGTACCCACCGGCCAGCCATGGCAGAAGGCCGATCGCCAGGTCACCAGCGCCGAGCACCGCTACCTGATGACCGTGATCGCCACTGCGTCGAACCCGCGCTTCACCGTAAGCCGTGTCGACGTCGACCGCGAAGGCGCCACCTACACGCGTGACACCTTGCTCGATCTGCGCGCGCTGCGCCCGGAAGCGGAGCTCTTCTTCATTACCGGTGCCGACGCGATGAGCCAGATCATGAGTTGGCGCGACATCGACCAGGTCTTCGACCTCGCCCATTTCGTGGGCGTGAGCCGTCCTGGTTACGTCATCGCGGACCTGGGTCGCGACAATGTCTCGCAATTGGAAATTCCAGCACTGGCAATTTCCTCCACCGATTGCCGGGAGCGTGTCGCCGCCGATAAGCCGGTTTGGTATCTTGTGCCGGACGGTGTGGTGCAGTACATTGCAAAATATGGGCTGTATACCGAGTCGTAACCTCACATAAGGTGGGGTAGCACGGCATAATCTCTAGGTAAGGGTGACGGTATTTGTCTATGCGGTCGGGAGAAGTTTCAGGATGAGCGATAACTCGCAGCCGGTTTCAAGCAGGCGAGCTCTGCGCGAAAAACGACGTGCCGAGATGGAAGCATTGCTGGCAAACAGCAAGGCCGAACAGGCAGCCAAGGAGCTCGCGTCGAAGAGCGCGGACAAGGCCGAAGGTTCGGCGAAGCCAGTAAAATCTGACGCGACCCCAAAGGCCAAGCCGGCACCCAAGGCAGAGCCAGCAAAACCAGTCTCGGCCAAGCCGCAGTCGGCCAAGCCTGCAGCCAAGGACGCAAGTGCTAAGCCAGAAGCGGCCAAGCCTGCTCAAGCGCCAGCCAAGGCTGCAAGTGCCAAGCCAGAAGCGGCCAAGCCTGCTCAAGCGCCAGCCAAGGCTGCAAGTGCTAAGCCAGAAGCGGCCAAGCCTGCTGACGCGCCAGCCAAGGCTCCAAGCGCAAAGCCTGCTGCCAAGGCTGCTAGCGCACCACTGGCCGAAGAGGCACTGGGTGAACGCGCATCGTTGCGTCGCGCCCGTGACCGCGAGGCGTTGCGCGAGCGTCGTCGCCTGGAAGAAGAAGTCGGCGCGCTGACCACCAACATTCCAACTGTTGCCCCGGCGGAAGAACCTAAGCCGCTTACTCGCCGTCAACTGCGCCTCCAGGCGTTGGCAGATCAGGGCAAAACCGAGCCGAAGGCCGCTGCCGCCAAGAAGCCTGCACCAAAGGAAGACGCCCCGGAGACTACGGTCATGAGCGTCGAGCAGGCCCTGGCCGCCCGCCGCGCCCACGCGCCCAAGACTCCGGTTGATCCAAACCTGCTGGGGGAGGACGACTCCGAGATCGATCTCGAAGTTCTCGCCCACCAGCGTGAAATGGCAGCCCGCGCGGCCATCATTTCCCGCCGTGCCGCGGAACGCGAACGCCTGCGCATACAGAATGCCAACCAGGGCAAGGATGATAAGTCCTCCGATCCTTTCACTGGCGCCATGGGCAACATTCGCGAGGTCGAGGACCGCATCGCCAAGACCGGCGTGCAGGGCCCCAAGACCCAGAGTGTTTCGCTTGACTTCAACGCCGGCGGCAAGCCCAGCTCCAAGAAGGACCTAGCGGCACCCGCAGCCAAGAAGCCAATGGCCAAGCCGGCGCCCAAGCCCGCTGCGAAGGCTCCCGCCCAGCCTGCGGCCAAGCCAGTTGCAAAACCAGCTGCCAAGCCAGCGCCAAAGGCGCCGGCAAATCAGAATGCTAAATCCCACACTGCCCAACCGGCCGCGGACGTCGACATGCCTCGCATCGACGCGGTCAACGCACAGGGCTTGCAGCCACTTGACGTGCAGGCTCACGGCCTTCGCCGCGCCAATAACATGCTGATCGCGATGATTGTCGCCCTCAGCGTGGGCGGTGCCGCATTGATTGCTGGCTTGATCATGTTGCTTGGCAACTAGTTTTCGTAGGACAATTAGGTTCTCGATCTACACCTCTATAAGGAGACACCCCACTCTATGGGAGCACACGCAGAATCAATCGCCCTCGTGAAGGTTGCCGCGCACGCGGCTTCCGAAAAGATGGCAGAAAATATGGTCGCGCTGGACGTTGCCGACCGCTTGGGCGTCACCGACGCTTTCTTGATTGTCTCTGGTGGGTCAGAACCTCAGGTGAACGCAATCGTCGACGAAATCGTCGCTGAGGTGCTCGACGAGTACAGCATGCGCCCGATCCGCCGTGAAGGATTCGGCCAGGGCCGCTGGGTCCTGCTGGACTACGGCGACGTAGTCATCCACGTTCAGCACCAAGAAGACCGCATCTTCTACGCGCTCGAACGCCTATGGGCCGACTGCCCAGTCATCGAGCTGCCTGAGGAACTTTCTGAAAACCAGAAGTAACCCTCAATTTGCATCCTGATCAGGTAGTCATCTATGATTATGGAGTTGCCTGATCAGGGCAGCAATCCTTTTGGGGGTATGGCGCAGTTGGTAGCGCGTCTGCATGGCATGCAGAAGGTCAGGGGTTCGAATCCCCTTACCTCCACAAATTAAAATCCTAAGATCCGGTTAGCCCGGATCTTAGGTTTTTTGTTTTCCACAGGCCGTCTGAACCCACGTATCCAGCCGGTCCATTCAGTGCAAGCTGTATTCATGACCGCCGATACCGCACAAGCGCTTCTGCAGCTCGTTCAAGCCTCCGAGCTCATCGCCTCAGCCACCGCTGTGCTTTCTGCGGGCAATCTTCCCGCCGGCCACGCCGCCTGCTTCGCCCGATTCACCGAGCGCACCGCCCAGCAAATTTCGCGGGCCCAGGTTCACGCAGCGCACGCGCTGCGCAGCTCCGGCGCCCACAAGCTCGACCAAGCTTCATTCCAGGCCATCGGCGAAGCCAGCGAGCACCCGACGCTGCAGAACATCCAGGACGCGGCCGGCCACACCATTACCGGTCGCACCCACTTCAGAAACGCGCGTGGATTGATGCATGACTGGCTGGATATCCCACGTGGCACCGCCAGCGAACGGCTCATCCTTGCTGACTGCCTGCTTGGTGGCGTCGATGAAACAGGGCAACAAACACCCCCGTGGCTGCCGGAACTTGCCACTGAGTTCAACAATCCCACGACCGACCCGCGGTTGCTCATTGCGGCCAGCATGAAACTGCATTCGGCACGCAAGGATCTGGGCGAGGGTGCACCGGCGCTAGCGAAGAAGGCACAGCTTGAACGCGAATCATTGACGTTCATGCATGCCGAGCCCAAGTCAGCTCGAAAACACATCAGCGATATGGTGGCCCAAGTCAAGGCTGGCAAGCGTCCGATCAAGGCACTGCTGGATAGCATCGGCATTTTCAAGAAGGGACTTCGCCAAGGCCTCATCGAGTACGTGGTCAAGGCACTGCCCTCCCAAGCTGCCTACATCGAGGCGTTCTTCGCCACATTGGACAACCCGGCTACGGTGGCGGGCAACCGCGAGGGCCTGAAAGATGCCGAAGCGCAGTTCACCGGTGGACAGGCCAGTGACTGGGACCACGAGCAGTCCATGCCCGACTGGGCTCAGGCCGATGCTGGCGGTGCACAAGTCGATGCCGACGATGCACAAGCGGACACCGCAGCACCCGAGTCCACGCACGCAGGTGATGCAGCTGCCACCGGAACCTTTGATGAGCACGGAAGCCCACCGGAAGATGAAGCGGATCCGGCATCATCCTCCGCTTCGGCCCCGTGGGAAGACCTGAAACCTGAACGCCGACGGCTCGTCGGACTCATGGCCCTGCTGATGAGCGATCGAACCGCAAGCCCACCGCATAGGCAACCAGGACTAGCTACCCCGCAGGTGAGCATCATCCTGAATTACGAGCGGATGCTGGAGCAGGCGACGGACTTCGCGGTTACCACTTCGGGAATTCAGCTATCGCCCGGCGAAGCCAGGGCAGCGCTGTGCCATGCCGGTCTTTATCCGGTGGTGCTGAACGGCAAGAGCCTGCCTCTTGACCTGGGCCGAACGCAACGGCTGTATTCCAAGGCCCAACGCCGTGCAATTCGGGCAGCTTACCGGGGCTGTTCCTATCCCGGCTGCAGCATGCCCTCCGAACGGTGCGAAATTGACCATCTGGACGCCTGGGAAAAGGGTGGACGAACGGATATCAAGTTTGCGGGTTTGAGTTGCCTGATCCACCACACGGCCCGTCATTGCGGATTGTTCCATGCGGTGAAGATCCAGGATTGCAGGCCGATGGTACTGCTTTCACCGGAATTGGACCCCGAGCAAAGATTGCGGATCAATACATACTTCATGACGCCGGCAGAGGCATTGGAAGCCGAAGCGTTGGCTGATGAGACGACAGCAAAATGGCGTGCCGGGGAGCTGGAGGTAGAAATCGTCGACCCATAGGTTCCTGGCGGCAGGAACCAGCATCCGAAAAGCCGGGGAACTTATCAACGCCGAAATGCACGCCGGACTTGCCATACTTGAATGAACGAAGATCATTCAGGAGCAAAATGTCACGTGTTCAACGCCGGGCTGCGAATTCCCGACCATTTTTCGGTACCCAGCAGTCGAAGCATACATCGATGATTGTCCGTTATATTGACGATGGCAACGTCGAATCCGCTCCGGAAGGTACGAGTGCTGCCGAAGCCCTGGCCTTCGGCCAATCCGGGTCCCAGCGCATCGCGCTTTCTTTGTATCCCACCCCGGATGAAGCTGACATTCAAGAGCTCACCGAAGCGTGGGAATTGCACCCGGTGCTCGTCGAAGACCTCGTCCATGCGCGCCAGCGGCCGAAACTCGAACGCTACGGCGAGGTGCTGCTGCTAGTTGTTCGTTCCGCCCTGTATCTCGACGAAACCGAAGAAGTCGAGCTCTCCGAGTTTCACATCCTGGTGCGCAAGGGCGCTGTGGCGGTGCTTTGCCAGGACCACCGGTGGATCGATGGTACCGACGGGGAGGAGTTCGTCGAATCCATCAGGAGCGGCACTCTGCGCAAGGACCAGGTGCTGCTCAAAGACCCGCAGCTGCTCCGCCTGGGTGCCGAGGCCGTGCTGTACCGGATCCTGGATGAGATCGTTGACGGGTACGTACCGGTGCTTCACGGGCTGGGAATCGACAAGGAACAGATCGAGCGGCAAGTCTTCAGCGGCGATGCTGCGGTCACCGAGCGCATCTACCGGTTGAGCCAAGAAGTCATCGACATGCAGCACGCGACCGCGTCGTTGCTGGAAGTCGTGCAATCGCTCGATGCCGGATTCAAGAAGTACCCGGTGCCCGACGAGCTGGAAACCTACCTTCAGGATGTCACCGACCACCTCACTCGGGCGCATACCCAAGCCGTGGAATACCGGGATGCGCTATCGCAGATCTTGAGCGTGAACTCCACCCTCGTGGCACAGCGCCAGAACGAGGACATGAAGAAGATTTCGGGCTGGGCTGCCATCCTATTTGCCCCGACGCTGATCGCAGCGGTTTACGGGATGAACTTCGATAACATGCCAGAACTTCACTGGTCATTCGGCTATCCGGTGGCGGTCTGCCTCATGCTTGGCTTTGCGGCCGCCCTATATGGTGTATTCAAATGGCGTAAGTGGTTCTAGTTGGAAGGCTTCAGGCGAAACGTTGTCGGAGAAGATTGATTTCAAGAAGTCGCTGGAACGGTACCGGTCGAAGGCAGGGGAATTCCGTGTCTTGCAGGTGCCAGCGGCACAGTACCTGATGATCGAGGGAGCCGGCGATCCGAACACCAGCGACTCGTATCAACAAGCCCTGCAGACCCTGTATCCGTTGGCCTACAAGCTCAAATTTGCGAGCAAGGCCCAGGGACGCGACTATGTTGTCCCGCCCTTGGAGGGCCTGTGGTGGGCCGAGGACATGGCAGTCTTTACCGAACGGCGGGATAAGGCAAAATGGCGCTGGACGATGATGCTGATGGTCCCAGCATGGATCAACGAGGACGACTACGCGACGGCTCTGGAAACTGCCCAAGCAAAGAAGCCGTTGCCATGCCCTGGGCGCATCCGGTTCGAGACGCTCGCTGAAGGCCAATGCGTGCAGACGCTGCACATTGGCCCCTACGATGCCGAAGCCGAAATCCTAGCCGCGATGCATCACGAATTCATTCCCGGGCATGGGTTGCGCATGACTGGCAAGCACCACGAAATCTACCTTGGTGACCCACGCAAGGTGGCACCAGAGAAGCTTCGCACGATCCTGCGCCAACCCGTTGAGCCGCTCTAGCAAGAGGAGAAACAGATGGAACTGACACCACAGAGTACCGTTGCCGACGTGCAGCAGGCCCAGGCCGAACTTGAAGACCCCAAGCACCGGGCGGTCAATGAGAAACACGGCGATGACTTCGGAGTGAACCTGGGCAAGCTAAGGGCCCTGGCCAAGGCGTTGAAGAGCAACCAAGAGCTTGCCGACGAGCTCTGGGCTACAGGCGATACCGCGACCCGGCTGGTCGCGCTGCTGATCGCCAAACCGCGCAGCTTTACCCTGGACCAGTTGCTGGCTTGGAGCAAGGATGCCACCACTCCCAAGGTCCAGGCCTGGTTCCTGAGCTACATCGTCAAGAAGTCCAAGCTGCTCGAAGAGCTCCGCTTGGCGCTTATGGTGGATTCCGATCCGGTGCAACGGGCGGCCGCCTGGGAATTGACCGCGCACCAGGTGGCCAAAGCCCCGGAGCACCTGGACTTGGAGCAATTGCTGGACACGATCGAAGCGCGGATGCCTGCTGCTCCGGAGCGCCTGCAGTGGGCGATGAATACGACGCTGGCGCAAATCGGCATCGAGCATGAGCGGCTGCGCCCGCGTGCCCTGGCCATCGGCGAGTCCTTGCAGGTGCTGGCGGATTACCCGACCTCAGCCGGGTGCATTTCCCCATTCGCTCCCATCTGGATTACCGAAATGGCCAAAAGAAAAGCCTAGGTCCAGCAATTGCTGGACCTAGGCTTCCGGGAGCTTATCAGGCGTCCACTGCTTCTGGAATCTTGTCGCGCAACGCGATCTTGGAGATCACCCAGATCACGGCGGTCAGCCCGCCGGTGAGCAGCAGCTGGGTGCGTGCAGAGGGATCGGTCATCGCGATTGCGACAATCGCGGCCAAGACGACGATCGTCGCGATCGACAGGCCCGGGAAACCCCACAGGCGCAGCGGCAGATGCCCGCCATCGCGGTCCGCACGGCGACGCAGAATCAGCTGCGTCACTGCAATGAACGCCCAGATGAAGATGATGGTCGAGCCCACTACGTTCAGCAAGATCGGCATCACCGCCTCGGGCCAGATCCAATTCAGGCCCACAGCCAGGAACGAGAAGGCCACGGAGGCGATCACGGACTTCGATGGCACGCCCTTGCCGGTCACATGGGTGACGGCGCTCGGGGCGAGCTTGCGCTGTCCCAGCGAGTACAGCATGCGCGAGGAACCGTAGATATTCGCATTCATCGCTGAAAGCAAGGCAACCACGACAACGGCGTTCATCAAGAAGCCCACGCCCGGAATGTGCATGACATCCAGTGCTGCCGCAAACGGACCGTCAACGATCGCCGGGTTATTCCAGGGCACCAGGGCGACGATCACCAGGATCGAGCCGAGGTAGAAGAACAAGATGCGCATCATCACGGACTTGACCACGCGCTTGATGTTGCCGGCCGGGTCCTTGGACTCGGCGGCCGCGATCGAGACGACTTCGGTGCCGCCGAAGGAGAAGATCACGATCAGCACTGCGGCGGCAATGCCAGCCATGCCACCGGGGGCGAAGCCGCCATGGGCGGCCAGGTTAGCGAAGCCAACTGGTTCAGGAGTAGGTATCACGTGGGCCAGCACCAAGACGCCGAAGACCAGGAATGCGATGATCGCAGCCACCTTGATCACGGCGAACCAGTACTCGAAACGGCCGTAGTTGCGTACGCCGAGCAGATTCGCCCCGGTGAGGACGACCACGAAGCTGAGCACCCACGCCCACTGGGGGAAAGAGGGAACCCAGGCTGCGGTAATGGCAGCGGCTCCGGTTGCTTCGGCGGCGATCACCACGACCAGCTGGATCCAGTACAGCCAGCCCAGGGTGGACCCGGCGCTGCGGCCCATGGCTTGGCCGGCGAAGGTCGAGAACGCACCCGAAGACGGGTTAGCGGCTACCATCTCGGCAAGCATCGCCATGATCACGATGATCACGGTGCCGGCGATCAGGTAGGAGACCAGCACGGCCGGACCGGCGATGGAGATCGCCTGGCCGGAGCCGACGAACAAGCCCGCACCAATCGCGCCGCCCAGGCCCATCATGGAGATCTGGCGCTGGGTCAGCCCGGTATGCAGCTGCTCGGGGGCTTTGACTGCGCTCACGCGGTGGCCTCCTGAACGGCTGGCAGGGCGGCGAGCACACGGTCGATATCTTCCTCGGTGCCCGAAGAGATCCGCAGTCCGTCACCCGGGAAGGCGCGAACCACCACGCCGCCGGCAGCCAGCTTGGCTTCAAGCTCCACGGTTGCCTCGCCGGCATCCACCCAGACGAAATTCGCCTGCGACTTCACTACCGGGTATCCGGCGGCGGCCAAGCCGTCGTGCATCCGTTCGCGTTGGGCGACGACTTCCTCGATGCGGACCGACAGCTCGTCGATGGCGGCCAGCGAGGCAACCGCAGCGCGCTGGGCCAGGTCGGAGACGCCGAATGGCACGGCGACCTTGCGCAGGTTTTCTGCAACCTCCAGCGGGCTGATCGCGTATCCCACACGCAAGCCAGCCAGTCCGTAGGCCTTGGAGAAGGTGTGCAGCACGGCCACATGCGGGTACTTGCGGAACAGCTCGATGCCATCTGCCCGCACGGCCGAACGGTCGAAGTGCACGTAGGCTTCGTCGACGACCACCAGCACGTTGCGCGGCACCGCGTTGATGAACTCGTCCAGCGCCTGGGCCTGGACGACGGTTCCGGTCGGGTTGTTCGGGTTGCAGATGAAGACCAGCCGGGTCTTCTCGGTGATCGCGGCCAGCATCGCTGGCAGATCGTGGCGGCTATCGGCATCCAGCGGCACCTCGACCGGGGTGGCGCCGGCGATGCGCACCAGCGATGGGTAAGCCTCGAAGGAGCGCCATGCATACATGACCTCATCGCCTTCGGCGGCCATGGCGTGGATGATCTGGGCCGCGACCTCGACCGAGCCCGCCCCCAAGGTGATGTGCTCGGCCGGGATGCCGAACTGCGAGCTGAGGGCACCGGTCAGTTCAGGCGCCGCAATGCTCGGGTAGCGGTGGATGTTCGCCAAGCCGTCCTGGATGCTGGCCAGCACCGAGGGCAAGGGCGCATGCGGTGACTCATTGGATGAGAGTTTCGAGGCTCCAGCGGCTGCGGGCTTGCCCTGCTTGTAAGCGGGCACTTCCTGCAAGGAGGGGCGCTGGTGAAGGGTCATGAGTTTCCTCTCTGACTGCCAGAGCTGCACGAGGTCGGCAATCGTTCTTATGACAAAGCCGTAGTGCGTGGTCAGCGGTGGCCCTGCTCATATCCTCGCGTGTCGCGATTCACAAGCATCGACTGTAGGTTGAATGAATCTGCCGGCGCAATCGCAACCCCTGTTTCTATGCAGGCTGTATAGCGTTCGCCGCCAATCAACCCATTTTACTAGTCAATCTGCGCAGTCTTTTCCACTTCGCCCTCGGCTCTAGCGCACGCGGCAACCAGCGGCAGCGTCCTTCCCTGGAAATGCTCGTGCAAGGCGAAGGACGAAGAGGTCCTTGCCACACCGGGCACCTTGTTGATCCGGTTGAAGATCGCCTGCAGGTCCTCGGGGGTCCGGGCCACCACGCGCAGTTGCAAATCCGAGCTGCCGGTCACGGTGTACATGTCGAGGATTTCCGGGATGGATTCTTCCAGCGCGGTCGCCACCGGATCATGCCCATAGCGCTGGATGATCTCCACCTGGCAGAACGCGACCAGCGTGTATCCGAAACCCGCAGGCTTGATCCGCGGGATGATTCCTTGGATGACACCGGCCTCGTGGAGCCGGGCCAGCCGGCTGCTGATCGTGCCGCGGGCAACACCCAGGCGACGGGCGCACTCCATCACCGGCAGCATCGGTGATTCGGTGAGCAGTTCGATCAAATCCGCGTCCAGGCGGTCAATGCGCACGGTCGTCCTTTCGACGAGTCGGTCCTATGCTCCAAGGCTAGCGGTGAATACTGGGCGCACTCGATGAAAATGGCCCAACTGTTAGCCGCGCCACAGGCTAGGCTGGTGCCACTCGGAACCTCAAGGAGTACACGCATGGGCAAGGCTCGTCTTCAATCTGTAGCTGGTTTGCACGTTCTCGTCACCGGGGCGGCGCAGGGGATGGGCTTGCTGTTCGCCAAGCAAGCCTGCATCGAAGGTGCCGCGCGGGTGGTCATCTGGGATATCGACGCAGTGAAACTCGATGCGGCCGCTGAAAAGTTGCGCAGGCTGGGCGGCCATGTCGACGCCTATGTGGTGGACCTTGCCGATCAGGGGCAAATCCAGCGCTACGCAGCCATCGCGGTTGAGAGCGGGGGAGTCGACGTGCTGGTCAACAACGCCGGGGTGGTCACCGGCGCCTCCTTCGAGAAGCACCGCACGGCGCAGATCACCGCGACCATGCAGGTCAATGCGCTGGCCCCGATGTACTTGACCCACGCCCTGCTTCCGCAGCTGGGGCGTCGGGGCAAGGGCCGGGTGCTGACCATGGCCTCGGCGGCGGCGCTGGTGTCCAACCCGAATATGAGCGTCTACGCGGCGTCCAAGGCCGCGGCCCTGTCCTTCAGCGATTCGCTGCGGCTGGAGCTGGAGGACAACGACCAGATCGCCGTGAGCACCATTTGCCCGACGTATATCAGCACCGGCATGTTCGCAGGCGCCAAGTCGATGCTGCTGACCCCGATCCTGGAGCCGGAAGTCGTGGTGGACCGCGCGTGGCGGGCTATGCTCGCAGGCACACCGCTGGTGCTGATGCCGTGGACCAGCAAGCTGGGCCAGCTGCTGCGCGGCGTGCTGCCGCGACCGGCCTGGGATTTCGTGGCCGGCAAGGTCATCGGCGTGTACCACTCGATGGACGAGTTCACCGGGCGAACGGCGCGGGACGAGCAGGTGAATCGGGGCTGAAAGTTCGCTGACCCATCTGTCGCTGGACGGCCCTCCGGGGTAGCTTTGGAGCATCGCCCAACTAGGAGGACCGTCATGCAAAAGCTCACCGTCAATCTATGGATGCAAGGCACTGCCGAGGAAGCGGGGGAGTTCTATGCCCGCGCCTTGCCGGAGGCAAGAACCGAAGTCGAATCGCGCTATCCCACCGAGGGCCTGCTCGAATTCCAGGAACCCTTCGCCGGCAAGGCGCTGACCGTTTCGCTGTGGGTGCGCGGAACCAAGATCACGCTGATCAACGCGGGCCAGGAATTCATGCCCAATCCGGCGATCTCGATCATCCTGGCCTTCAACGCCGACCAGCGCGAGTCCCTCGATGCCACCTGGGCCGCGCTGCTGGAAGGCGGCACCGCGCTGATGCCGCTGGACACCTACCCGTTCAGCGCGCGCTACGGCTGGGTGAACGACAAGTACGGCGTCTCCTGGCAGCTGATGGAATCCGACGAGCCCGTTGAACCGCGCGCTTCGGTGATTCCCGCGCTGATGTTCGGCGGTGCGGCCCAGAACCGCGCGGTCGAGGCCATCGAGTACTACGGCCAGGTGCTCGGCGCAAAACTGGACAGCGCCTTCCCGTACGGGGAGCCGACCGAAGTGGCTACCGCCGAAGCGCTGATGTACGCCCAATTCACCCTCGGCGAGGATTGCGTTGCGGCCATGGATTCGGCCGTGCCGCAGGATTTCACCTTCACCCCCGGCGTCTCGCTGGAGTGGCCATGCGACGGCCAGGCGGAGATAGACCGCGTCTGGGAGGCGCTGTCCGCGGTGCCTGAAGCCGAAGCCTGCGGCTGGCTGACCGACAAATTCGGGGTCAGCTGGCAGATCGTGCCCTCGAACATGGGCGAGCTGATGGAGCGTCCCGGTGCTTTCGAGCATATGCTGAAGATGAAGAAACTGGTGATCAACGACTTCTAGCGGGGAAATGATGCATAGCGCTGTACGGCGGGCGGTAGTGGCAGGAGCCGGCGGGTTCATCGGCGAACGGCTGCTCGCGCAGCTGCGCGGGGCCGGATACCAGGTGGCGGTAATCGGCCGCGGCCGTACCGCGGATGCGCAGTGGGGCGATGGCCCGGCCCTGGCGGCACTCGTCGATGGTGCACAGCTGCTGGTCAATCTGGCCGGGAAGAATGTCGGCTGCCGCTATCACGAAGCGGCCCGCAACGAGATCCTCGCCTCGCGCGTGGACACGACCCGCGCGCTGCACGAAGCGGTGTCCCGGGCGGCTGATACGCCGGCGCTGTGGCTGAATGCATCCACCGCGACCATCTACCGGCACAGCATGGATGCGCCGAACACCGAGGCCGATGGCCGGATCGGCGAAGGGTTTTCGGTGGATGTGGCGCGCAGCTGGGAACGCGAGTTCTTCCGCGGCGAGATGCCCACGCGCCGTGTCGCCCTGCGCATGGCGATCGTGCTCGGGGACGGCCCGGCCACGCGCAAGCTGCTTGCCATCGCGCGGCTCGGAATGGGCGGGGCGCAGCACGATAGCTGGTGGCCAGCGCATCGGCGCTACCGCGGCATCGGCGCAGACCCGAGCGGAGCCGAACGCAGCGGCTGGCACCGCACGCGCGGGAACCAGCGCTTCAGCTGGATCCACGTGGATGATGCGATCGGCGCGATCGGGCATATCATCGATCACCCCGAAATCACCGGCCCGGTCAACCTCAGCTCGCCGAACCCGGTCACCAACCGGGCGCTGATGGCCTCGCTGCGCCGCGCCACCGGCGCGAAATTCGGGTTGCCCGCGTATCGTTGGATGTTGGAACCAGCCATGTTCGTGCTGCGCGTGGAACCGGAAATGCTGCTCAAGTCCCGCTGGGCGCTGCCCGGGGTGCTGCATGGAACCGGGTACGAGTTCCGCTGGCCGCACCTGGATGCGGCGCTGGATGATGTTGCCGGGAACCTGGCTGGAAAACAAGTACTTTAAGGACGCGCATTGGCACCAAAGATCCGCCGCTTCACCCTGCCCGAGCTGGCCCTTGGCTACCGCGGGGATCTGGGCGATGACTACGTTGAACTGCTGCACTTCAGGGATTTCGATGAACCGCTGGTGGCCGATGACGCGCGGCTGGAGGAATGCCGTTTCAGCTCCGTGCAGATCGAGGCATTGCGCAACGCCCGGCTGATCCAGTGCGAACTCGAGCAAGCCGGGTCTCCCGCCCTGCAAGCCGCTGGTGCGTTCCTCAACGATGTGCGGGTCAACCACAGCCGCTTCGGTTCTGCGGATTTCGCCGAGGCCCAGCTCGATGGCGTGGTATTCGAGAACTGCAAGTTCGGCTGGCTGAATTTGCGCGGTGCGACGGTGCGCGATGTGCTCTTCCGCAATTGCCAATTCGAGGAGATCGACCTGGGCGGGCAGATCCAGCGCCTGGGCTTCGTCGATTCACGGGCCGGGCAAATTACCGGTGCCGGTGCGCAACTGCGCGAGGTCGACCTGCAGGGGCTGGACTTCGCCCAGGTGGAAGGGGTCGACGGGTTGCGCGGCGCGCGGATCAGTTCGCTGCAGTTGGGCCTGCTGGCGGAGGCAATGGCCAGCCACCTGGGGATCAAGCTAGGGAGTTGATTTGCCCGTGGCCGGCGGCCAGCTGCTGGGCGGTTTCTGCCAGCAGCTGCGCCATGGCCGCAGCGGCGCGGGTCAACGAGACATCGCGCCGGTGCGCCAGCCCGATGGTCCGGGCCAGCGGTTCACGCAAGGCAATGGAGCGCACTCCCGGGGCGTCCAGCGCCACCGTCGCCGGAACCACGGCCACTCCGAGCCCGCGGTGCACGAAGCGCAGCACCGCGTCCATTTCCCCGCCTTCCACGACGATATTCGGTACCAGGCCGGCGTTCTTGTAGGCCAGGGCGGTGCTGGCGCGCAGGTCGTAGCTGTGCGAGAAGGCCAGCTGGGGCACCGGAGCCAACGCCCGCAAATCAAGTTCTTCGCCGGCCAGGTGCGGGTGCTCCAGCGAGTCGATGACCACCAATTCCTCTTCGAGCAGCGGCAGGTTCTCCAGATGCTTGTCGTTCACCGCATGCTCCGAGGTCACAATGAGCGCCAGATCCAGTGCGCCGCCGTCCAGCTGCTCCAGCAGCTTGTGCGAGCCAGCTTCGAAAATCTGCAGTTGCACCCCGGGGTAGCGGGTGCGGAAGATGGATAGCGCCTCGGCGACCAGCGACACGCACAGTGTAGGCGGGGCGCCCAGGCGTACCCGCCCGCGGTGCAGCCCGGCCAGGTCGGCCATCTCGGTGCGGATGGATTCCTCATCGGCCAGCATCCGGCGCGCGCGGGGCAGCAATGCCTGCCCGGCGGCGGTGAGCGTGATGTTGCCGCGGGCCCGGTGGAACAGCTCGGAGCCCAGTTCCTGTTCCAGCGTGGCGATCTGCCGGCTGAGCGATGGCTGGGTCAGGTGCAGCTGCTCGGCGGCCCGGGTGAAGTGCCCCACTTCGGCGATGGCGGTGAAGCCGCGCAATTGCTCTAGATTCATGGTGCATAGCCTACTGCTATCAACATCATGCCAATAATTCATTGGACGTATTCTGGGCGCGGGACGATGCTGGAAACCATGAGAAACGAAAAGCAGATATCCACCTCCGTACTGGTCATCGGCACCGGCGGTTCCGGCCTGCGCGCGGCGATCGAACTGGCGGAATCGGGCACCGACGTGCTGGCCGTGGGTAAGCGCCCGCGCCATGACGCGCACACCGCGCTGGCCGCCGGCGGCATCAACGCCGCACTGGGCACGATGGACGCCGAGGACAGCTGGCAGCAGCATGCGGCGGACACCATCAAGGAAAGCTACTACCTGGCCGATCCGCGCACCGTCCAGATCGTCGCCCAGGGCGCGGCCCGCGGCATCGAGGACCTGGAACGCTACGGCATGAACTTCGCCCGCGAAACCGACGGCCGGATCTCCCAGCGCTTCTTCGGCGCCCACAAGTTCCGGCGCACCGCCTTCGCCGGGGACTACACCGGGCTGGAAATCCAGCGCACCCTGGTCCGCCGGGCTGGCCAGCTGCGGATCCCGATCCTGGACTCGGTCTACATCACCGAGCTGCTGGTCGCCGACGGGCGGATCTTCGGCGCCTACGGCTTCGACGTCAACGACGGCACCGGGTACCTGATCCATGCTGACGCGGTCATCCTGGCCGCCGGCGGCCACACCCGAATCTGGCGGCGCAGCAGTTCGCGGCGCGACGAGAACACCGGCGACGCCTTCCGCCTGGCCGTGGAGGCCGGCGCCCGGCTGCGCGATGCCGAGCTCGTCCAATTCCACCCCTCGGGCATCATCGAACCCGAATCCGTGGCCGGGACCTTGGTCTCCGAGGCCGCCCGCGGCGAGGGCGGGATCCTGACCAATGCCCTGGGCGAACGCTTCATGGAACGCTACGATCCGCAGCGCATGGAACTGTCCACGCGCGACCGGGTGGCCCTGGCCGCCTACACCGAAATCGCCGCCGGGCGAGGCACCGCCAAGGGCGGGGTCTGGCTGGATGTCTCGCACCTGCCCCGGGCCACCATCATGGAGCGGTTGCCCCGGGTCTACCAGACGCTGCTCGAAGAGCAGATGCTGGACATCACCGAGCAGAAGATCGAGATCGCCCCGACGGCGCACTACTCCATGGGCGGGGTGCAGGTGGACCCGCTCACCCACGAAACGGAAGTCCCCGGCCTGTACGCGATCGGCGAGGCCTCCTCGGGCCTGCACGGGGCCAATCGGCTGGGCGGCAACTCGCTGATCGAGCTGCTGGTCTTCGGGCGGATCGTCGGGCAGGAAGCTGCCCGGTATTCGCGTTCGCTCACTTCCCAGCCGCGTTCGCAGGCGGCTATCGAGAAGGCGCGCGGGGAAGTGGCCCGGCTGCTGGCCGCGGATGGCGAGGAAAATGTCCGGTCCCTGCAGCGGGCGATCCGCGACATCATGACCCAGCATGCCGGTGTTGTGCGCGAGGAAGCGGGGTTGAAGCTGGGGCTGGCGAAGCTGGCAGAGGTCGAGGCGCGGATGGCGCGGGTGGGCATCCACCCGGACATCGCCGGATACCAGGATCTGTGCCACGCTTTCGACCTGAAGTCCTCGGTGCTGGCCGCACGGGCCACCTTGGAGTCGGCCCTGGAGCGCCGGGAAACCCGCGGCTGCCATAACCGCAGCGACTATCCGCTAACCGATCCGCAGCTGCAGGTGAACCTCATCTGGTCGCCCGAGGGCGTCACCCGGCAGGCCATTGCCCCGGTTCCCGAGCAGATCGCCGAACTGATCACCGAGGTCACCCAGGAGGGCAAACTGGTCGAATGACGCATCGGGCCCGGCCCATGGAAACAGCGCCCGGCTGCCCGGGAGGAACGAGCGGGCGCTGTTTCCGGCCGGAACCATGGCTGGAAACAGGCAGGGAATCAGGGTTTAAAACCCTGTGGAGCATTGCATTGTGCTGCAATGGGAAATGGCGGCTCTTCGACGCGCTGGAGGAGTTCGGGCGATTTTTCATGAAAATGCATTTGACTTGGGTGGATAAATTTTGTCAATGGTTGTTTTATGGACGAATTACGGGGCGCAAAAACCTTTTCCGAAGGTCTGCTATTCTAGCCATATCCACAGCTGTTACGGCGTTATCTGGCCGGAATTCAGAGATCTTGGTGGACACTCTTAAACACTCTTGAACGGGGAATTGTCGATGCATTTAACGCCGAGGGAGCAAGAGAAGCTGATGATCGTCGTCGCCGCCGATCTGGCACGCCGACGACAGGCGCGTGGACTGAAGCTGAACTTCCCGGAGGCCGTCGCGGTCATCACCTACGAATTGATCGAAGGGGCCCGCGACGGACGGACCGTGGCCGAGATGATGAGCTACGGGACCACGATCCTTCGCCGCGAGGACGTCATGGATGGCATTGCGGAAATGGTGGACCAGGTCCAGGTCGAAGCTACCTTCCGCGACGGAACCAAGCTGGTCACCGTCCACAACCCCATTCGCTAGTTCCCACTGCGCAGAAAGGCACAGACCATGATCCCGGGAGAATACATCCTGCGCGATGAACCCATCGCCTGCAATGCACAGCAGCAAACCCGCATCCTGAACCTGGTGAACCGCGGGGACCGGCCGGTGCAGGTCGGCTCGCACTACCATTTCGCCGAAGTCAACTCGCAGCTCGAATTCGATCGCGTGGCCGCTCGCGGATTCCGGCTGGATATCCCCGCCGGCACAGCAGTGCGCTTCGAGCCGGGCGATGCACGCACCGTCCACCTGGTCGAATTCTCCGGAGCCCGCGAGGTGCACGGCTTCCAGGACCGCGTCAACGGGCCGCTGGGCCTGCCGGTCCCGGCAGTTGAAACGGAAGCGATCGGCGGCACCGCAGGCATCGATGCCGAGCGCGAGGCCGAGGTCGTCGAAGACTACAGCATCGATCTTCCCAACCAGGGCGATGCCGCCTCCGGGCTGGGCACCACCTTCGGAGTGGACCCGGTCGACGAGAACCTCCCGCCGCAGCCGCATGAGGCACGGCTTGCAGCAGAGGCGGAAAACGCCGGCAAGTCCTCGGCCGCCGACGAAGAGCAGGAGAACTAGGCATGGGCTTCGAGCTGACCCGCAAGCAGTACTCGGAAATGTACGGGCCGACCACCGGGGACGCCATCCGCTTGGCCGATACCGAGCTGCTGGCCGAGATCGAGCACGACTACACCACCTACGGCGAAGAAGTGGTCTTCGGCGGCGGCAAGGTCATCCGCGACGGCATGGGGCAGAACGGCCGCGTCACCCGCGACCAGGATGTGCCCGACACGGTGATCACCAACGTGGTGGTGCTGGACTACACCGGCATCTACAAGGCCGACGTCGCCCTGCGCGACGGGCATATCTTCAAGATCGGCAAGGCCGGCAACCCGGACATCTCCGACGGGGTGGACATCGTCATCGGCGCGTCCACGGACGTGATCGCCGGGGAGCACAAGATCCTCACCGCCGGCGCCATCGACACCCATATCCACTTCGTCTCCCCGGACCAGGTGCCCGTCGCCCTGGCCAATGGCACCACCACGCTGATCGGCGGCGGCGCCGGGCCTTCGGATGCGTCCAAGGCGACCAGCCTCACCCCGGGGCCATGGCATATCGCCCGGATGCTGCAGGCCGTGGAGAACCTGCCGATCAACATCGGGCTGCTGGGCAAGGGCCACGCCAGCGACCGCGCGCCGCTGGCCGAGCAGATCCGCGCCGGCGCGATCGGCCTGAAGATCCACGAGGACTGGGGTGCGACCACCTCGTCCATCGACAACTCGCTGAAGGTCGCCGACGAGTTCGACGTGCAGGTGGCCATCCACGCCGACACGCTGAACGAATGCGGCTTCGTGGAGGACACCATCGAGGCGATCGCCGGCCGGGTGATCCACACCTTCCACACCGAAGGCGCCGGCGGCGGGCACGCCCCGGACATCATCCGCATGGCCTCGCTGCCCAATGTGATGCCGGCTTCGACCAACCCGACCCTGCCCTACACCTCCAACACCGTGGACGAGCACCTGGACATGCTCATGGTGGCCCACCACCTGAACCCGGATATCCCCGAGGACGTGGCCTTCGCCGATTCGCGGATCCGCCCCGAGACCATCGCCGCCGAGGATGTGCTGCACGACATGGGGGTCTTCTCCATCACCTCCTCGGACTCGCAGGCCATGGGCCGAGTGGGCGAAGTGGTGCTGCGCACCTGGCAGGTGGCCGACGCGATGAAGCGCCAGCGCGGCAAGCTGGAAGGCGACCCGCGGATCGGCGATAACCAGCGGCTGAAGCGCTATGTCGCCAAGTACACCATCAACCCGGCCATCGCCCACGGCATCGCCGACTCCATCGGCAGCGTCGAGGAAGGCAAATTCGCCGACCTGGTGCTCTGGGATCCGGCCTTCTTCGGAGTCAAGCCGGAAATGGTGATCAAGGGCGGACTGATCGTCCAGTCGCTGATGGGCGATTCCAACGGCTCGATCCCGACCCCGCAGCCGCGCACGCTGCGGCTGAACTTCGGCGCCCTGGGCAGCGCGGTCCACGCCTCCTCGATCACCTTCCTGTCCAAGGCCGCGATCGAAGAGGGCATCCCGGAACGGCTGCGCCTGCGCAAGGTGATCCGCCCCTGCCACGGCATCCGCGATTTGGTGAAGTCCGATTTGAAGCACAACGGCGCCACCCCGGACATCCAGGTGGATGCGCAGACCTACGAGGTGTTCGTCGACGGGGAACTGGCCACCTGCGAGCCCTCGGACGAGCTGCCCATGGCCCAGCGCTACTTCCTGTTCTAGCCGGTGAGCCGGCCCGCCAACCACCAAGGAGATAGATGATTATCGACGAACTCGTGGGCAACCTCCACGAGCAGCCCGAGCAGCTGGCCGGGCGGCACCACGAAAAGGTGGTGCTGCCCAGCGCCGAGCTGGTCAAGCGCATCCAGCGCGTGAAGACCGACCACGGGCGGGAGCTGGGCCTGCGCCTGGCCCCGGGCCCGGATCTGCGCGACGGGGACATCCTGTTCCTCTCGGAGACCGAAGTGATCAGCGTGTCGGTGCTGCCCACCGACGTGCTGGTCATCGCCCCGCGCACGGTGCTGGAGATGGGCGTGATCGCCCACTCGCTGGGCAACCGGCACCTGCAGGCGCAGTTCTTCGGCGCCGACTCGGAGTATTGCGCCGAGGTGATGGTGGTGCAGTACGACCACACCGTCGAGGACTTCCTCAAGCACCACGACGCGCCCTACCAGCGCCAGGAGCGGGTTATGCCCGTGCCCTTCCGCCATGCCGAGCACACCCACTAGCGCCCCGCACCTGCTCACGCTGCTCCAGCTGTCGGATTCGGCGCTGCCCACCGGCGCGTTCAGCCACTCCTTCGGCATGGAGAGCTACCTGGAGTCCGGGCAGGTGCACGACGAGGCCAGCTTCGCGACGTGGCTGCGCCTGTTTCTGTCCCAGGCCCTGGCCTACACCGACGGGCTGCTGCTGCGCCTGGCCTACGAGGCGCCGGACCAGGAGCGGATCGCGCAGCTCGACGCGCTGATCCATGCCTCGGCCCTGCCGCGCCAGCTGCGCGAGGCGGCCACCAAGATGGGCGCGCGGATGCTCGCCGTGGCCAACTCGGCGTTCCCCACCGGGGACTTGGCGGCCTATGCGCAGGCGGTGCGCAGCGGGCAGTGCGCCGGGCACCCGGCCATCGCCTTCGCCCTGGGTGCCCGCGGGGCCGGCGCCCCGCTGGCCGACGCGCTGGGCAGCTACCTGTTCTCCACGGTGACCAGCCTGACGCAGAATGCAATCCGCGCCATCCCGCTGGGCCAGGACGCCGGCCAGCGGGTGATCCGCGCGATGCACGAACCGGTGGCGGACGCCGTCGCGGCGATCTTCACCCTGGAAGAGATGGACCTGGGTGCCGCGGCGCCCGGGCTGGAAATCGCCCAGATGCGCCACGAGCACCAGCGCGCCCGCATGTTCATGTCCTGACCCCGCCGCGCACCTGCGGCCCCAACAGATTCGAGGAAGTACCCATGGAACCCATCAAGATTGGCATCGGCGGACCGGTTGGTGCCGGCAAGACCCAGCTGATCGAACGCATCACCCGCGCCTTGGAGCACGAGATCTCCATGGCAGCGATCACCAACGACATCTACACCATCGAGGATGCCAAGATCCTGGCCGCCAACGGCGTGCTGCCGCTGGATCGGATCGTCGGCATCGAGACCGGCGGCTGCCCGCACACCGCGATCCGCGAGGACACCTCGATGAACGCCGCGGCTATCGAGGAGCTGAAAGCCAAGCACCCTGACCTGCAGGTAATCTTCGTCGAATCCGGCGGGGACAATCTCTCGGCCACGTTCTCCCCGGAGCTGGTGGATTTCTCCATCTACATCATCGATGTGGCCCAGGGCGAGAAGATCCCGCGCAAGGCCGGGCAGGGCATGATCAAGTCCGATTTGTTCATCATCAACAAGACCGACCTCGCCCCGTATGTGGGGGCGGATTTGTCGGTGATGGAGTCGGATTCCAAGCAGTTCCGCGGGGACAAGCCCTTCTGCTTCACCAACCTGAAGACCGACGAGGGGCTGGAGAAGGTCATCGCGTGGCTGAAGCACGACGTGCTGATGACGGACCTGGCGTAGTGGCCGCTTCGAGCCAGGGCTTGGGCTCCGGGCTGGAGCCCAGTCCGTTCCCGGATGGCCTGGTCGGCGAGCTGCGGCTGCACGTCGGCTCGCGGGCCGGGAAGGACATCGCGCTGCGGCAATACCACCAGGGGGCGCTGCGCGTGCTGCGCCCGCATTACCTCGATGACACCGCCCAGGTTTGCTACACCATCGTGAACCCCGGCGGCGGCTACCTGGGCGCCGACAAGTACGGCATCGAGATCCGTGTGGCCGAGGGCAGCAGCCTGCTGCTGACCACCCAGTCCGCCACCAAGGTCTACCGCACCCCGCAGGGCCCGGCGCAGCAGGACATGCGCATCACGCTGGAACCCGGCGCGGTGCTCGAATACCTGCCGGACCAGCTGATCGCCTATAAGGACGCCAGCTACTTCCAGCGCACCGAGGTGCACATGGCCGCCGATGCCTCGCTGGTGCTGTGCGAGGTCCTCACCCCGGGCTGGAGCCCGGACGGCAGTCGGTTCAGCTACGAGCAGCTGCGCCTGCGCACCGAGGTCCACCTGGACGGGCGGCTCGGGGCGCTGGATAACCTGTGGGTGAAGCCGGGCAAGGATTCCATCGACTCGCTGCTGTACTTGCAGGAATCCACCCACGTGGGCATGCTGCTGGCCATCGACCCGCGCATCGACGCGGCAATGGTCGCTCGCCTGCGCGAACTGGCCTACGAGATCGCCGGGCAGCAGCGCGACGGAATTTCTGTGGGCATCTCCCAGGCCCCGGTGCCCGGTCTTGCGGTACGCACCTTGGGAGGCTCCACGGAATCGGCGAATGCGGTGCTGCACGCCATCGTGAACCAGCTGCGCATCGAGCTGCGCGGACAGCAGCCGGTGAACCTGCGCAAGTACTAGCCTGTCCGGAATTGATCCAACGGCCGCCGACGTTCCTCACGCAGGGGATCCCGGCGGCCGTTTCGCATCCCGGCGAGGTCACAGAGCGGCGGTGCGCCGGCACAAATCGCCAATAAATGCCGTACCTGCGCCTGTCCGGAGCGCTGAGCGACGCAGGCCAACCGCAGCTTGACGCTATTGCTGATCATTTTGGTGTCCTTGACTAGCCCCGGGCCCCGCAAGTCAATCCGATAAAACCGGCCATGGTGGTGCATCGCATAAATCCAGAGCTGATTCCACTCTTTGGCCGCCAGGTGCGCAGGCTGCATCAGGAACGGATGCTAGGGGACAACAAGCGCTCCGACCGCGTTTCGTTCTGGCTTGGCTGCCAGAGGTGCAGGCTGATCTGCAGCGCCACCACGAATTCAGGCTGGAAATTCCCCAGTTGGTGGAGCCCGACGTGCCGATTACACCGCTACGTGCGCTCGACATCATCGCTTGGCATTTGGGCGGGGAGTCCAAGTAGTGCCCCCTGGTCTGGGCGCCGCAGCGCCGACAGCTGGTGGATCGAATCGCAGTGCTCGGCCAGCGAGGCATTGTCGTGGGAGGCGATGAGCACCGCCGCCCCGGCTCGAGCCCGCTCGCGCAGCACCGTGAAGATCTGCGCAGTGGTGCCGGGATCCAGGGCTGACGTCGGCTCGTCGCACACCAGCAGCGCCGGGTCCAGGGCCAACGCCCTGCCCAGCAGGGCTCGTTGCAGCTGCCCGTCGGAAACCTGCCAGGGCTTCCGCTCCAGCAGCGCCGGTTCAAGGCTCGCCTCCCGGGCCAGTTCCTCCAGCTCGCGGCGATAGCGGCCCGGACGGGGGACCGCCAGCCCGTCGCGCAGGGCTAACGGCTCGGCCATGATCGCGCCCAGGGTGAGCCGGGGGTTCGCGAAGCTGCGCGGGTTTTGCGGCAGGATGCCGATGCGCTGGCGCAGTTCGGCCGGTACGTGCCCTCGGGCAGGTACCGCTTGGCCATCGATGCGCAGCTTGCCCTCTGTCGGGGCCAGCATCAGCGAGGCGATGGCCAGCAGGGTGGACTTCCCGGCACCCGAGGGCCCGACCAGACCGATCACCGAGCCGGACGTGACCTCCAGGTCCAGTTGATCCAGGATTCTGGGGACGTTCTTGGCATAGCGGTGGCTCACCGCAGACAATTCAAGGCTCATGGGGTGCTATCCTCCAATTCCGGGATGACCTGCCCGTTGCCGGAAGCGGATGCGAGCACTTGCCCATCACTGACCACGGTCAGCGTGTCGGCGAGTTCCGCGGCCAGTTCAGCGTCGTGGGTGACCATAACGATGGTGCACCCGGTGTCCGCCAAGTGGCGCAGGATCCGAGCGATGGCCGCCGCGGTATCCGCATCCAGGGCGCTGGTGGGCTCGTCCAGCACAACGCAGCTGGCGCGGGCTGCCAAGCCCAGGGCCAGCACTACACGCTGGGCCTGGCCTCCGGACAGCTCGTGCGGGTAGCGATGGAGCAGTTCGGGAACCAGTTCGAAGTCCTTGAACACCGCCGCCAGCGCGGCCGGCGAGCTGTCCAGGCCGTGGCTCCGGCGTACGCGGCGCAAGGCGGTGCCCACGCTGAGCACCGGGTTCAGCGCCGTGGCCGCCGACCCGGGAATGAAAACCAGATCTTCACCCAGCTTGGGGGCATGGCAGGGCCCGCCAGCGGTTCCCGGCACGAGGACGCTGCCGGTGGATTCCAGCGATTGAGGCAGTAGCCCGGCGGCGGCGCGCAGCAGCATGGTCTTTCCTGCGCCCGAGGCACCCATGACCACGTTGACCGCTCCGGCGGCGGCAGTGAAGCTGACGTTATCCAGCAGCACGGAGCGTTCTGGGGAATCATCCTTGCTCCATACCGACAATCCCCGCACGACCAAGCCTGCGCCCCGTGGAAGCGGATGCCCATCGGCTTTTCCTGCGGCACCGTCCTTTCGTCGCGGAGCGCGGGAATCGAGGCGCCGCGCGGAGCGGCGGCGTTGCGGCTGTCGGTGCGCCAGGGCGGCAAAGGACCAGCTGAGCAGCACCAGCAGCGCGGCCGGGAACACCAGCATCCACCAAGCGCCGACCAGGATGCCTGTGCGGGCGTCCTCCAGCAGCAAACCCAGCGACGCGGATTGTGGCGGCAGCCCCACACCTAGGAAGGACAGCGCGGATTCGTGCCAGATGGCATGGGGCAGCTGCAGGACCACGGCGATTCCCGCCTGAGGGAGCACCGCGGGAATCAGGTGCGTGCACCACAGCGCCAGCGGCCGGGCGCCGGAGGCCCGGCTGAGCTTGACGTAGCCGGCCTCCCGTTCGGCCAACAGCCTGGCCCTGACGATACGCGCCACCTGGGTCCAGTGGGTCAGTGCGATGGACAGGATGATCGCCCAGACCTGCCCGGGCCACAGCGCCAGGATCACCACACCCAGCAGCAGGTGCGGGATCGCGCTGACGCTGTCTACCAGCCGGGTGATAATCCGGTCCACCAGCCCGCCGGCGGTGGCGGCCAGGGTTCCGGCCAAAACCCCCAGCAGCGTGGAGGACAGCGCCGATGCGACGGCGAGCAGCATCGACAGGCGCAGCGCGGCCGCGGCCCGCACCCACACGTCGCGCCCGAGCTGATCGGTGCCGAAGAAATGCTCGGCCCCCGGCGGCAGATACACCGCGGCCAGGTCGATGTTCTCCACCGCCTCGGGGGAGAAGAACGGAACGAGCACCGCATAAACCACGGCCAGCAGGATGATGCCCAGCGGCAGCAAGCGGGAATCACGGATGATGCTAGACATCGCCCACCCGCGGATCAAGCAGCAGGTAGCCGGCGTCGGCCAGGGCATTGCCCAGGAACACGGCCAGCGCCGAGCAGGCGGTCACCGCGGCCAGCAGCGCGAAGTCCGCGGACACCGCGGAATCGATCACCGCCGAGGCAATCCCGGGCCAGCCGAACACCGTTTCAACCAGCAGCGCTCCGGTGATCAGTTCGCCCAGGCGGGAGCCGATCACCGTGATGAAGGGCAGCAGGGCGCCGGGCAGCACCTCGAGCACCAGGATCCGTCCGGCTCCCTCACCGCGTCCCCGGGCCGCGAGCACCGCATCCGAGTCCAGCAGATCGAAGATGGAGGCCCGCAGGTTCAGCACCAGCCAGGGCAGCAGGCTGATGGCCATCACCGTGGCCGGCAGCAGCAGGTGCACGGCCAGCGACCCGGCGGTCGGCTCCTGCCCTGGAGGCGCCACGCCTCCGGTGGGAAGCCCGAGCCTCAGCGAGAACACAGCGATGAACACCAGCGCCAGCACGAAGGGCGGGATGGCCTGGGCCAGCTGGGCGATCCAGGTGGTGGCGCGGTCGGCCAACCCGCCGCGGCACAGGCCAGCGGCACAGGCCAGCAGTACCGCGAGCACCACGGCAAGCAGCAGCCCGGCAAGCATCAGCAGCAGGGTAAAGGGCACGCGCTCGGCGAGCACCTCGGTGACCGGCCTGGCCAGCATGCGAGAGGTGCCCAGCTCGCCGTGCACCGCCGAGCCCAGCCAGCCGAGCCAGGCACTGAACCAGGAGTCGTCCAGGCCCAGCTCGGCGCGCAGGGCCGCGCGTTCGGCGGCGCCGGTGTGCTCGTAGCGGCTGCCCAGATAGGCAGCCAGCGGATTGAACGGGGCGACGGAAGCCAAGAAGAACACCACTGCGGTCAGCCCCGCGGTCAGCGGGATGGCCAGCAGCATCCGGCGGAGCACCAGCAGCCCGGCTCTTGGCAGCCGCGGCACGCCTCGCGGGCGCAGGACGCTCAGGCTCATTTGCCGGTCCACTGGCCGATTTTCACCCACGGGCCCCATGCGGTGCCGTGGTCATGGGGTTCGAGCAGGGTGCCGGCGGTGTTCCACGTCTCATGGACGTCGCTGCGCTGCACGTAGTTGTGGTCGGTGAAGGCCAGCAGCAGCATCGATGGCTGCTTGACGTAAAGTTCCTGGACCTTGCGGTAGGCCTGGTCGCGGGCCGTTGGGTCGGTGCTGGTCCGGCCGATGTGCAGCAGCCGGTCCATCGCCGCGTCCGCGTAGCGGCTGGGGTTGTCGTAGTAGGCGCCGTCCTCCGGGTAGCTTGAATGCAGCATCTTGTAGAGCTGGGTGTCCACATCGTAAGGGGTGTCGCCGCCGCCCAGCATCAGCGCGTCCGTGCCGATGCGCGGCTCGGCTTCGTCGAAGGTGGCGGGCACGACCTCGGCGGTGATGCCGTGCTCCTTGAGCTGGGCGGCCAAGGCCAGGGACAGGTCCCGGCGCAGCGTGTCGCCCGGGTTGTACATGATGGTGAATGCGGCGTCCTGGCCGTCCTTGGAGCGCATCGAGCCGTCCAGCGTCCACCCCGACTGCTCCAGCAGCTGCTCGGCCCGCTGGGGGTCGTGGGTGAACACGGCGTCAGAGTTGTAGGCCTTGCCGTACTGGGCCGGGACGAAGGTGTAGGCAGGGCGCCCGGAGCCCGCCAGCACCCCGTCGATCAGCGCTTGGCGGTCCACCAGCAGGTTCAGCGCCAGGCGCACGGAAGGATCGGCGGTGAACGGGTGGTCGGCGGGCAGCGAGATGCCGCGCCAGTCCGCGCTGGTTGCGGTGACCACCTCGAACCCGTCGCGATCCGCGAAGCTGGCCGCTAGCCGCGGAGGCAGCACGGTGCCGGTGTAGCCGCCGCCTGCCAGTGCCTGCGAGCGGGCGTTGTCGTCGGCTGACTGCTCGTAGACCACCCGGGCCACGTCGGGGGCGCCGGAACGGTAGTCGGGATTGGCGCCCAGCACCAGCTGGGCGGAATCGAATTTCTGCACCGTGTAGGGGCCGGTACCCACCGGGGTGCGGTTCAGGCTGGAATTGCTCACCGGCCCGTCGGCGATCAGTTCTTCAGGGGCGATGCCGATCAGCAGTGCGGTCTTGAAGGAGACCTGGGGCTCCTTGAGCGTGAATTCGACGGTGTGCTCGTCCACGGCACGCACCGTATCGAGGTTTTCCAGCACGCCGGCGATGGGCGAGGCACTGGCGGGGTCCAGGATGGCCCGGTAGCTGGCGGCCACATCCCCGGCGTCGAAGCCGCTGCCGTCGCTGAAGCTGATGCCGGGCTGCAGCGCAATGCTCCAGCGCAGCCCGTCGGCGCTGATCTGCGGTTCGCCCTCGGCCAGCAGCGGCACCAAATTCGGCAGGCTGCCAGTTTCCCCGTCCAGGGTATACAGCGATTCGTTGATCTTGCCCGTGCCGTTGTTGTCGAAACCTGCCAGCGGATTCAGGGTTTCGGGCAGCGCAGGGGTCAGCAGCAGCACGTCGTCGCTGGGGACGGCGGCCTGGCAGCCTGCGGTGGCCAGTAGGATGGGGAGCATCAGTGCGGCGCGCCGGGCGTAGCTGTGCACGAACGAGGTCCTTCCGAGCGGTGCGTGGGGTAGATGTTCACAGACTACAGGTGTTTGATCACACAGATGAGGGGTTGCGTGGTGATTTTGCCAACCACTATTTCGCGGGGGCGGCATGCCTGAGTCCGAGCGCGGCCAGGTGGGCGCCAACGCCCTGGAGGAAGTGCAGGAATCGCTGCAGGACTGGATCGACGTGTTCGCCCTGTGCGCGGATGCCACCCGCATGAAAATACTGATTGCCATGCACGCCGCGCCGCTGTCCTCGGTCACCCAGCTGGCCGATGCCGCGCAGCTGGGCGCAAACACCGTGACCCAGTCGTTGGCCACGTTGCGCAAGGCCGGGGTAGTTCAGGTGCAGCGGGATGGAAAGTACCGCCGCTGGGAGCTGGTGCACCCCGGCGTGCATCAGCTGCTGCACCAGATGGACGCCCCGCATTCTCACCTGCACCCCGAGCATTAGTCCCGCGTGCAAACGCGCCGCAGAACGCAGAAGGCGCAACTGAGGGCACGGGCTTGGCATCATATTGTGCCGGACCCATACCCGCGGGCAGTTCCCTGGGATTAGCGCTTGCGCTGCACCCGGGCCTCGTCCCAGACCGGCTCGTCGGACTCGTAGACGGTGCCATCGGAGCCGAAGACCAGGAACCGGTCGAAGCCGCGGGCGAACCAGCGGTCGTGGGTCACCGCCAGCACGGTGCCCTCGAACGCGTCGATGGCCCGTTCCAGCGCCTCGCCCGAATGCAGGTCCAGGTTGTCGGTGGGCTCATCGAGCAGCAGCAGGGTCGCCCCGGACAGCTGCAGCAGCAGGATCTGGAACCGAGCCTGCTGGCCACCGGAGAGCGATTCGAACTTCTGCTCGGACTGCCCGGCCAGGCCGTAGCCATCCAGCGCGCCGGCCGCCGCCTCGCGCGGCATTCCGGAGCGGTGCTCGTCGCCGCGGTGCAGGATTTCGAGCAGGGTGCGGCCAAACAGGTCCGGGCGGCTGTGGGTCTGGGCGAAGTAGCCCGGGCGGATGCGCGCTCCCAGCTTCACCGTGCCGGCATGCGCCACCGGGGCGATCACCACGTCGGACACCGGCAGGTGCTCGCGCTCCGGATCGGATCCGCCGGAGGCCAGCAGGCGCAGGAAATGCGACTTGCCCGAGCCATTGGAACCCAGCACGCCCACGCGGTCGCCGAACCAGATTTCGGTATTGAAGGGCTTCATCAGCCCGGTCAGCTCGAGTTTTTCGGCCACGACCGCGCGCTTGGCGGTGCGCCCGCCCTTCAGCCGCATCTGCACGTTCTGCTCCAGCGGGATCGCCTGCGGCGGGCCGGCCTCCAGGAACTTCTCCAGCCGGGTGGTGGCCGCGTGGTAGCGGTTGGCCATGTCGGAGCGGAATGCGGCCTTGGTCTTGTACATGTTGACCAGTTCCTTGAGCTTGGCATGCTCCTCGTCCCAGCGCTTGCGCAGCTCCTCGAAGCGCTCGTTGCGTTCGGTGCGCGCCTGCACATAGCTGCCGAAGGCGCCGCCGTGGATCCACGCGGTGGCCCCGCCGTGGCCCGGTTCCAAGGTGATGATGCGGGTGGCGGCGTTGTTCAGCAGCTCGCGGTCGTGGCTGATGAACAGCACGGTCTTGGACGAGTCGCGCATTTTCTCTTCGAGCCAGCGCTTGCCCGGCACGTCCAGGTAGTTATCCGGTTCGTCCAGCAGCAGCAGTTCGTCGTTGCCTTCGAACAGGGCCTCGAGCACCAGGCGCTTCTGCTCGCCGCCGGAAAGGGTGCGGGCCAGGCGGGTGGAAGCGGCATCGAATTCGACGCCCAGGGCGGCCATGCACACCTTGTCCCAGGTGGTTTCCAGCTCGTAGCCGCCGGCATCCCCCCATTCGATGATCGCCTCGGCGTAGCGCATGTGGACTTTTTCGTCCTCGCTGGTGGCCATCGCCGCCTCGTACTTGGCGACCTTCTGGGCCGCCAGGGCCAGCGCAGGAGCGGCGGTGGATAGCAGCAGGTCCTTCACCGTGGATTCATCGCGCACCTGGCCGACGAACTGGCGCATGATCCCCAGGCTGCCGGTGCGGTTGATCGAGCCCTCGTCGGCTTTCAGGTCGCCGGAAATGATCTTGAACAGGGTCGTCTTGCCGGTGCCGTTGGGGCCGATCAGCGCGGTCTTGGAACCGGCGGAGACCTTGAAGGTCACCGCGCCCAGCAGCGCGGTGCCGTCGGAGAGGAAGTACTGGATGTCTGTCACGTCTATATGGGCCACCGGATCATCCTATCGGGTAGATTGCCTAACATGCAGATCACAGTAGAAATCTACGGAGCGCTCCATGCCTGCTGCCATCCGGCGTTTTCGGTAGGCGATCAAGTGAGCTGGCAGCTGGCCCAGGTGCGCAATGGGCGCGGGGAAATTTCCTTCGAGCTCGATGACCACGGCACCTTCGATGGCACGGGGGTGCCGGTGGCGGCAGTCGCCGCCCGGGTTGTGCGCATCCAGTACCGGGATCATGAGCCTGCGGCGAAGACCGGGGCGCCGCGGGGACTGGCAGATGGCCCTGTCCCTGCCGCGGTGGTCGACACCCTGCATGTTCCCGAAGGCACGGATTTCGACCACGACTGGATCGTGGTGGGACTGGAAGTAGCGGATCCGAAGAGCCTTCCGCCGCTGGCCGACTGGGATGAGGGCGCAGCCCTGCCTGGAGGTGCGCCCCGGGGCGGCTAGCTGTACTTGTAGAACCCCTCGCCGGACGCGGCGCCGAGCTTGCCCTGGTCGATGTACTGGGTCTTGAGCAGCTCGGCGAACTTGTGGCTGGTTGCATCGCCGGCACGGGAAATGTTGTAGGCGGTGTTCAGCCCCACGATGTCGTAGATCTCGAACGGGCCATGCGGCGCCCCGGTGCCCAGCTTCCAGGTCTTGTCGATGGTCTGCGCATCGGCGACCCCGTTGACCAGCAGGTGGCTGGCGGACTGCAGGAAGGGGACCAGCAGCGAGTTCAGCACGTAGCCCGGCTGCTCCTTGAGCACCCGGATCGCGACCAGCCCGGTACGCTCGGCGAAGTCGACCACCGCTTCGTAGGCTTCGGGCTTGGTTGCGGGTGTGCCCATGACTTCGCCGGTGTTGTTGGACCAGATGTGGTTGGCGTAGTGCAGGGCGAGGAATTGTCCGGGGCGGCCGGTGAATTCGGCGATATCCGAGGGCAGCAGGGTCGATGAATTGGTGGCGAATATGGCCTGTTCCGGGGCCAGCACGGCCAGCTTCCGGTAGGTCTGCGCCTTGATCTCCAGATTCTCGGGCACCGCCTCGATGACCAGGTCGGCCTCCCGCACCGCGTCGGCCAGCTCGCTGCTCAGCACGATGGACTCGCGGGCGGCTTCGGCCTTCTGCGGGTTCCCGAAGTACTGGGCGTACTGCGGAACCAGGGCATCCAGCCGCTGGCTTGCGGCGGCCAGCGCTTGCTCGCTGATGTCGTAGCCGATGACGGGCAAGCCGTGGTAGGCGGTTTGGAAGATGATTTGTGCGCCGAGCACGCCAGTGCCCAGAACAGTGATGCGTTGCAGTTCCATGATTCTCCTTGGGGTACAGTTTCACTCTCCGCTTTTAGTTGCGCAATTTCAACTAAATGTGAGCGGGAGAACGCCCGACACCTGCTGGTTGGCTGCCTGTTGCCGTGGATTCACCTTCTGGCTAGATGGTGCTGGAACTCTTGGGGAGTCATCCGCAACCAGCATGGGGAGAACTACGTGCACCGCATAACCAAGAAGGGCCGGGGAATCCTGGCCGCCGCCGTCATCGCCGCGAGCCTGTCGCCGCTGGCCGCCGCCGCGGATCCGGGGGAGTACTTCGAACGCGAGGCCACCTACCCGGTCTACCAGAACCACCCCGACGGCGCAGCCGCGGCCACCGCCGCGGAAATCTCCACCGTTTCGGCGGACGGCAACACGCTGATTTACTCCGATGCGCTCTCGCGCAGCGTCGGCTTCCTGGACATTTCCGACCCGGCCGAGCCGAAGGGCCTGGGCCTGCTGGGCCTGCACCAGCTGGGCAGTGCCGAGGACGAGCCCACCAGCGTGGCCGCCTACGGCGAGTTCGTGTTCGTGGTGGTGAACACCTCCGCCAGCTACAGCGAGCCCTCGGGCCGCGTGGATGTGGTGCGGATTGCCGACCGCACGCTGGTGCACAGTTTTGCACTGCCCGGCCAGCCGGACTCCATTGCGGTCTCCGCCGACGGCGCCTACGCGGGCATCGCCATCGAGAATGAACGCGACGAGGATGCCGGCGATGGCGGATTGCCGCAGGCCCCGGCCGGATCGATCGCCATCATGGACTTGCAAGGCGCGGACCCGGCAGGCTGGAAGCTGCGCGAAGTTCCGCTGGCCTCCGGTTCCCGCACCGAACCGATCGCGCTGCCGCTGCTGGCAGCGGCCGGTCTCGACACGCCGCAAGATCCGGAGCCCGAGTATGTCACGATTAACGCCGAGAACCAGTTGGCGCTAACCCTCCAGGAAAACAACGGCGTGGTGCTGGTGGATCTGGCCTCGGGCGAGATCACCGATGCCTTCAGCACCGGGACCGTGGACCTGGCGGGGATCGACACCGAAAAGGACGGCGTGCTCGACCCCACCGGAACCCTCTCCTCGATCCCGCGCGAACCAGATGCCGTGAGCTGGCTGCAGGATCGCTACCTGGCCACGGCCAATGAGGGCGATTGGAAGGGCGGCAGCCGCGGCTTCACGATCTTCGACTCCGCCACCGGCGAAGCGGTATGGGACGCCGGCAATGGCTTCGAGCGCCTCGCGCTGTCCCAGGGCTTGTTCCCGGAGAAGCGCGCAGGCAAGAAGGGGGTTGAGCCCGAGGGCCTGGCCATCGCCGAATTCGGCGGCGTGGATTACGGTTTCGTCGCCTCCGAGCGCGGGAACTTCGTGGCCGTGTACGACCTGTCCGACCCGGTGCGCCCGCGCTATGTGCAGTCGCTGCCGACCACCAACGGCCCGGAAGGGATCCTGCCGATCCCCGGGCGCAACCTGCTGGCCATCGCCTCGGAAACCGATGAGGGCCAGGTGCGCTCGGCGGTGTCCCTGTACTCCTTCGGTGCCGCCGAAGCGCAGTTCCCGCAGCTGGCCTCGTCCACCGGGAATCTGGTGCCATTCGGTGCGCTCAGCGGCCTGTCGGCAAACCCTGCCGATGCTTCGCAGCTCTTCGCGGTCAGCGACAACGCGTACGAACCACGCATCTACACCCTGGGCGCCGGCACCCCGGCCACCGTGGAATCCTCGATGGCGGTGACCTCGGCCAGTACCGAACTGGACCTGGAAGGCATTGCCGCCCGCGCGGAGGGCGGTTTCTGGGCCGCCCATGAAGGGGCCACCGGGGCGGAAAACCTGCTGGTGCGCATCGACGCGGCCGGTGCGGTGCAAGAAGAAGTCGCGCTGCCTGCACTGGCGGGGCTGGGCAAGCACGGGCTGGAAGGCATTGCCGCGACCGGCTCCGGGAAACAGGAAGAAGTAGTGTTCGCCGTGCAGCGCGAACTGCCCGGCGAGGACTTTGTCCGCCTGGGCAAGTACCAGCCGTCCACCGGGGAATTCAGCTGGTACGGCTACCGGCTGGACGCGGCTGCCGAAGGTGCATGGAATGGCCTGTCGGAAATCACCGCCCTGCCCGATGGCTCCTATGCGGTGATCGAACGCGATAACCAGGTGGGTCCGGACGCCAAGCACAAGGCGATCTACCAGTTCCGGCTTCCGCAAGCCGTGGCCGGGGAGGTGCCGCTGGTCGAGAAGAAGCTGGCGGCCGATGCGCTGCCGGCCCTGCAGGAAACCAACGGATGGACCCAGGAAAAGCTGGAGGGGCTGGCCGTAGCCGATGGCCACCTCTACATGGTGACCGATAACGATGCGGTGGATGAGGCCACCGGCGAGACCGTCTTCGCGAACCTCGGTGCGGTGGAAGAGGTCTTCGGGCTGGCCGGCCAGGCACCAAGCGACGCGCCAAGCGACGCGCCAGGCGAAGAGCCAGGTGAAGACCAGGACGAAGAGCTGGCCGCGGAACCAACCCGGAACCCTTCGCCGCAGCCGAGCGGGGAATCGAACGATCCTTCGCAGGTCCCGGATCCGCCCCGGGAAGCTGGCCAGTCCCAGGCGCCGCAGGCCGCGGATCCAGCCCAGCCGGAAGCCAGCGAACACCTCGCCGATACCGGTGCGAACAGCTTCTGGCTGATTCCTGTGGGCGCGGTGATCGCGCTGCTCGGTGCTGCGGCGGCCATCAAGACCGCGCGGGCCCGCGCGAAGTAGGCCGCGTATCAAGAACCCGGAACACAGCGAAGGCGTGGCACCTATGCAGGTGCCACGCCTTCGGGGTTGAAAGCTAGTTCTTCTTCTGCGAAATCACGACCGCGGCCACGGCGGCGATAATCAGCGAGATGACCAGGAACTTGCCGCCCTTGCAGGACTTCTTGTCCTGGGCAGCGAGGTTCTTCTGCGCGGCCTGCACGGCACTCTCCACGGAGGCGCGGGCACGTTTGGCGGCCTTGGAATTCCCGCCGACATTCTCGATTAGGTTGGCGCCGGCCTTGCTGATGGCTTCGGTGTTGACACCGGAGACGGCCTCGTTCCAGCCGCCGCGAATTTCCTTCGGCAGCTCTTCCTTGGCAGCCTTGGCGAGTTTCGCCAGCGACTTTTCAACTTGCTTCAAGCTCTTGGCAGTCTTCGACATGTTGTTCCTCTCTGATGGACCTTGAGGCCTCAGGCTCCAGCCTAGCCAGCCGGAGGTTGGCACTCAAGGACGCGCCGTTGCGCTCACTGCGAACTGGGAACTTACTGGGAGGCTCCGCGCGGGCGCAGCTTGCGAATGCGGGTCCGCAGCGCGCTGAGCAGGCACAGCAGCATCAGGATCGCCGCGATCGAAAGCACCGTGGCAAACCCGGGAGAGGTGGCGTGGCCGGTGTAGCGGTCCACGATGATCCAGCCGATCACCCACAGCGCGCCGGCGTTCAGGTAGATCCCCATTGGATTCTTGAAGCTCACCGCGCTGAGGAACAGCGCCAGGAGCAGCACCGACAGGGCGCAGGTGCCCTTGAACATCAGGGTGCTGGCGTCGGCCCCGGACAGGGCGGCGAAGGCGACGGTTTCGGCCAGCACCATCACCGAAAGCCACCCGGCGAACAGGCCGAAGCTGGCGCGGGTAATCCACCGGTCCACTTGCTGCAGGGCCGGGGTCTTGTCGATCATCACCACGATGCGGATCAGCAGTGCCAGCAGGAGCAGGCCGAAGACCAGCGAGGTGCCGATGCGGTCGCGCTCCAGGAATGCCACCCACAGCGCATTGCACAGCACTGCGGCGAGCACCCAGGGGCGCAGCCGCCGGTGCAGCCCGGTGCGTTCATGCGGCATGCATTGCCAGATCGCGTAGAAGGCCACCGCGGCCAGCAGCCCGAACCAGGGCAGCTGCCCGATGCGCGGGACCGAGGTGACGGTGGCGTCCTGCCCCAGCCAACCGCCGGCGATGGTTTCCAGCCCGGCGGCGGAAAGCACCGCCCACGCCGCCCAGCCCAAGCCGAGCAGGATGATGGCGGCATAGCCGCCGGTAACCAGCCTTCTTTTCACGATTCCGAAGGTACCACGTCACAGAGCTTAAAACCGTTCGCCACGGTTAGAGTGGAGCCATGACAGATCTTTGGGTACGCCGTGCCATTTCCCTGCTCGACGCTGACGCGAACCGCAGCGCCGACACCCACCTGCATCGCTTCGAACTTCCCAGCCACTGGGGGATCGAGCTCTACTTGAAGGACGAGTCGGTGCACCCCACCGGTTCGCTCAAGCACCGGCTGGCGCGCTCGCTGATTCTCTACGGGCTGGTCAACGGGAAGATCGCCGAGGGCACCACGCTGGTGGAGGCTTCCAGCGGGTCCACGGCCGTTTCCGAAGCGTACTTCGCGCGGATGCTGGGGCTGGACTTCATCGCGGTGGTGCCCAAGTCCACCAGCGGCGAGAAGATCGAGCTGATCGAGTTCTACGGCGGCCGCTGCCACCTGGTGGACGCGGCCGGCCAGGTCGATGAGGCGGCCCGCTCGCTGGCGGCCGAAACCGGCGGCTACTACCTGGACCAGTTCACCTATGCCGAGCGGGCCACGGACTGGCGCGGGAACAATAATATTGCCGAGTCGGTGTACGCGCAGATGGCTGCCGAAGCCCATCCGATCCCCAGCTGGATCGTGGTCGGCGCCGGGACCGGCGGCACCAGCGCCACCTTCGGCCGCTATGCGCGCTACAAGCGGCACGAGACCAGGATCTGCGTGGGCGATCCGGAAGGCTCCTCCTTCTACGAGGGATGGCGCACCGGGGACATGGGCTACGCGACGGGCCAGGGATCGCGCATCGAGGGGATCGGCCGGCCCAGCGTGGAACCGAGCTTCGTGCCCGGGGTGATCGACCAGATGGTGCAGGTGCCCGATGCGGCCTCGCTGGCAGCGATGCATTTCCTGCGTGCCAAGACCCGCTACTTTGCCGGCGGCTCCACCGGAACCAACCTCTACGCGGCCTTCGGGATCATCGCGCAGATGCTCGAGCGCGGCGAGCAGGGTTCGGTGGTGACGCTGATCTGCGACTCCGGCGAGCGCTACGCGAACACCTACTACAACCCGCAGTGGGTGGCTGCCCAGGGTCTGGACCTGGCGCCCTATGCCGCGCAGCTGGAGCGCTTCTTCCAGACCGGGGCCTGGAGCTAGCTGCTGCGCAGGGCGGGCATGAGCCCGGCCTTCTTCTTGCGCTGATGCACCGAGAAGTAGCCCAAGCCCGCTTCGCCGGCCACGAAGCGCCGCTGGGAGCGGGCGGGCAGGTAGATGATGTCTCCGATGGCCAGCTCGATGGATCCGCTGGCGGTGTGCAGCGCCCCGGAGCCGGCAAAGACGTGCAGCACCACGTCAAGCTCCGGGCCCTGGTGCTCCCCGATTTCCCCGGCCGGGGCCAGCGAGATCACGTTGGCGTCGAGGTCGCGCTGCTCGGGTTCCAGCTTCCAGATCGCTCCGTTGGTTTCTCCGGCGGCCAGTTCGGTGGTGTTGGCCATGCGGCGGGGTTCGGGCATTGTCTCTCCTTGGGATGCAACGGGTCTCCAGCCTATCGAATGAGGGGCTATGCTCCGTGCGTTGCCCAAGGCGGTTGCCCCGCCGGCGCAGCAGGACGCGTGTAGACTTTGGGGCATGTCGAGTCCCGAGTCAGACAGGTACGGGGTTGCCGGTCACGCCGCCAGCCCCTTGAACCACTAGTTCCACGCCGATATCCGATGCGTGCGCGCATCGGGCGTCCCCGGGGTGCTGGCCGTGATGGCAAGAAGAAACCATTTCTTGATCTCACACCTCGGAGTACTCGATGCCTTTTGCCCTCTACCTTCTTGCCCTGGCGGTCTTCGTCATGGGCACCTCGGAATTCATGCTCGCCGGACTGCTCCCGGCAATCGCCGCCGATCTTGGCATATCGCTGGGCACTGCGGGAATGCTGACCTCCGCATACGCGGTCGGCATGGCCCTCGGGGCGCCACTAATGGCGGCATTCGCCCGCCGCTGGCCGCCGCGTCCCACCTTGGTGCTCTGCCTTCTCGCGTTCGCCGCAAGCCACGCCATCGCGGCTTTGGCGCCAGCGTTCCCGGTCCTGCTCCTTACCCGGGTGCTCAGCGCCCTGGCCAACGCCGGTTTCCTTGCCGTAGCCCTCGGCGCGGCCACCACCCTGGCGCCAGCGAACCAGAAGGGGCGCGCGCTATCGATCCTGCTCTCGGGCACGACGATAGCAACCGTCGCGGGCGTCCCCGCCGGCGCCCTTCTCGGCACGGCCTCGGGATGGCGATCCACGTTCTGGGCGATCGCCATCCTGTGCATTCCCGCGGTATGCGGCGTTATCGGGGGCATCGCGAAGGATTCTGGCCAGGGCGCAGCGAGTGTGTCCCCGCCAAGGCTCGGAGCCGAACTGAGCCAATTGGCAGCTCCTCGGCTCTTCCTGGCCATGGCACTGGGCGCGCTGGTCAACGCAGGAACCTTTGCGGCGTTCACCTTCCTTGCGCCGCTGGTGACCGGGACCGCCGGCCTGGCCGAAGGGTGGGTTCCTCTGGCCCTGGTAATGTTCGGCATCGGTTCGTTCCTTGGCGTCACGGCCGCAGGGCGGCTGTCAGATCAGCGGCCGGGCCTCGTGCTCGCAGCCGGTGCGCCGCTGCTACTGGCAGGCTGGATCGCATTGGCCTGGGCCGCCTCGCATCCCATTGCGCTTATCGCCTTGCTCCTCGTCCAGGGCTTCTTGTCGTTCGGCGTCGGGAGCACCCTGATCACGCTTGTGCTGTACGCGGCCTCGGGCGCGCCGACGATGGGCGGTTCGTACGCCACCGCGGCATTGAACATCGGAGCCGCGGCGGGGCCTTTGCTTGGTGCGTTCGGGCTCGCGACCGGGTTGGGGTTGCTCGCGCCGGTCTGGGTCGCCGCGGCGCTGACAGCGATTGCTCTGGCTATTATGCTCCTGGCCTGGCGCACGCTCGCGAAGACCGCGCTGGATGCCAGCCGGTGACCCATCCGAACGCGCTCCTGCCTGCTCGCAGTCGCCGGCGCTCGGCGTGCGCGAGTGCCGGCTACGGCTAGCGGGCCGGGATCGCCGCAAAGCTGTGCAAGCTTTGCCCGCGAGCGGAAAAGGACCGGCCGCTACCGGGATGATGACGAACTCGGGATGCAGGATTTCCCCATTGCGCCGCAGCGGTTCCCAGGAACGACGCCTAAGCAAGCCAAGAAGAACATCAACTTGCTTTGGCGACATCGGCTTCGGCAGCCCTTGCGGCGATGCGAGCGGCCTGGCCCGGATCATTGATTCATGTGGGTGCCTTGCGGTTCGGCATCCTGCCCGGCGGCAGCGGACATCGCTTTCAAGGGCCGGCAGCAAATCGGATGGAACAAGACCGGCACTCCCGGCGACGCCCGTCGCCATTGGGTTGGCTCCACTTCCACGGCCGGAACCACTGGGCAATTGGCCTGTTCCGTTCGACCTGCTCGGCAATGCCCCTGGGCATCGCACCTAGGAGCCGTCATCTGGGTGCGGGCGCGCAGAGTTCGCGCCTAGGATGAGGGCACCTGCCAAGGAGGAAAGATGTCCGATAACCCAGCCGCCGAGCATGCAGCTACCCAAGCCGATTTCGAGGTGAACCTGGCCTCCATCAGGGCGCGAATTGCCGCGGCGGAGGCCAAGGCGGGCCGGGTCGCGGGCAGCGTGCGGCTGCTGCCGGTGACCAAGACCGTCCCGGTCCAGCGGCTGCGCCTGGCCATTGCCGCCGGGGTTAGCTGGCTGGGGGAGAACAAGGTGCAAGAAGCATGGGAGAAATCCCAAGCGCTGGCGGATCTGCCGCAGCTGAAATATTCGGTGATCGGGCACCTGCAAACCAACAAGGCCAAGTACGTGGCACGCTTCGCCGATGAGTTCCAAGCCCTGGATAACTTGCGCCAGGCACAAGCCCTGGAACGCCGGCTGGAAATCGAGGACCGCACCCTTGAAGTCTTTATCCAGGTGAACACCTCTGGGGAGGAATCCAAGTTCGGAGTGGAACCGGGGCAGGCGCCGGCATTCCTCAAGCAGCTGCGGGGGTTTGAGCGGCTCCAGGTGAAGGGATTGATGACCTTGGCGGTGTTCAGCCCGGAACAGGAACCGGTACGCGACTGCTTCCGGCGACTGGTCGCCGTACGCGATGAGCTGCGCCAGTTGAATCTGGCCAGCGTGGAAGAGCTGTCCATGGGCATGAGCGGCGACTTTGAGCTGGCCATCGCCGAAGGGGCCACCGTGGTGAGAGTGGGCCAAGGAATTTTCGGTGCGCGGGCGTTGCCGGATTCGCACTATTGGCCTGGGTTCGCCGGATAGGCATCACAGGCGTTGGCAAACGGCGCTCACCTGTCCTGCACGCCACCTGCTGGTGTGCTTGGAAGAACTTGCGGTTGCGGCAAAAACCCATGACGCAAGGGGGTTTGGCGCAGTAGGGTGAGTAGCAGACCCACTGGAAAATTGTGTGCAGGAGGAATGTTTTGCCTACCGTAGCCGACCACCTGATTGAACAGCTCGACACCCAGGGAGTGCGCCGTATTTACGGCATCCCGGGGGATTCCCTGAACGGCTTGACCGATTCCCTGCGGGAGAACGGGCGGATCGAATGGGTCCACCACCGCCACGAGGAAGCTGCCGCCTTTGCCGCGGCGGCCGAAGCAGGAATCACCGGGGAACTGACCGTATGCGCCGGCTCGTGCGGCCCGGGGAACTTGCACCTGATCAATGGGCTGTACGACGCGAACCGCTCGCGCGTTCCGGTTCTGGCCATTGCCGCGCACATCCCTACCGGGGAGATCGGCTCCAACTACTTCCAGGAGACCCATCCGGTGGAGGTCTTCCGTGGCTGCTCGGTCTACGCCGAACAGGTATCGGACCCCAAGCAGTTGCCGCGAATGCTGCGCATTGCGATGCGCGAGGCCATCGAGAAGCGCGGTGTGGCCGTACTGGTGATCTCCGGCGATGTCGCGTTGGCCGAGATGGAACGCACGCCCACCCAGAAAATCACCAAGACCAATCCGCGGGTGCTGCCTAATGAAGAAGAGCTGGAGCGTGCGGCCCAGGTCCTCGCGGGCTCGCGCAAGGTCACCATCCTGGCAGGTGCTGGTGTGGCCGGAGCCCATGAGGAGGTCATCTCGCTGGCCGGGAAGCTCGGCGCGCCGATCGTGCACGCCATGCGCGGCAAGGAGCATATCGAGTACGGCAACCCGTTCGATGTGGGCATGACGGGCCTGCTGGGTTTCGCTTCGGGCGCCAAGGCGATCGCTGAATGCGAGGTGCTGCTGATGCTGGGCACCGACTTCCCCTACCAGCAGTTCTACCCGCAGGATGCGACGATCATCCAGGTGGATATCCGCGGAGAGCAGATCGGCAAGCGCACCCGGGTGGACATCCCTCTGGTGGGTACCGTGAAGGACACGGCCGCGGCACTGGATGCGGTGCTCCCGGTGCAGTCCCACCGCAAGCACCTGGAGACTGCGGTGGAGCACTACCGCAAGACCCGCACGAAGCTGGACGAACTTGCCACGCCATCCAAGCCGGGGGCGGCAATCCACCCGCAGTACCTGGCTCGGCTGATCGACCAGTACGCCGACGAAGATGCGATTTTCACCGCAGACGTTGGTTCCCCGGTGATCTGGGCCGCCCGTTACCTGACCATGACCGGCAAGCGCCGGGTGCTCGGCTCCTTCAACCACGGTTCTATGGCCAACGCGCTGTGCCATGCCCTGGGCGCCCAAGCAATTGACCGGCAGCGCCAGGTCATCGCCTTCGCTGGGGATGGCGGATTGGCGATGATGCTCGGCGAGCTGCTGACCGCTACGCAGAACAAGCTGCCGATCAAGATCGTGGTGTTCAACAACTCCTCGCTGAATTTCGTGGAACTGGAAATGAAGGCCGCCGGATTCGTCACCTACGCCACCGATCTGCAGAACCCCGACTTCGGGGCCGTGGCCACCGCCTCGGGGCTCAAAGGCTACCGGGTGGATGATTCCGCGCCGCTTGAAGCTACGGTGCAGGAGTTCCTGGCTCACGACGGTCCTGCGCTGCTGGATGTGGTGACCGACCGCCAGGAGATGTCGATGCCACCGGAAATCAAGTTGGAACAGGCCAAGGGGTTTGCGCTGTACGCCATACGGACCGTGCTCTCCGGGCGTGGCGATGAGCTGCTGGACCTGGCGAAAACCAACTGGCGGCAATTGTTCTAGTCCTTTTATGCCTATGCTTGTTGCTGGTGCCCTTGGCACCAGCAACACGTTTGTGACATCAAGAAAGTTGGCGCTTTGGCTTCGCAACCTGCCGCTACCCACGCGGCCACCATCGAGGATTTCACCCGCAATCTGGCTACGGTCAACCAGAAGATCGCCGCGGCGGCAACCGCTGCGGGCCGAGAAGCTGGCTCGGTTCGGCTGCTGCCGGTGACCAAAACCATCGACACCGATCGCCTGGCCCTAGCCATTGCGGCCGGTGTGGACACGCTGGGGGAGAACAAGGTCCAAGAGGCCCAGGGCAAGTACGAGCACTTCTGCGAGGAATTCCCGCACCTGCGTTATGCGATCATCGGTCCGCTGCAAACGAACAAGGCGAAGTTCGTGGCGAAGTTCGCTGATGAATTCCATGCCCTGGACTCGCTGAAACTGGCGCTGACCTTGCAACGCCGTTTGGAGACAGAAGATCGGACACTGGAGGTCTTCATCCAGGTCAATACCTCCGGCGAGGAAAGCAAATCCGGAATCGAAGCTGCTGAGGCAGCGGGCTTGCTTGGCGGCTTGGCGCCGCTGGATCGGTTGAAGCCGGTGGGCTTGATGACCATGGCCGCAAATACCAAGGACGAAGCATCCATCCGTGGCAGCTTCGCGTTGCTGCGCGAGACCCGTGACCAATTGCAGCAGAATGCTCCTGAAAGCTTCCAGCACCTATCCATGGGCATGAGCGGCGACTACGAGCTGGCCATCGCCGAGGGGGCCACCGTCGTGCGTGTAGGCCAGGGAATCTTCGGTGCTCGCAACTACCCCGCCTAAAGGGCGCCTGCGTTGCTTCTAAGCTTCGCCACCAGGGGCAGCTGATAATTCGTCGGCTGCCCCTGAGCTATGTTCTCCACAATCGGTCGTGGGGTACCCAAACTGTCCGGGGAATGGCTGACACTACCTGTAGTGGTGCACGCCGTGTACCCAGAACTAGATAAAGGGTGCAGAACACGCCGACGAACATCTCACAAGAAGAATTTTTAACCCACAAAGGACTTCTGCCAACCTGTGGACAAAGGACTCGAGTCCGCGAGAAATCGCGGTTTAAACGGGGGTTAATATCCACAGATCCTGTGGACGTCTTGGTGGATGAATGACATACTTGTAATACATCATGTTGTGGCCGCTTGACCGGCCAAACACAAGATGTAGTATTGAACCCGTTGGTGCGGCTCGCACCAGAAGCACCTCGAAACAGTGGTTTCGAGGCATCCGAGAGGATGGCTAGGAATTTCCCGAAAATCCGGGAACTTAGCCGAAACAAAGACTTTCCAAAGGGGATCAGGGACATGGCCATCACGGTTTACACGAAGCCTTCCTGCGTTCAGTGCAACGCTACTTACCGCGCGCTGGATAAGAAGGGTGTCGAGTACAACAAGGTAGACATCTCTCAGGATGCGGCAGCCTTGGAGCACGTTCGTGGCTTGGGCTACATGCAGGCGCCTGTCGTAATCACCGATGACGATCACTGGTCGGGCTTCCGCCCAGACAAGATCGAACTGCTGGCTCCAGCCAACTAATTCAGAACTCCATCCGCTAGCTTGTAGTGGAGGCGAAAAGCAATGTCACCTACAGCGCTTGCCGACAGGCAAAATGCTGAGGCCCAGGAACCGCTGGAATTCACCGATTCGAACCTGATTTACTTCTCATCAGTTTCGGAGAACACCAAGCGTTTCGTGGAGAAACTCGAGATGGACGCTGCGCGGATTCCGGTCTATGCGACCGAACCGCAGCTGATCTCAACCGCACCATACGTGCTGCTCATACCCACTTATGGAGGAGAGCGTGGCAAGCGCTCGATCATGCCGCAGATCATGAAGTTCCTGCGGCATGAAGTGAACCGGGCGAATCTTCGCGGCGTGATCGGTGCGGGGAATACAAACTTCGGCGAGTACTACTGCATTGCGGCAAAACGCATTGCCGAGAAATGCAACGTACCCGTGCTTTATACATTCGAAATTATGGGAACCTCAGAAGACGTTCTCAACGTCAAAGAAGGGCTTGAAACCTTTTGGACACCAGCGTCGCAGAACCGGCAGCAACGATGAAGAGCTCCAAGGAGCTTCCAGCCCAGTTCCAGGGCTTGAGCTACAACGACCTGAATGCCATGCTGAACCTTTATGGTCCAGATGGAAAGATTCAGTTTGAGGTGGACCGCTACGCGGCTCGCCAGTACTTCTTGGATCATGTGAACAACAACACCGTGTTCTTCCATGATCTCGATGAGAAGCTTGAATACTTGGTCAAGCACGAGTACTACGAGCGCGAAACCCTCGACCAGTACTCGATGAACTTCATCCGGGATCTGTTCAAGCACGCCTTCGGCAAGAAGTTCCGCTTCGAAACCTTCTTGGGTGCCTTCAAGTTCTACACGTCGTACACCCTGAAGACCTTCGACGGCAAGCGCTACCTGGAACGCTATGAAGATCGCGTCTGCATGGTTGCCCTGCACCTGGCACGTGGCGACGAGAAGCTGGCCATGCACCTGGTCGACGAGATCATCGAAGGCCGCTTCCAGCCTGCAACCCCGACCTTCCTGAATGCCGGCAAGGCGCAGCGTGGCGAACTCGTCTCCTGCTTCCTGCTGCGCATCGAAGACAACATGGAGTCGATTGCTCGCGCTGTCAACTCTTCGCTGCAGCTGTCCAAGCGCGGCGGCGGTGTGGCCCTGTCGCTGACCAACCTGCGTGAGCACGGTGCCCCGATCAAGCAGATCGAGAACCAGTCTTCCGGTGTCATCCCGGTGATGAAGCTTCTTGAAGATTCCTTCTCCTACGCAAACCAGCTCGGTGCGCGTCAGGGCGCCGGTGCCGTTTACCTGAACGCACACCACCCGGACATCTACCGCTTCTTGGATACCAAGCGCGAAAACGCTGATGAGAAGATCCGTATCAAGACCCTGTCCCTGGGTGTTGTTATTCCGGATGTCACCTTCGAGCTGGCTCGCAAGAACGAAGACATGTACCTGTTCAGCCCGTACGACGTTGAGCGCGTCTATGGCGTACCGTTCAGCGAGGTCTCCGTCACCGAGAAGTATTACGAGATGGTCGACGACGCGCGGATCAAGAAGACGAAGATCAGCGCCCGCGAATTCTTCCAGACTCTGGCCGAGATCCAGTTCGAGTCCGGTTACCCGTACATCATGTTCGAAGACACCGTGAACAAGGCAAACCCAATTGCCGGCCGCATCACCATGTCGAACCTGTGCTCGGAAATCCTCCAGGTTTCTTCGGCTTCGGAGTTCGCTGATGACTTGAGCTACAAGACCGTAGGCAAGGACATCTCCTGCAACCTCGGTTCGATGAACATCGCCAAGGCCATGGACGGCAAGGATCTGGCTACCTCGGTAGACATCGCCATCCGTGCACTGAGCGCCGTTTCGGACATGTCGTACATCGCTTCGGTTCCTTCGATTGCTGATGGCAACAGCAAGTCGCACGCCATCGGCCTGGGCCAGATGAACCTGCACGGCTTCCTTGCTCGTGAGCACATCTACTACGGCTCCGAAGAAGGCATCGACTTCACCAACATCTACTTCTACACGATCCTGTTCCATGCACTGACTGCATCGAACAAGATCGCTATGGAGCGCGGTGAGACCTTCGATAACTTCGAGAACTCGAAGTACGCCTCCGGTGAATTCTTCGACAAATACACCGAGCAGGAATGGGTTCCCGCTACCGAGCGCGTCCGCGAACTGTTCGAGGGCATGCAGATTCCTACCCAGGAAGACTGGACGGCGCTGAAGGCTTCGGTCATGGAGCACGGCATCTACAACCAGAACCTGCAGGCAGTTCCACCTACCGGTTCGATCTCGTACATCAACAACTCGACTTCCTCGATCCACCCGGTCGCAGCGAAGATCGAGATCCGCAAGGAAGGTAAGATCGGTCGCGTTTACTACCCGGCTCCTTACATGAACAACGAGAACATCGACTTCTACGAAGACGCTTACGAAATCGGCTACGAGAAGATCATTGACACCTACGCTGCTGCAACCCAGCACGTTGACCAGGGCTTGTCGCTGACCTTGTTCTTCAAGGACACCGTCACTACTCGTGACATCAACAAGGCCCAGATCTACGCATGGCGCAAGGGCATCAAGAGCCTGTACTACATCCGCCTGCGCCAGCTCGCGCTGGAAGGCACCGAGGTTGAAGGTTGCGTTTCCTGCGCACTGTAAGGCCTTGAGCCATTGACCGGCTTGCAGGCCAATGGCATCACGCAACAGCTGCCGCACGGTTCCGCCCTACGGCAGCTGTTGCATATCAAAACGACCTCAGATCGTGTCACCGATCTGACAACAACTTGGGGGCTTGCTGCACCGGCGCCGTTCGAAAGAACGGTAGAGTTGTAAGCAAAGTTCTTAACACGATTTAGCTTTTCGATGAGGGGCAATGACCGAGAAGATTCAGCTGACCAACAAGGTTGAAGCAATCAACTGGAACCGTATCCAGGACGAGAAGGACGTGGAGGTCTGGAACCGCCTCGTCAATAACTTCTGGCTTCCGGAGAAGGTGCCACTGTCCAACGACATCCAGTCGTGGGCCACCCTTACCGAAGACGAAAAGCTGCTGACCATGCGCGTCTTCACTGGCCTGACCTTGCTGGACACCTTGCAGGGTACCGTAGGCGCCGTCTCGCTGATCCCGGACGCGCTCACCCCGCATGAGGAAGCCGTGTACACCAACATCGCCTTCATGGAATCGGTGCACGCCAAGAGCTACTCCTCGATCTTCTCGACCCTGGCCTCGACCAAGGAAATCGATGAAGCATTCCGCTGGTCCACCGAGAACGTGAACCTGCAGAAGAAGGCTCAGATCATTGAGAGCTACTACCACGGCGAAGATCCGCTCAAGCGCAAGATCGCTTCGACCCTGCTCGAATCGTTCCTGTTCTACTCGGGCTTCTACCTGCCAATGCACTGGTCCTCGCACGCCAAGCTGACCAACACCGCTGACTTGATCCGCCTGATCATCCGTGACGAAGCTGTTCACGGCTACTACATTGGCTACAAGTTCCAGAAGGGTCTGGAAGGCGCCAGCGAAGAGCGCAAGCAGGAGCTGAAGGACTACACCTTCGAGCTGATGTACGAACTGTACGAAAACGAAGTCCAGTACACCCATGATCTCTACGATCCGGTAGGCCTGTCCGAGGACGTTAAGAAGTTCTTGCATTACAACGCCAACAAGGCCCTGATGAACCTGGGCTACGAGGCCATGTTCCCATCCACCGTGACCGACGTATCGCCAGCTATCTTGGCTGCATTGAGCCCGAACGCTGATGAGAACCACGACTTCTTCTCCGGTTCCGGTTCCTCATATGTCATCGGCAAGGCAGTGAATACCGAAGACGAAGACTGGGATTTCTAGAACCTAGCTTTTCTGGCAATGGCTCCACCTCGGTGGGGCCATTGCCATGAGCAGCGCCAGACTCAACGCACAGCGATAATTAGTAGATACTTGGACAGTACGAGTAGCTATAAAAGCGTGGGAGTCAATGTGCAGATCGAGTCCACTTCGAATGAACAAAGTTCATTGGATGACCAGCAGATTCAGCGGATTCGACGCAAGTCGATTTCTGTCCTCGCCGCAGGGCAGATTCTTGGCGGCCTGGGCAGTGGTGCGACCCTGACTTTGGGATCACTGCTGATTGTAGACATTTCCGGACTCGATGAACTGGCTGGCATGGCAGCAACCATGAATACCTTAGGCGCTGCCGTCATGGCACTTCCGCTGGCGATGCTCGCTCAGAAATTCGGCCGGCGCATCTCGCTATCAACAGGTGCCTTGCTGGCGGCCAGCGGCGTCGTCATCATCATTGCCGCAGCATTTCTTAAATACTGGCCGTTGCTGCTGCTCGGAATGCTGGTTCTGGGAACCGGCTCGGCAATGAACCTCCAATCTCGGTTCGCTGCTACGGACTTGTCCACCAAGGCCACTCGGGGCCGGGATCTTTCCGTCGTCGTGTGGTCGACAACGGTCGGTGCGGTCATTGGCCCTAACTTGTTCGAGCCTGGCGAAGAACTCGCACGGATTATCAGCCTTCCACCGTTTACCGGAGGCTTTCTCATTGCCATGTGCGCGCAATTGATTGGCGTTCTTGTTTACTGGTTGGGCTTACGTCCCGATCCTTTGCAGGTTGCACAGCATCGGGCAGCTGCCCACGCGCAAAGTGCGCAGCTTCGTCGCCGAGGCCGGAACATCTTAAAAAACACTCCCGCAGCCCGACGTGCGGTGCTCACAGTGGCTTTCACGCATCTCTACATGGTGTCCATGATGTCGATGACCCCCATTCATATGCAGCATCAAGGGGCAAGCTTAACGCTAATCGGCATCACGATTTCTATTCATGTCGCCGGGATGTACGCGCTGTCGCCAGTATTTGGCTGGCTCACGGATAAGGCAGGTCCGCGAACGATCATCTTTGCAGGACAGGCATTGCTGATTACCGCAAGTATCCTTGTGTGGAGCAATCCCGGGAACCACACCGTGACAACCTTTGCCTTGCTGAGCTTGGGACTCGGCTGGTCGGCGGCTACCGTTGCCGGAGCAACGATGATTACTGGGGCGGTCGGAATCGCGGAGCGTCCTCAGCTGCAAGGCACTTCCGATCTCTGCATGAATCTTGCTGGCGTGCTCGGCGGTCTCAGTGCTGGGCCAATCCTGGGAGCTGTCGGGTTCCAAGGGCTGGCCGTGGTGCTGTTGGTCTTCGCGATGCTCATGATCGCTGTGAATTTGAAGCCGAATAGCTCGGATGCTGTTCACGATTAGCCAAGAGTGCCAAGGTGGAAGCAGGCACTTCATGCGGAGGGAAGCATGCTCATGGCAGACGGAACGCGATGCATCATCGTTGGGGGAGGGCCGGCCGGAATGGTGGCCGGATTACTGCTTGCTCGCAGCGGTGTGCCAGTAACGGTTTTTGAAAAGCACGGCGATTTCCTCAGGGATTTTCGTGGAGACACCATCCACCCCTCGACATTGCAGTTGCTCGATGAAATCGGGCTGATGGGCGAATTCGAGAAGATCGATTTCAGCAAAGTTACGCAGGCAAGCATTCCCGCCAGTGACGGTTCGCTAGCTACCGTTCTTGACCTGTCGCGAATGCAGCATCCTTTTCCTTTCATAGCCATGGCGCCGCAGTGGGACTTTCTCAACCTGTTGGCTCGTGCAGGTGATGCTGAACCGAATTTCGAGCTGAAAATGAGCACTTCGGTAACTGACGTGGTTACCGAGGGGGATCGCGTAGTTGGCGTCAAATATGAAGACTCGGCAGGTAGCGGTGAAATGCGGGCCTTGCTCACCATCGCGGCAGACGGCAGATGGTCTCGTGTCAGAGAAGCAGCCGCAATCCAGATGCGAGATTTTTCTGTACCGATCGATGTGTGGTGGTTCAAGATTCCAAGCGTATTGGACCGAAAAAACGTGCTGACCCCTGCGTTCGCCAAGGATCGCTCTTTTGTACTGATTCCACGCAAGGGGTACGTGCAATCGGCCATGCTCTTGCCGAAGGGGCACGATGCCCAGCTGCGCGCTGAAGGTGTTCAGCCTTGGCGGCAATCAATTATTGAGGCCGCCCCCGAGCTTGAGGAGGGCGTCCAGAACTTGGCCTTGGATGATGCGAAGCTTTTGGATGTAAAGCTAAACCGTGCCAAACGGTGGTGGCGTCGAGGCTTGCTGTGCATCGGGGATTCGGCTCATGCCATGAGCCCCGTTGGGGGAATCGGCGTCAACCTAGCCGTGCAGGATGCTGTAGCTGCGGCACGGATCCTGGCACTGCCTCTTCGAGAAGGGACGATCTCTGATCATGATGTGGCTGCAGTCCAGCGCCGCCGAACCATTCCAACTGTTGCTACCCAGATGGTTCAGCGGATTATGCATCGGGGGCTATTCCGCGTCATGCAGACCAATGCCGAATTCCGGTTACCGGTGCTGGCAGCTGCAGCTTTCCGCTTGTTCCCGAAACTAACGACACTGCCGGCTCGACTGCTTGGCGTGGGGGTTCTTCGCGAACGTCCTCCGATCGAAGCCTGCCGCTAGGAACCGGTTAAAAGCAACAAAGGTGCAGTTCCGACCTTGCGGGGAACTACACCTTTGAAGAAAGTCTCTTAGCGAGCCTGAATGTTGGTAGCCTGTGGGCCCTTTGGACCAGCTTCCAGGGTGTACTCAACGGTCTGGCCCTCTTCGAGGCTACGGAAACCGAAGCTCTGGATTGCGCTGTAGTGTGCGAAGACGTCAGCCGATCCATCCGAAGGAGCGATGAAGCCGAAGCCCTTTTCAGCGTTGAACCATTTCACGGTGCCAGTGGCCATAGTGTTATATCCTTATTTATTGATTGGCCACGATGTGGCCTGGTTGCCGATCCGAAGTTCCGAATCGGAAAATTTAGGGGTTACCTCGCGCAGAGCTGCCGAGAACGATTCGCCTGCCGTCGATACGGAGAATCGAATACTGATTTTGCCGGTATCGGCCAAAACGGGGGTCGCTGCACTTGCTTAAACATCGTCGGTATCCAGGCTGCTAACGGGTAATGACCCCACGCTAGCGGAGTAGAACAAGGAATCCACAGAAAAGTGACGTACGGAGTCGTCGAGATGTTTTATCTGCAGTGAAGAAGAGAAGATGAAGAATTCGTTTCGATAGGAGTTCATTCAATCTAAGGATCGATGAACCGATTTGTAAAGCACAGACGATTTGTTGGCTGTGCTACAAATCCTACTGCTAACAATTGCTGGCGGGGACTCACACCTGCAACCGTTGAGGTAACAAATAAAGCGTACCATTGATCGCTGGTCTGTGGGGCGTGACGCGTGATACTTGGGCGTTTTGGCGATGCAAATCGTCCCATTGGCATGCGTCATCTGCCTGTTGACTAGTAAGTTAGTGAAAAATTAATTTTTCTGGAAAATTGATGCGCGCTATTTTCGTACTCACCTGGCGGCCGTGGCTCTACCCCCTTTGAGCCGGAGCTCCAGGGGTAGAGCCAGCGACTACAGCTTCGCTTGCGCCTGGACCTTAGCCAGCTGATTGCCCAGCAGGTCTGCATTAATGGCTGCTCCAGCGATCGTCCCAGATGCAGCTGCTGCCATGACCATCGCACCCAGGTTGCTGACGTTTCCTGCCGCATAAACCCCTGGCAGGGCGGTGGCACCCATTTCATTGACGTGGATGAAGGTGCCAAGCGGATGCTCGGCAAGCTGCCCGCCGAGCGACAGATAGAGCGAGGCCTGCGCGTTCATCTGGCTTGCAATTACCAGAGCTTGCGCGCTGATCTTCCGGCCATCTTCAAGTTTCACCGAATCGAGATTTCCCCCAGCATCGAAATCGATCGCTTGCACTGATTGCTCAACTACCGGTATTCGCAGTGCTGCTAGTGTCGCGCGATTTTCGTCGTTCAATGCTTCCGGGGTGTGGTTGACGAAGGTGATTTTCGGGCTCAGTTGGCTGAACATCATTGCTTGGTGGGTGCTCATGGGGCCGATTCCAAGAACCAAGATCTCCTGGTCGCGAACTTCCCAGCCATGGCAGTATGCGCAGTGGATCGCGGTATCGCCCCATGCGCGAGCCAGTCCTGGGATCGCAGGCAAATCATCGACCAGGCCCGTCGCCAGCACGATGCGCTCTGCAGTAAAAGATTGACCGGCTGTTGAGACGCTGAATCCGGCATCCAGGGATCCGGTGAGGTTGTCCACCGCCCCTTCGATAATTTGCACACCATAGCTAATGGCCTCCTGTCGCCCGCGGGACAAGAGATCCAGCGGATTGATGCCTTCGTGTCCCAGGATGTTGTGCGCATGCCGCGCTGCCGCGTTTCGCGGGTTGCCCTCATCGATAATCAAGACCGTGCGCCGCGAGCGGCCCAACGCAATTGCGGCCGCGAGTCCAGCACTGCCGCCGCCAATAATGATCGCTTCGAAATGCTCCATGTCCCTCTCCTTGTTGTATGTGATGTTGCGTCTACGGTATCGACGTTTTGCGCTGCAAGGTGTACCGTTTTGCGCATGACGCAAGAATTCGAAGTTGATCAAGTTATCAGGCAGCGCATTAGAACGCTGCGGCAGAACCTTGGATGGTCTTTGGAATCGTTGGCGGGCAAAGCTTCCCTGAGTGTTTCCACGCTCAGCAGAATTGAAACAGGAAGCCGGCGTATTGCCCTTGACCAGCTGGTTCCGATTGCCAAGGCACTGAACACTAGCTTGGACGAGCTCGTGTCAACTTCGGAAGCCGAGATTATTATCCGCCCGGAGCCGATTTCGATGCCGGGGATAACAATGTGGAAGCTGTCCACCGATGATGCTGTTAATGGGGTGAATGTTTCGAAAATGCGTTTCGATCCTTCGCAGGCACCTGCTCCCACAGAGCTGCGTATTCATCCGGGCAAGGAATGGTTCACGGTGCTCCTCGGCGAAATCCAGCTAAAGCTAGGAGATCGCACCTATCACGTGAAGGCGGGGCAATCTGCGCAGTTCGACACAATGACTCCTCATGCCATGTGGGCGGTCAATGGCGTTGCTGAGGTGCTCGGAATCATGGATCATGCCGGCCAACGGGCCCATGAGCACGACACAGCCAGCTAGTTTAGTGATTTCAATTACTCTTGGATAACCTGAGGGCAGAGTATTGAACACTGCGATGCCAGGAGGGCAACGATGACGCACCAGCTCAACGAGGAGCTTGAACAGGTACTAGCTGATGGCAATTTCTATTTCGAAGCACTCGGTGAAGGCCGCTATCGCTCGTCGTGGCATTCCCAAGGTGCGTGGAATCCGCATGAGCAGCACATGGGTCCTGCCTCTGGAATCTTGGCTTACGCCTTGGAAAATTTCCAGCCTCGTGAAGATATGCGCATCGCACGGATCAGCTATGAGATCCATGGCCTCATTCATGCCGGAGAATTTGAGATCACAACGCGAATGGTCCGTCCCGGTCGCACCATCGAATTGATCGAGGCCGAGATGACAGCCAAGGGACGCACCAGCATCGTGGCGCGCGCGTGGCGAGTGATTACCGGTGACACCAGTACTGTCGCAGGGACTGAAGACAAGGCGATTCCGGGCCCAGACACCTGCGCGGTTCGAGATATCAGTGAACAGTGGCCTGGCGGCTACATCAAATCCATCGAAATGCGCGCCAATGACGAGCTGCGCCCGGGTCGAGGTTTTGCGTGGCTGCGTACTCCTTATGCCCTGGTTGACACAGGAGACGCCACTGCGATGTCCAGCTTGGTGGGAATGATCGACACGGCAAATGGTGTGGTGCCACGGGTGGATCCGGGTGAAGGAACATGGATCTACCCGAACGTGGATCTGCAGATCCACATGTACCGCAAGCCGGAAGGCAAGTGGCTGGGCCTGGATGTCCAGCAGAGCTTCGGCACAGACGGCATCGGCCTGACCTCAACGGTATTGCACGATGAAACAGGCCCTTTCGGCCGTGCCGAACAGATCCTGACGGTCCGTTCGCGCTAGCTCGATGCGCCGGCTGAAAGCTTGGCCAGTAGCTTCTTGAGCTCTGGCTTGGACTTCAGCGTGAACTGACGCTGGCGGTACTTTTCCCGGTCTGCACCGTGGGCCTGGAAAAGTGCGTAGCCGCGCTTGACCAAGAATAAGACCGGTTTCCGGCGCTGTGCGACATCGCGCACGAACCGTCGAAGAGCGGTCACCAATGCCGGTTCATCGACGTAATAGGCTTGGACGTTAATGCCCTTGGCGCGCAGCGGCTCAAGGATTTCGTAGAGGAAAATGCCTTCGGCGACGATCGGTCCGCCCGCGCAAGCGATTTCACGATGCCCGTTGTAGCTCGACGTCGTGATCGAGTAGTTGGGGACCAGCGTGGTACCGCGCAGAAGCAAATCATCTATAGCCTGCAGTGCCGCTTCCTGATTCCAGGTAGCCGAATCGTCCCAGTCGATTTCGCCGTAGCCGGTACGGGGGAAATCAACGGGATTCCCGTCTTCACTGATCTGGCGGTAGAACTCGTCCAGCGGCAGATGGGGCTGGCCGAATTTCGACGCGAGATAGGACTTGCCGGATCCGGACGGTCCGCCGATCAGGATGACAGGGGTTGAAGAATTTGGCACGCCTTTTATTATGGCCCAGAAATGCCGGGCATCGGCAATCGGATGCTGTGACATCTGCTCCGCCTGAAGCGAATTGCTGAATTAGACTCGGTTTTATGAGTTTGTGGAACCCCCAGTCAGATGCGCCGTTATCCGTGGAAATCGAAAATCCTAGCGGAGACCCGGCTGCCGACCTAGAACGTGGAGTGCAACTGCTGCGCAACGTCCAATCAGGCGAAAGCGGCGCGCTGCTACGGCTCTATCGACCGGACCCGACCCTGGCTTTCGGCCAGCGCGATGTGCGGCTAGGCGGTTATGAGGCAGCTCGTGACGTAGCGCAGCAGCAAGGCTTTGCTCCATTGGTGCGCAAGGCCGGAGGCCGGGCCGCAGCGTATCACCGGGGTACCTTGATCGTTGATCATATTGAGCCCGAAGCCGAAGCGGTGATGCGCCAGCAGAATCGCTTCGAGGCCTTCGCGCAGGTGTATGCAAACGCTTTCCAGCGCCTTGGCGTGAATGCGCAAGTCGGGCCAATCCCGGGGGAGTATTGCCCGGGGGATTATTCGGTACATGGCCTCCCTGACGGGAAATCGCCGCGCAACTATCCAGTGAAGCTGGTCGGCACAGCTCAGCGCGTGGTTTCCGGGGCGTGGCTATTCTCTTCGGTCTTTGTTGTCGAGGATTCCGCGTCATTGCGACAGGTCCTCGATGGGGTCTACCAAGCTATGGGAGTTCCAATGGATCCCACGACGGTAGGCGCGGCTAATGATCTGCTCGCCGGTGTCACCACCGAAGCATTTATTTCCGCGTTGCTCGAGGAGTATCGCGAGCACGCCACGCTGCAAGGCATCTAGCGCAGCTTAAAAGTAAGAACCGGCACCCGAGGCGGGTGCCGATTCTTGGTTCGCGACTGGATCTAGGCGCCGACGCGCTCAACAACCTCGTCAATGCGCGGGTTGGTGGCTGCGGTGCCGTCCGGGAAGATCAGGGTTGGCACGGTTTGGTTGCCGTTGTTGAACGCCTCGACGATCTCTGCGGTGCCTTCAACTTCTTCGATATTCACCTCGGTGTATGCGACACCCTTCTGGTCCATCAGGCGCTTGAGGTTGCGGCAGTAGCCGCACCAGCTGGTGGTGAACATGGTGACTCCGCCTGCAGCGGGAACGTACTGGTCAAGGTTCAATTCGTTGCTCATACTTGGTGTAACGGCAGTTATGTTTACTTTGTTCCCGGACCGGTAGAAAAAGTTCGCTGAATTCTTTGGCCCCGCTCGCTAGACTGGGGAGCAGATTTTCCTTGATGCCGGTTCTAAGGGGTAGGCGATGTGCGGACGATATGTGATGGCCAAAGCCATCGGCGATCTGGTGGCAGAGGCCGAGGCGGAAGCGGACGCCAATCTGGAACTGCGCCAGTCCTGGAACGTTGCTCCGACTACCGACGTGCCGGTTGTGCTCGAGCGGCTGATCGACGATGAGCTGCACCGCCAGATCCATGTAGCCCGGTGGGGACTGGTGCCAGGATGGGCCAAGGAGCTCTCGGTCGGGGTGCGTGCCTTCAATGCACGCAGCGAGACAGCCAGCACCAAGCCGACCTTCCGTTCGGCGGTGAAGAAGCGCCGTGCCGTCGTCCCGGTGGAAGGCTACTACGAATGGAAAAAGGAAGGCAGCAAGAAGCGTCCTTTCTACGTGCACCGCGAGGATGAAAAGTTGATCTTCTTCGCCGGCCTCTATGAATGGTGGAAGGACGAGGACGGATCCTGGATTCTTTCCACCTCGATCATGACTATGGATTCACCTTCGGCCGAGGAGCCCGGGGTGCTCGGCGAACTTGCGGGCCTGCATGATCGCCTGCCCATTCCGTTGGGCAAAGAAATGATGGGCCGATGGATGAATCCTGCCGAGGAGGATGGTGAAGGGCTGATCGAGCAGATTCGCGCAGAAGCTTTTGATGTGGCTTCGGATTGGACCATGCATGAGGTCGATACCGCTGTTGGCAATGTGCGCAATAATTCGCCGGAGCTGATTGAGGCGCACAGCAACTCGCTGTTTTAGCCGCGGATGGCTGAGCCGCTGGGCTTGGAACCGTGCCGGAACCCCAGATAGCTGCTGGCCAGCAGGGTTCCTGCCACAAGCCCCAGCTTGCCTATGACGTGGGCTGCGCTGACAGGAGCGAATTCTGTTTCGCTCAGCGGTGCATAGGCGAACCAGCCGAAGGTTCGAACCTGGTTGTAGTCCCATACCAGTGCTCCGATGCCACCTGCTGCCAACAGCAGCCCGGCGATCAGGAACCAGACCTTGAACCGAGCGAGCTGGCGAAGCGATGAGCCGCCGGCAACCCCAAGCGCGCCAACGCCGAGCAAAGCCAGCACCCAACCGAAAATTTCGGTGGGACCCGGGCCAAAGTAGATTTCAGAGTCTTCGACCAGCGGTACATAGGATCCAGCGTAGAAAACTTCTTCTTGCTGGTGGTCCCACCACAGCACGGCGATGCCGACGAGGATGAATACTGCAGCACCTAGGAACAATGCAGGGGTAGACTTGCGGCTTTTATCTGAAGGCATGTATTTAATCTTGCCATCACCAGAGGTTTTACGCATCAAATCTTAGGTTAAATCAAGAGCGGCAGCCGGCCAAAATGGCCTGCTGCCGCTCGATGCGTGGTGCTTAGTGACCGCGCTTGATCCATTCATCCAGGTTCGGTGCTTCGGCACCGATGGAGGTGGCATCGCCGTGACCGGTATTGACCACGGTTTCAGCTGGCAGGGCCAGCAGCTTGGTGCGGATCGATTCGATGATCGTTTCGAAGCTGGAGTAGCTGCGGCCGGTAGCACCTGGGCCACCGTTGAACAGGGTGTCACCGCTGAACAGTACGCCGAGGTCTTCTGCGTAGAAGCAGGTTGAACCCGGCGAGTGCCCTGGGGTGTGCAGTGCGGTCAGCGTGGTGCCGGCGATGGTGAATGAATCGCCTTCGCTGATTTCTGCGTCCACGTCGCGTTCCGGGTAGACAGCTTCCCAGAGCATGCGGTCTTCCGGGTTCAAGAACAGCGGTGCATCCACGGCGTCGGCGAATTCGCCGGCAGCGCGGATGTGGTCATCGTGCCCGTGGGTAAGCAGCACGGCCATTACCTCGCGGTCGCCCACGGCTTCGCGGATCTTGGCAACATCATGTGCTGGGTCGATGACCATCACCTCGGAATCATCGCCGATGATCCAGACGTTGTTATCGACATCCCACGTGCCGCCATCCAGGGAGAAGGTGCCGGAAGTGAGGACGTTCTCGATGCGGGCGGCCATTAGAGCTCCACCACAGAACGAAGCACGGTGCCTTCATGCATCTTGGTGAACGCCTCTTCGATTTCATCGATCGTGATGCGTTCGGTGACAAAGGCATCCAGATCCAGGCGGCCGAGCTTGTACTGCTCGACAAGCATCGGGAAGTCGTGGCTTGGCAGGCAATCGCCGTACCACGAGCTCTTCAGCGAGCCGCCGCGGCCGAAGACATCGAGCAGCGGCAGCTCGAGCTTCATCTCCGGAGTCGGCACGCCTACCAATACGACGCGGCCAGCAAGGTCGCGGGCGTAGAAGGCCTGCTTGTAGGTTTCGGGGCGGCCCACCGCGTCGATGACGACGTCAGCGCCGAAGCCGCCGGTGAGTGCCTGGATGGCTTCCACGGCGTCGACCTTGGAGGAATCCACGGTGTGGGTGGCACCGAACTTCTTGGCGCCTTCCAGCTTGTCCGGGTTCACGTCCACCGCGATGATGGTGGTTGCGCCGGCCAGCTGCGCGCCAGCAATGGCAGCAGCGCCGACGCCACCGCAACCGATCACGGCGACGGACTCGCCGCGCTTGATCTCGCCGGTGTTGATCGCTGCCCCGATTCCGGCCATGACGCCGCAACCGAGCAGGCCGACGGCGGCTGGATCGGCTTCTTCATCCACGATGGTGCACTGGCCGGAGTGGACCAGGGTTTTTTCGGCGAAGGAGCCGATGCCCAGCGCTGGCGAAAGCTCGGTGCCGTCCTCGAGGGTCATCTTCTGGGTGGCGTTGAAAGTGTTGAAGCAGTACTTCGGCTCGCCCTTGGCGCAAGCGCGGCACTGGCCGCATACTGCACGCCAATTCAGGATCACGCGGTCGCCGACCTTGACATTGGTGACGTTCTCGCCGATCTGGCTGACTACTGCAGTGGACTCGTGGCCCAGCAGGTACGGGTACTCGTCGCCAATCCCGCCGAGCTTGTAGTGCAGGTCGGTGTGGCAGACACCGGTGGTGAGCACATCGACAACTACTTCTCCGGGACCTGGATCCGGAACGATGATGTCTACGACCTCTACTGGAGCGTCCTTGACGCGGGAAATAACGGCTTTGACCTTATGGGACATGGGATTTAGCTCCTGGAACGATTGACTAGTGCTGTCTCGATGCTATCGGTGTCTCAGGTGCTAATCGAGCATTCGAGACACAATGACGCAGGCAGTTTCGCGCAGAGCCAATTTGTGCAGGTCGATCACCGGTTGCCCCGGGGATGAATGTGACGGGGCAGGAGTGCTGCATCCCTCTCAAACCCCGGGCGATGGAGAGCAAGCCGAGGAAAACAAGCTCGGTGATGGGGGCGCTGGAGGTATCTGTTCACCTGGTCCAGGGATTGCGCCACCGGGTGCGTGCATGGGGCAATGCACCCGCTGATCTTGTCTGCGAGTGCATGGGCCTGGCGCCCATGGGGTACCTCACCAAATTGCGTCTGGCCTTGGCTCATGATGCGCTGCTCGCCAGCGATGCACCGCTGTCTCGGATTGCCCGTGATGTCGGATATTTTTCACCCTTTGCGCTCAGCGCGGCCTTTCGCAGGGTTTATTCAACCAGACCCGTCGGCGCTGAGATCCGCTGCCCTTGGCTAACCCAAACTGTCGGTCGCGCTGACTAGTGTAACTGTCATTCGAACACGTGTTCGAATAGAATGGTTCTACTAAGTAAGGAGTGCACACGTGGGGATGTTCACCGAGTCGATCGAGGTTGCCCGCGCAGCGAATGGAATGCCGTTGCGCGTGAGCTGGCAAGGGCAGGACTATCGCTTGGTGGCCGAACCCCAGCGCTGGTTCGAGCGCCGCAAATGGTGGGATGAAAACCTGCGGATTCCTCGCGGAGCCGGTGCGGGGATTGCCGATTATGAGATGTGGCGCCTGCAACTGGTCGCGGTGCGCGGGTCCCGGCAAGTGCACAGCGTTGATGTGAGTTTTGATGCGCAAACTGAACGGTGGCGCCTGGTGCGTGTGCATGAGTCGCTGGCCCGCAGCGCCTAATTCCCCTGCAGGGGAACATATATTCGAAGGACCTCCATGAGCTTCACCCACCTGAACGTCAGTTCTTCCTATAGCGCCCATTACGGAGTCTCGCACCCAAAGCAGCTGGCCCAAGCGGCCAAAGCGCAGGGTGCCCAGATGCTCGCGCTGACTGACCGGGACGGGCTCTATGGAACGGTCAAGCATGTGTCGGCCTGCATGGCAGAAGGGCTGCAACCGATTCTCGGGGTGAACCTTGCCGTGCTCGATAACCACGGAGAAACCCAAGGGCGGATCGTCCTGCTGGCCCGTGGGCGCTGCAATGGCGTGGGGTATGCGGCGCTGTGCCGAGCCATCACCCTCGCGCATAGCACTGCGCACGGCGTTCCGGGGCTGAGAACTGAGCAACTGGCACACCTGGGTGCTGCAGGGAACCTGATGATCCTGCTCGGCGGCGAATCAGACGTGGCCCGCGCAATCCTCAAGGCAAGCTATGCCCAAGCCCGGGCACTGCTTGCCAGCTGGAAGAAGCAGCTGGGAAAGATGCTGCGAGTAGAAATCACCACGCACCTGTCCAGTCCCGGATCGCGCTACAGCCTCGGTGAAGCAGCCCGCTTGCTGCGGTACGCCCAAGAGCGGGGGATCAAAGCCGTGCTCACCAATGCCGTACGCTACGTAGACCCCGACGGGGCGGTCACCGCAGACATCCTGGACTCAGCGCGCGCCCTGCATAGCCTGAAGAACCTGGACTCCTGCCAACCCAATGGCCAAGGGTGGCTGAAAACCCCGCAAGAGATGCGCCAGCTGGCCAAAGAGATCGGCCAAGCCACCGAAAAAAGCTGGGCCCAACAGCTTTTGCGGGAAACTGAAGCGCTCGCCGAATGGGCAGCGGCAGACCCGGTAGCCGACCTCGGATGGAAGAAGCCGGTGATCCCCGAAGCGAAAGTCATCGGCCTGCACCGTCCGGCCATGCAAGAACTCACCGAGCGAGTCTATGCGGCGGTGCCTGGGCTCTTGCCGCACACCAAGCCCAGCCTCATTGAAAGACAGCTGGCTCTGGAACTCGGGGTGATCGACCGGCTGGACTTCGCCGGGTATTTCCTGACCGTCGCCGAAACCGTCAAGCTGATCACCAGCATGGGAATCCGCGTGGCCGCCCGCGGCTCCGGCGCCTCCTCGCTGGTGAACTACCTGCTGGGCATCAGCCAGGTGAACCCGCTGGCCCACGACCTGGTGTTCGAACGCTTCCTCTCCGATACCCGCACCACCCTGCCGGATATCGACATTGACGTGGAATCCGCACGCCGCCACGAGATCTACCGCGAGATCTTCTCCAGCTTCGGGGAAGAGCGCGTCAGCCTGATGAGCATGCAGAACGCCTACCGTGCGCGCGGCGCGGTACGTGATGCAGGAGCCGCCCTCGGGGTAGAGCAGGAACAGGTGGATGAGATCGCGAAGCAGCTCTGGCGCTTCTCCGCATCCTCTTTCCGCGAAGCGCTCACCGAGAAGCCGGAGCTGGCCGCATTGGCAGAACGCATTACCGATGACACCCAGCTCGATATCCTCATCGATGCTACCGAACGTCTCGACCGGCTGCCTCGCCATATCTCCATGCACCCCTGCGGAGTGATCCTCTCCGACGCGAGCCTGCTGGACCGCACCCCGGTCCAGCCCTCGGGCATCGGACTGCAGATGAGCCAGTTCGACAAGCACGACATGGACCTGATGGGTTTGATCAAGCTCGACGTGCTCGGTGTGCGCATGCAATCAGCCATCGCCTACACGCTCGAGGAAATCGCCCGCATGCACCCGGATAAGCAAGCGGCCGCTCGCGCCGGAGGGCACGCCGACGACAGCTATATCTCCGCTACCGGAGCGATCGACCTGTCCAGGGTGCCACTGGATGACGAACCTACTTTCGAATTGATCCGCTCCACGTATACGCTGGGCTGCTTCCAGATCGAGTCCCCGGGGCAACGCGAACTGATCGGCAAGCTCGCTCCCCGCGAATTCAACGACCTGATCATCGATATCTCCCTGTTCCGCCCGGGTCCCATGCAGTCGAATATGGTCAAGCCCTACCTGGAGCACCGCCACGGCTTCGCCCCTGCCCAATACCTGCACGCCAAATTGATTCCCGCGCTCGCCGAAACCCACGGGGTCACCGTCTTCCACGAACAGGTGCTGCGCATGCTTGATGTGCTCACCGGATGCGGATTGGGCATGGCCGATGTCTACCGGCGCTTACTGGGCAATCCCGAGAAGGAGCTAGCCGTCGAGAAGTATGTGCGCACCGAAGCGGTGAAGAATGGCTTCACCCCTGAAGTCATCGACAAGGTCTGGGCAGTGCTCGCCGGCTTCGGCTCCTTCGGCTTCTGCAAGGCGCATGGAGCGGCCTTTGCCGTCCCCACCTATCATTCAGCCTGGCTCAAGGCGCACCACCCCGAAGCTTTCCTTGCCGGCATCTGGGAGCACGACCCGGGCATGTATCCCAAGCGGCTGCTGGTCTCGGAAGCACGGAGAATGGGCGTTCCCATCCTCCCGTTGGATATCAACCGCTCCACCGGGCACTACAGAGTCGAACGAATATTCGAATCTGCTCCAGCGAAGGTTCCTGTGGTGCCCCGCGCACCCAGCTCGCTGCGCCCTGGGCGCTATGGAATCCGGCTGGCTTTCCGCGACATCCACCAGATGAGCGAACGCGAAGTCGAACGCCTGGTCGCAGGCCAACCCTATGAGCACCTCGCCGATGTCCGCGCCCGTGCAGGCCTCTCGCGACGCACCTACCAGAACCTCGCCGCCCTGGGGGTATTCGATTCCTTATTGGCCGGGACCTCCCGTGCCGATACGATCGCCCACACGCAATCCATGGCGCACAGCTCCCTGCCAGCTAAATACCGCCCGGGGCCCGGGCAACTCGCCCTGGACCTGGGGCAGATCGAATATATCGACCAGACCGGCAAAGCACTGGATCCCGCGGAAGTAGTACGCACCGAATTGGACCTCATGCATGTGGACGCCAGCGAGCATCTGATCACCTCGTACCGCCAACGACTGGCGCACCTGCCCATTACGCAGGCAGCCGAGCTGCTGCACCTGCGCAACGGAACCGAAGTTCTGGTTGCCGGGGTGCGCGTGGCAACGCAAACCCCGCCGATGCGCGGAGGCAAACGCGTGGTGTTCATCTCTGTAGACGACGGAAGCGGCTGCATTGACGCAACCTTCTTCGACGATACGCAGCAACGCACAGCACCCTTGCTCTTCTCCACACGGATGCTGCTCATCCACGGGGTCACGCGCCGTACCGGACCGCGCGGCATTTCCCTCCAAGCGCTGAACGCCTGGGACCTGCATCAGCCAGAGACCCTGCCAGCCGCCGGATACCTCGAAGAGGTCACGCGCCCGCAACCAAGCTATCGGCCAAAGCTCGGTGAGGGTGCGCGCAAGAGCGAGAGTGTCGGCGAACTGGCAAGGCGCATGGAAGCCGAAGGGCTAGACCAGCGCGGGGCGTGACTAAACCGAGGAAATGTGCCCATCGGCATCAATAACAAATGACGGGTTATGCACGAAGTCCCAACGGAAACCATCAGGGTCTGCAATGCACGCGCTCTTACCGCCCCACGGCTGCACCGTTGGCTCCGAAATCGAAGCTGCTCCCGCCTCCAGCGCTCGCCGGTAGTGCTGATCCACCTCTGCATCGGTGTGGACGTTGTGGCCCAATGAGAGTGGGGGAGCCATGTCGCCGTGGCCGACGTTGCCGTATTCGGAGGGCATCTGCTCGATGTCCCACAACGCCAGCATCAGGCCGTAACCGGCCCGGACAAAAGCAATTTCCGGGTGAGCAGGCTGAACCAGATCGAACCCCAGGCCCTCGGTGTAGAACTTGGTTGAAACGCCGACATCGCGCACGCCGAGGGTGATAGCGCTGATGACCGGTGGTGTCGACTTGTTCATGGTTCAAGGGTAGGAGCGTTTGGAGGCGAACGCCATGGGTTGGCCGCTATCCGAGGTCCTTTTCAGGGTCACAGGTAGATCCACTGCTCATTGCGCTGAATGGCGTCCTTGGCGTCCAAGGACTGCTGAACCCCGTTAGCTGCCGCAAAGCTTCCGTAGGCGTAGCGTGCCTCGCTGCTGAAAACCCTGCGGCGCTTTGAACGCTTGCGGGGTACTGGCTGATTCCGGTCTGGTATGGAATTCACTTCAGTTTCTCCTTGCCGTATTTGCTGACGGGGTCGCTGCCAGCTGGATCCTCGGGAACTGGCATTTCGATTGCGGCTTCCTGAACCCAATTTTCCGGGTGGGGAATATTCCGAATCCGAGGAGACAGCCAAGCAACTAGTGCGCTGAGCATCACGAAAGCTCCGAAGAAAATGAGGGTTGGTCCCATGCCCAGCCATTCCAGCCCAACGCCCGCTGCCAACGGAGCCAAGGGGCCGGCAGCTAGCGCCATGAACATGATCAAGGAGTTGGCTCGACCAGCCATTTCTGGAGGAATGGCGGCCATGAAATAGCCGCCAATCGCTGCATTGAGAGCTGGAACGCTGAGGAAACTCACCAGAAGCATGATGCCCATCCAGAGCAGGTTGGTGTTGAAGCCGATGAGCAGCATGGCAATTCCCAATATGGTGAGGCAGACGCAAGCCAGCAAGCCGGTACGGAACTTGTCGATGGCAGCGGTTGCTGCAACTGATCCGATCAGCATGCCAACGCCCATGAATGTCGATGCCAAGCCAATGACCCACGCGGTTTCCCCGCGCTGCTGCAGGCCGTAGATCAAAGCGGTCATCAAGCCATTGACGCCAATATTGACGACCATGATGACCAGTAAGATCGCGCGCAATCGAGGGCGTGCAAAGCACCAGCGCATGCCGGCAACGATGCCATGGGCTACTGTCTCCCCAGTGCTTCCGGGATCCTCGCGGCGCTTGCGAGTTTCTTCGGCGGCTGCTCGCAGCGGACGGCGAAGGGTGAAGCCGGCAAGACCCGCCAGCAAGTTCAAGACGCCCACTGCCAGAAGCGCGATTCCTCCACCAAGGCCAAGAAGTAAACCGCCCAGCGGAGACGCTCCGAGCATCAATACCGAGTCGCGGCCCTGGTTGGCAGCCAATGCGCGGCCCAATTGCTTGGGGTGGACGAGATCCTTCAGGGCGGCATTCGTTGTCGACCCGAAGTACCCGCCGCGCAGTTCCATGAGGATATGCGCGATGCAAAGGGCAGTTGCGGAAAGTGAGTGGGTGCTGATGCCCAAGGCAAGAGCCCCAGTCATTGCCGCTGCGCACACTCCATTGATCAGCATCATGCGGGCGCGGTCACTGCGGTCTGCCATGGCGCCGCCTGCCAAGGTGAGGCTGGCTCTGGCTGCTACGCCCAAGGCCGCCAGTGCTCCGGCCCAGACCGGGGATTGGGTTGTAGCCAGCAAGATCAACGGAAGGATGAATCCGTAGATGCCGCCGGCCAGCAAGGCTGAGGTGTCGGCCAGCCACCAGATTCGGTAGTTGCGCTGGGCGCGCAGCGGCGGAAGCGAGGATGCTTCGGCCGCCTCAGGCCCGGGGGAACCGGCGGGTTGGGTAGTGGTCATGGAACCCACTGTAAGCCCGCAAGTAAAGTTGCGCAATAGAATTTGCGCAATTTAAATTGGGGGGATTGTTATGCTGTGCACATGAGCAACAAAGAGTCGCTAGTCACATTCACTACGCCGATGCTTAAAGCGATTGCCAACCCGCTGCGCAGGCAGATCCTCAACACGCTTTCGGCTATGGGTTCGGCTCGTGCGGCAGACTTGGCTGAAGTTCTGGAAGTGCCGGCGAACAAGGTCAGTTTCCATCTGCGCGAGCTGGCCAAGGCCGAGATGATCACCGAAGGTCCTGAACTGGCCCGGGATAAGCGCGACCGCGTATGGAAGCCCGCGGCCGACGGGTTCACCACCGGCGAGGTCGGGGAGCGGGAAGACGATCCCGCGGGCCTGGCCATGGACGCCTACTTGGGGCAGGTCGTGCATGACGAGCAGCGGCGATTGCAAGCGGCGATGCTCCACGGAGGGCGGCATTATTCCGGCGAGGAAGACGGCAACGCCAAAGCCCGGTTGATGACCAGTGACCTGATGCTTACTCCAGATGAAATGAACGAGCTGGTCCGCCGGCTGGAAAAAGTCATCCCTGCATTTCGCGAGGACTTAAAGAACGGCGAGGTCGCGAGCTCCCAGCCAGCCGAGCAGCGCGAAGTCTGGCATGTGATGACCTTGCTCAATGCGGAATCGCTGTTGAACGAGTCACATGGCAATGATCAACCGTTGTAAAACCCGATGTGAACGCGCGCTGAGGTGGGGTCCTGAACTAAACTGGATTTTGGCTGGCTGTGGCCAAGGTATGCCACAAGCTATGAAGCCATCACAGATTGAAAGGTAGAACCCGATCTCATGAGCGAGCAGCTGACTCTCACCCTTGACGGCGAGCAGGTACAGGTGGACGCGGGAACGACCGGTCTGCAGTATTTCGCCAATGATAAAGACGTGGTTGTTATGCACGTCGATGGCGTATTGCGCGACCTGGCCCGCGAACTGGAAGCCGGAACCACTGTCACCCGCGTAACCATCAACGATCCAGAAGGATTGGAGGTGCTGCGCCACTCGACCGCCCACGTGATGGCCCAGGCTGTGCAGCAGCTGCGCCCGGACTCCAAGCTGGGAATCGGTCCATACATCACCGATGGTTTCTACTTCGACTTCGATGTCGAGGACCCGTTCACTCCAGAAGACTTGAAGCAGCTGGAAAAGATGATGCAGAAGATCATCAACCAGAACCAGCTCTTTGTTCGCCGCGAAGTTTCCCCGGAGGAAGCCAAGGCTGAAATGGCCAACGAGCCATACAAGTGCGAGCTGCTGGCCAAGGCCGACTCCGCTGACACTTCCGGCGAAGGCGTCACCGTTGAGGTTGCCGCTGGCGAAACCACCATCTACGACAACGTGGACCGCAAGTCCGGCGACACCGTCTGGAAGGACCTGTGCCGCGGCCCGCACCTGCCGAACACCAAGCTGATCAAGAACGCCTACGCGCTGACTCGCTCGGCCGCCGCCTACTGGCTGGGCAGCGAGAAGAACAAGCAACTGCAGCGCATCTACGGCACCGCATGGCCAACCAAGGATGACCTGAAGGCCTACCAGGAGCGCCTGGCCGAAGCCGAGCGCCGCGACCACCGCAAGCTCGGTGCCGAACTGGACCTGTTCTCCTTCCCCGATGAGCTGGGCTCGGGTCTGCCGGTGTTCCACCCCAAGGGCGGCATCATCAAGCGCGAGATGGAAGACTACGTACGCGACCGCCACGTCGAAGAAGGCTTCCAGTACGTGGGCACCCCGCACATCTCCAAGGATGGGCTGTTCCACACCTCGGGCCACCTGCCTTACTACGCTGACACCATGTTCCCGGCGCTGCACATCGACGAAGAGCGCGATGAAGATGGCAACATCACCAAGCAGGGCCAGGAATACCGCCTGAAGGCAATGAACTGCCCGATGCACAACCTGATCTTCCGCGGTCGCGGACGCAGCTACCGTGAACTGCCACTGCGCCTGTTCGAATTCGGCCACGTCTACCGCTACGAGAAGTCCGGCGTGGTCCATGGCCTGACCCGTGTGCGCGGTTTCTCCCAGGACGACAGCCACTCCTACGTCACCAAGGAACAAGCGCCTGCTGAAGTCGAGCACCTGCTGAACTTCATGCTTTCGCTCTTGCGCGACTTCGGCATGGATGACTTCTACCTGGAGCTGTCCACGCGTGACCCGGAATCGGACAAGTTCATCGGCTCGGACGAGCAGTGGGATGAAGCCACCGCCGTGCTCGAGCGCGTCGCCACCGAGTCCGGCGTCGAACTGGTTGCCGATCCGGGCGGAGCCGCATTCTACGGCCCGAAGATCTCGGTCCAGGCCAAGGACGCCATCGGGCGCACCTGGCAGATGGGCACCGTGCAGTACGACTTCAACCAGCCAGCGCGCTTCGGCTTGGAGTACCAGGCTGCCGACGGTTCCCGCCAGGAACCAGTGATGATCCACGCGGCGAAGTTCGGTTCCATCGAGCGCTTCCTGGGCGTGCTCACCGAGCACTACGCAGGTGCCTTCCCTGCATGGCTCTCGCCGGTGCAGGTTCGCGCGATCCCAGTGGCCGAGGCCTTCAACGGCTACCTCGAAGAGGTAGTTGCGAAGCTCAAGGCGCAGGGTGTCCGCGTGGAGCTGGATGACTCTTCGGATCGCTTCCCGAAGAAGATCCGCAACGCGTCCAAGGACAAGATTCCATTCGTGCTCATCGCCGGTGGCGAAGATGCTGATGCAAACGCCGTGTCCTTCCGCTTCCGCGATGGCAGCCAGGAAAACCAGGTGCCAATCGATGATGCGGTAGCCCGCATCGTTGAAGCCATCAAGAGCCGCGACAACAACAACTAGTTCGGACAGGGAGTCCATTGAGCATGCAGGAACACGCAGACCAGTCCGTCACCGACGACTTTGAACTCGCCGGAGTGCCGGATTCGTTCCAGCGTCTTTGGACTCCCTACCGGATGGCTTATATCAAGGGCGGGCAGGACCAGGTCAAGGATGAGGCCAGCTGCCCATTCTGCGCCGGTCCCGGGCGGACCGACGAAGAAGCGCTGATCGTGCACCGTGGCAAAACCTGCTACGTGATCCTGAACTTGTTCCCGTACAACCCGGGCCACCTGCTGGTCTGCCCCTACCGCCACGTGCCGAATTACACCGACATCACCTTGGAAGAAACGGCCGAAATGGCAGCGTTGGCCCAGCAGTCAATGCGCGTACTGCGCAAGGTATCCAACCCTGCCGGGTTCAACCTGGGCATGAACCAGGGCGAAGCTGGGGGAGCCGGCATTGCCGCCCACCTGCACCAGCACATCGTGCCCCGGTGGAACGGAGACGGGAATTTCTTCCCGATCATCGCGCAGACAAAAGCCATCCCGCAGACCTTGTCCGAGGTTCGCAGTGCCATTGCTGATGCATGGGACAGCGAAACACCGAACTAGGCACTAGCCGGCACGCGGGCCTGACAGGACATGGAAATGTCCTGTCGGGCCCAATGTCATTTAACCCCAAAACAACCGTCTTGACCTGTGAAAATAAGAATGCGGCGGATTATGGTGGCATAGAGGAACAACTTCCCCACGAAATGAGCATCGTTGAATATTCCCAGGTCTCCCGAACCAATCGGCACCATCGAAGACATCCGCGACTGGATTATCAGCGGCTCCGAGCATGAAATGCGTTTCGCTATCCAAGGAGCGGCCCGCTACTCGATCGGCATGATTGATCAGCTGCTTGAAGAACTGGGCTACGAGCACGATGCAAACTGCGATACGTTCCTGCGCGGTTGGCTGGATACCCTGGATCCGCTGGAACGGCTCGCAGCGGCCGTGGCCACCGAATCCCACTACCGCCTAGGGCTCTTAGACACAGCACGGGCAGATGACCGCGCACTGCTCCAAGTAATGGAAGCTGCGAAGCCTGGGATTGATGAGCTGGCCGAATGCTTCAGCGGCATCCACGAACGCGCCGACGACCCTGATCCATCTTTCACCCGGGCCTGCACCACGCAGCTATTGGACTACGCCGAACAGCTGCAGGCAGTGGCAGAAAAGATTGATGGGGACGTGCACTTGGTGAAGTACATGTCAGATGAAGTGGCGCGCATGGAAACTGGCGAATATGACGCGAATGAAAAACCAGCAAAAAACATTGTCGCTGAGCTATTGGAGGGAAACCCTCGACTGCGCGCAAAAATTATCTCTGACTAGCAGTTTTAGCTTGAAAGACTATGTTACGCACTAACCTCCGATCAGTGGACAAGTCTCCTGGTGCAACATTGTGACGCAACACGTGAGGTAATAAAGCAAAGCGATCCTACGATTACTGGCGTACCACCTCGCTTATATCCCCGAAATTCTGGGGCAAAAACGAGTCACCGCAGTGTCGAAAGGAACCCCTCCACACCATGTCTACGAACAACCAGAACTCCGTCGTCGGCTCGGACCGCGTCAAGCGCGGCATGGCCGAAATGCTCAAGGGCGGCGTCATTATGGACGTAGTCACCCCAGAGCAGGCACGCATCGCCGAAGATGCAGGTGCCGTGGCCGTCATGGCTCTGGAACGCGTTCCTGCGGATATCCGTGCCCAGGGTGGCGTCTCGCGCATGAGCGACCCGGATATGATCGATGGCATCATCGCCGAGGTGTCCATCCCGGTGATGGCCAAGGCTCGTATTGGCCACTTTGTCGAGGCGCAGATCCTGCAGTCCCTCGGCGTCGACTACATTGATGAGTCCGAGGTCCTTTCGCCAGCAGACTACGAGAACCACATCGATAAGTGGCCTTTCACCGTTCCATTCGTTTGCGGCGCCACCAACCTCGGTGAGGCATTGCGTCGCATCAACGAAGGTGCCGCGATGATCCGCTCGAAGGGCGAAGCCGGCACCGGCGATGTTTCGAACGCCACCGGGCACATGCGCAAGATCCGTGCAGAGATCGCCAAGCTGGCCGCACTGCCGGAAGATGAGCTGTACGTGGCTGCCAAGGAGCTGCAGGCACCGTATGAGCTGGTCAAGGAAATCGCGCAGACCGGCAAGCTGCCGGTAGTGCTGTTCACCGCGGGCGGCATTGCCACCCCGGCCGATGCAGCAATGATGATGCAGCTGGGTGCCGATGGCGTCTTCGTCGGCTCGGGCATCTTCAAGTCCGGCAATCCAGTGCAGCGCGCCGAGGCCATCGTGAAGGCAACCACCTTCTTCGACAACCCGGACGAGCTGGCCAAGATCTCCCGTGGTCTGGGTGAAGCAATGGTCGGCATCAACGTCGCCGACGTGCCGGTACCTCACCGCCTTTCGGAGCGCGGCTGGTAAGCGCCGACGTTCCCAGCATTGCAAGCCCACGCCACCGAATTCCCGGTGGCGTGGGCTTGACGTTCCCAGAGCAGTGATTCGGGTGGAAACCGTAGTCTAAACGGCGTATCCGTCGATAAAGTTGTCTACAGTTGCATCTTGACAAGCAGTCACATACTAACGCTCCCACCGAGCCAATAAACGTCTGCTGAACATCCATCTCATGTGAGCAGATCGAGTGGGTCATTCCGCATCTTGGACTGAAACAAGGTGTATTGTCCGAGATTCATCGCTGTGTCGTAGAACCTCAGGCCAACCAAGGTCCACTGTCTTGATCTGTGTCGATCCAAAAATGAGTGAGCGTTTGTTCCACACTTTGCGAGTCATCTCGGAGAGACATCCAATTGCTGTTTCGATGTATGGACCAGCCTTCGTCTGGTATGTCTGAGGTGTCACTTGGACAGTCCAACTGATGGGTTCGCTTCATCTGTCGTACATGTTTTCCATGGCACCGTTGCTCAAAGTGGCGCTTCGATTGCTTCCGCGATTGCTCGTAGACCTAATGCCGAGGAGCGAGGGCTACCAAGCTCGAAACTAGAAAATTTGGGATCGTTGTTCTCGTTTGTCTTCCGGACCGCACCCGGTGCGAGATCTTGCAAGGTACTAAGGGCCGAGAGAACTTCACTAACTGAAGGCTTAACTTCACTTCGGCGGCCATCTCTAGATATGTCGCGAGGCGTGATCGGGTCACCTGATTCCTTTGCCTCTTCGGCAAGCTGCCCGACCACGTATGTGAGGACTGCGAGCTCACGTTGTTTGTCGGCAATCGCCTTCATAGTTGCGTCGACACCGCCGTTGGACTCAAATAACGCTCCCGATAATTCAGGTCCGATACCTAGCGCTAGCGCCTTGTCCGCGATGGCTCCAAGCATTGATGCGTCGATGAGAGTCCAGCTACGTGCCCGCGCCATATTCTTGGTCGTGTCGCCGACAAACGCTGGGGCAATTACCGCAACGTAATCAGCATGATGTTGAACTTTATGTGATTCAAGTGCAACATCACTGACATCCGTGTGCGAGATGCTACCGCTGGAACGCGATTTGGCTTCGACAATTGAGGTACGTTTTGCACCCTTGTGGTCTCGCCATTTTACGAGTACGTCTGTGGTGCCTGAACCACTAAGTACGCGGGCATCGAATCCCATGAGAGTGAAGGCGTCACTGATTGCCCGTTCAAAGGCCTTCCCAGCCCCTCGTTCTTTCGCCATAGGCGTGCGGGAAAGCTCATCTAATGACTCGGCCAGGCTCGATGAACAGAAAGCTGACTTGTTGTCTGATGTAGGGATATTTTCTGGATCAGAATCGGGCTGCACTTCTGGTTCTGCCAGGGGTAGCTCTTCGAGAAGAGCTACCCCTGTGGGAGTCGTCCGCAGGCTGCCATATTTCGGTGGCACTATGAGCCCCGTGTCCATTAGGAATGCCGCGATCCAGCGGGACTTATCCACATTTAGACCATGGCGTTTTGCTTCAGCATAGACATCGGCTCGAGTCGCGCCGCCCTCCGCCGCAAGGAGCATCTCACCGACGAAACGCATATTGGCGTGAAGAATCCGGATGAAGTTAATGTTGCTGCCTGACTGGAGCCATGCACGAGCCGTAGGGGATGCTTGATATATACCTAGACCCACCTCGACGATGAGTCCCGAAGCTCGTAGGAAGGGCAACATTGAGTCCACGCTGGAACGTCGAAGACTGAATGTGTTGGCGATGAATCCGAGGAGTTCGGAACGACTGAGTGGATCGATCAACGCATTCACGATGACACGTAGATTTTCCACCTTGTTTGAATGAGTAGCCGGGCTCGGCACCCAGATATTGTAAGTGCTCCGAGACGACTGCAAACGAGTTCCATCGCTCAGTTCAGCCAGCAAGTTTTTAATCTGTATTGGCGCGGGCTCTATTGTTTCAACTGGAGATGCTTCGATTTCAAGTGCTTCCGGGGTGACCAAGTGACAAGCCATCAGCATCTCTTGGCCAATAGAAGTGATCATCCACCGTCGACCTGCGGTCGCCTCAATTGCACCGAGGGCATCGAGCCAATCTAGGCGCGCACGAACGCCACCAAGGCTTTTCCAGTCGGTGTGATAAGCAGCTTTGAGGAATTTATCAACTTCCTCCACGGTTTCTGGTGAACTTGCAATAAAATTCAGTGATTCTGAGAGTAGCCGGAAACATTTTGCTAGTGACGTACCCAGAACGGATGGTGAACCGGTGATTAGATACTTATGGCCGACACCGGTGAGCACTAGTTTGGTGTCTTCCGCTCGAACGAGGCCTGCAGCCTTGAGGAATCTGCTGTACTCGCCCCACGTCAATGGCTCTCGTACGGCTGATGCTCCCGATCGTGATTCGGAATCCTTGAATACTGTGTCAGGTATATTCGGACGGGCATTCATCATGATATCCGCACCCGCTTCTTGCACTTGTGATACCAGCTCGAAAATAAGCTTTAGCCATGCGCGCTTCCCACCATGGAGCGAAGGTAAGCTCGCAGACTGTCTACGCCATAGGGCCCGTTGGTCTTCCACGGGAAAGTTCGCTTCGGTGATTGTCGATGACATGGATCAAGTCTATGGGAAATGATCACAATAATTATGGAAGTCATTTATGTAATCTCGAAATTGATTTGTGAATCTCGAAATGTGCATGAATAGATTGGATTTTGAAGATTGTTTACATGCCTGTTGAACCATGACCGCATGTCGGGAAAGGCATCAAAAGATTTGGGTAAGGCGCCAGACCAATCTGTCTGGTTACGATTGGATCGCTGGGAACCGCCGAAGATCTGTTCACTGAACCGATCAGCGCCACGGCAACCGAATGGGCCCCTCGATTAGTCGGTGCCTACATTGCTGCTGTGGGAACAGCTAAGCCTGTCAGTCTCACGGGGCCGCTCGGCAGCGAATGGAGTGAGTCTACGAATTCTTCGATTTCAACCTCCCGCTATGGGTTTGCCTGGCCCCTACACGACCGAAGAATCTGCCTAGATCGTTGGTCGCTTGTAGCCTTTCGCTTCCCACCCAGAAGCGTACCGTGGCCTGCCGCCGAAGTTGTACCAGGGAAATCAATTGGAGAGCGGATCGCCAGATGCTTGAATTAATTCGTAGTATTGGATCATGCCAACCTATGACTGGCCGCTGATTCAGCAGCGAAGTGGCGACTCGATCGAGTCCCTTATTGCAACCCTCCTGCGCCGCGAATTCGTCGACGCGCGGCAGATTAATCCTTCGCAGGGGGATGGCGGGATCGACATCCTCCGCACATTACCCGACGGAGTTGAGATTTGGCAGGTCAAAGGCTTCACGACGTCGATTTCCAGTAATCAATTCGGTCAGGTCAAGAACTCTTGGAAACGATTCCTTGAGGAGCATGTCAGACCCGGTGGGAAGCCAATTATCCGCTATCACCTGGTCACGCCGTGGACGCCTACTGAGGAACGAGTCGCGGACTTCGACAAGCTCACTGCAGGCGTTGCATTCCCCTGTCAGTGGGACGGTGATGCCTTCATTTCGGGGCTGGCAGACCGCTTCCCCGAGACTATGCAGCGGTTTACTTACGGTGAGGCGGTGTTGGAACAGTTTATTAGCCAGAAAGCCATGCTCGCTGCCTCGCCAGTTGAAAGGGGAGAGCCGTTGAAGATGCTTGATGCCATAGAGACCCGACAGGACGCACTCGATGCCCTCCGCAACACTATCCACGACAACTATCGGATCGAGCACGGCACCCGCACCGTATCCAGCAATCAGGAAATACCCCTGCCTCACGAAGGCGATTCAGCGGTCTTTCACAGGATGACCTACCTTGGAGATTGCCGCTGGAAATACGAATCCATTGTGCCTCGCACGCCCGAGGCCTCGAAAATTGACCCGATCTGCATGGACGTTGAGTTCCTGACGATTCCCGGGACACCCGAGCATGCCGCAGTCCAGGCTTGGGAAGCGTGGGGTACTGCGTTCAAAGACGTGCGGGTCCGGATAACAACCACGGGTGGTCCATTCGCTCATGAGGAAGCGGTGGAGTCCACAGTCTCCATTTTCGAAAGAAGTCATGCCAACATCCCCTTGCTATATCTGCGGTGTACAGAGAGCAACGGGCAACGCCGGTTCAGGATGCCACTGGAAGTTACCTCCCAAACTGTCGGTTCACAAACGGGCTGGCTGCGTCTGGTTCTCGATACGCCAGAGCGGTCGCTGAACTTAGAGCTGCGTTTCAAACCGGGAGATAACGCAGAAGCGAAAGTTCAAATGGGAAACGTCGATGGGCGTAATCCGGAGTCGGTCTGTGATGAGCTCGAGGAGTTATTTGGCATTTGCGAGAGCGACGTCATGTCCGTGGAAACTGAGGCAGGGAGCGCACTTCTCCGAGCGCATGGTGCTGTCCTCCCCTCTGCACTGGAGGCGATCTATCTTCCCATCGCCCGTCACCTGACCCTGCTTCAAAAACATACGACTCCTGCACTTGTTATGCCTTCGGTCGTTGAGATCACCGACCGTCAATTCCGGCATCTCTCGCTCCTTGCCACTACATATGGGGGCATTCCTCATCGCTGGAATTGGACGGAACTTACGTTCCAAGTTCCCGAGGGCGGTTTAGAGGTAGCATCCACTAAGAACGTAGTAACCAACGCTATCGCCGGCCGTGGCACCATCGTGCAGGTGGAAGTGCCCGTCTTCGCTCTCGGGAACCGGACCTACACAGTTGATCATCCCCTCGCCAGTAGTGTGCATTCAGTACAGCTCGAACAAGGTGTCGACCTTGCAAGGCTAAAATCTGGGGACACGTTCCGGCTCGTGCCCGGAGCGGATGACTCGGTCACAACGGCGAAGGTTGTCGATTGGACTCTTGGAAGCATCCAGTTCGGCTAATTCTCTGCGAACTATTTCGTGAACAGGATGGCCGGGTCTGAGTTCAGCGTGTCCGCAGCCCACCCGTGCTCCAGTGTCAGCATGGGCCTTCGAGTGGCCATTCTGCTGTGGCGGCCCAGGCCAGGATGCACGGCGAACGTACCGAACACCGGCCAATGTCCATCGAGTCTGGCAACGGCGGCATCTGGCACGATGCAAACGGCCCAGGCCGGCCTTGTCGGTGGATGCCGCCGGGCGTAGGTTGGTGGAACCCGGAATTCGCGCCGACCCCAAGAAGCTGACATGTGCCGCTGGCTTCCTATCTGGGTTCCCCGATCGACATCGCCGATATTCTCGTGCGTCCCACGCATTCGCTGATCGACCAGAGACTGCATGCCCGCCAGCTCTACCTTCCCCTGGATGAGCTCGCCTCCGGCTTCGCGGACCATGCCTTCCCGACCAACGGCGACGGGCTCGGCATGGCCTGGGCAGGGTACTCGGGAATGCTCGGGCAGTACCGGCAGATCGGACCGGCCTCGGACAGCCAGAATCTGCGGCACCTGGCGGCGCAGATCGCCTTAGAATGCATCCTGGCCCATGTGTGCGCGGCGCCGGGCAGGACCATCGCCGAGCAGAACTGCCACCCTTTCGTCGATGAGGGCTGGATGTTCCAGCACAACGGGTTAATTCCGGACTTCGACACGCTCAAGCGCGAACCGACCTTCGACGTGGATCCGTCACGCTACCCGATGATTCTGGGCAACGCCGATACCGAGGTCTGCTTCTATTTGGTCCCGTTCTGCGGCTTGGCCAGGGACCCGGTGGCGGGCTTGTCGCGGATGGTTGCCCGGGTCAAGCGGGCCCGCGCCGAGCACGGCATCGAGGCCCCGTTCCGCGCCACGATATGCGCATCTGACGGGCAACAGCTGGTGGTGCTGGGCTGGGTCAGCCCGGAGGTGCCGGGCGAAGTAGCGCCTTCCCTCTACCACGCGGCAGGTCCTGCCATGCTGCTCACCAGGGACGGTACCGCGGACCAGTTGCCTCAGGACGCGCAGCTGGTCGTTTCCGAACCGCTGGAACTGCATTGGAGCAGCCAGACCTGGCACGAGGTTCCTTCGGGAACCGTCGGGGTAATGCGCACCGGCCAGACGCCGGTCTTTGCGCCCGCGGATTTGCACCTATAGTCTTCCGGACATGACAGACTAGAGAGCATGGGCGAGATTATTTTCGACGCGGCAGTAACCCTCAACGGCTATCTGGCAGATGAGAACCACAGCCTGCAGTGGCTCTTTGACGTGCCCGGGGCCCATGAACCCGATCCGGACCTGCTGCCCAAGAATGTCGGCGTGCATGTCGAAGGCGCGAATACCTATATGTGGCTGATCGAGAATGAGCAGTTGATCGAGAACCCGCAGAAGTGGCAGGAATACTATCAGGGGATCACCACCTACGTCTTCACCTCGCGGGACTTGCCGATCCCTGATGGTGCCGACATTCGCCTGGTTAATGGCCCGGTCAACGAGTTCTTGCCCGAAATCCGCGAGGCTGCGGGGGAGAAGAACATCTGGGTGCTCGGCGGAGGGGAGCTTCTTGGGCAGTTCCTGGACATCGATGCGCTCGATTCCTTGGCGTTGACCATTGCTCCAGCAGCGCTGCCAGCGGGTGCCGCCTTGCTGCCGCGAAGAATTGGCAGCGATCGATTGGAACTGGTTGAAGCACGGCAGGCCGGGCCGTTCGCCCGCCTTGTCTACCGTGTACTTTCAAACCGGTGAACAAGCTTTAACGAACTCAACCGGCCACGGGAAATCCCGGGCCGGTTGGGCTCCTGCTGTATTAGATGATCCCTACTGGTTCCATGAGCGCAAGATCATGTGGCGTCCACGTCCAAGGAGCTTGAGCCCATTGGCGCTGAAGAAGTCGGCGCTCGACGGCGTGGCCGCAGCGAGCAGTTCCTGCGGTACCTCATCGTCTGGCGGCGACAGCGGATTGATCATTGAACGCGACAGGCCATGAAGCAGGGCAGTGCCAACGCCATGGCGGCGATGTTCCTTGCCCACGGCCAAGGAATGCACCATGAGCTGGCCGTTCAGGCCCTGCTGGGCAAAGCCCCGGCCCACGATCTCTCCCTCGTCGGTACGGGCCAAGGCGTGCTCGACGCGACGCAATGCCGGATGCCCGCTGGAGAGCTGGGTGCTGGTCTCGCGCCATAGGTTCGTCACGTTCAGCTCGGCCGCATCAGCGCCGGTGGCCTCAGGCACGTTATTGCCCAATCGGATCTTGCCGGTCCAACGATCCATTGGAATGGCCAATGGGCCAGCATGCCAGGAAACCTGGGCATTATCGGAGAATCCGGTCGCCCTCAGCTCATCTGCGTGGGCGCCAGAGTTAACCCAAGCTTCCACGCGCCGGGCACCTAGCCGGTGGCCTTCGGCTAGCGCCGGACGCAGGCCCGCCTGTTCTGGTTGCTCGGGGAACAGCAGGATCAGCCGCTTGCGTACTGGCTGCCATGCCCATGAGCATCCGTGGGTGGTAAAGATCTTGCCGCCGGTGGCTACTGCAAGTGCCTGATGCCAGTGGCTTAGTGCTTCCTGTGCGGAGGCAATAGTGGTCATTATTCTGCGTTCACCAATCCTCGACGGCGCAACAACGGTTCAACCAATGCGGTGCGGCCGCGGAATAATTCGTAGGACTCAAGGGGATCGCGCGTATTGCCGCGCGAAAGCAGTTCCTCACGGAACCGATTACCATTTTCGCGCATTAAGCCCCCATTTTCCTCGAACCACTGCACAGTGTCGGCATCGAGCACCTCACTCCAGATGTAGGAGTAGTAGCCAGCGGAGTATCCATTGGCAAAAATGTGCTGGAAATAACCGGTGCGGTAGCGGGGCGGAATCATTGCGGAGTCGAAGCCGGCGCCCTGAAGTGCGTCCTGTTCGAACTGCAGCGGATCTTCGATGACAGTCCCGGCGCTGATGGTGTGCCATGCCCAGTCAAGGACGCTGGCAGCGAGGTACTCAGTCGTTGCAAAACCCTGGCCCCACAGCGAAGCTGCGCGGACCTTCTCGATCAGCGCGTCTTCTAGCACTTCGCCGCTCTGGTGGTGGACGGCATAACCGGATACGACATCCTCGTGTAGCATCCACATCTCGTTGACCTGCGATGGGAACTCCACGAAGTCCCGGGGGACCGAGGTACCAGAAAGGGAAGCGTACTTTCCACTGGAGAACATGCCGTGCAGCGCGTGGCCGAACTCGTGGAAAAGCGTATTTGCCTCATCCATGGACAGCAGAATCGGATCACCCGGCGCAGGCGGGGTGATATTCAAGGTGTTGGTGACGATTGGCCGCTCATCCAGGAAAGAAGCGGCATCGCGCAGGCTGGTCATCCACGCGCCCCCCTTCTTAGTATCCCTGGTCAGGTAGTCGCCGGTGTAGAGTGCCAGCGGCTTGCCCTCGGCATCGAAAACTTCGAAGACGCGAACATCCTGGTGGTAGGCCGGAAGATCGAACCGCTCGCTGAAGGTAATTCCAAACAGCTTGGTAGCGGTCGCGAAGACTCCATCGACCAAGACCCGGTCTAGTTCGAAGTAGTTGCGCAGTGCCTCGGAATCCACCGAGTACTCGTCACGCAATACCTGATTGGAGAAGTATTTCCAATCCCACGCGTTGATTTCGGCACCGGCGATCTTGCCCAGTACCTCGGCTTCCTTGCGAGCATTTGCCATGGCGGCCTTGGTTAGCTCGGCCAGGCGTTCTTCCACCGCAGCGGTGGAAGGAGCAGTGGCCTGGGCGAGCACGGTTTCTGCATGGTTGGCGAATCCGAGCAGAGCGGCGCGCTCAGCGCGAAGCTGTGCCATTTCGGCGGCGACATGAATGGTCGCGTTTTCCTCCGTGCCACGGCTGATCGATGCATTGAACACCTTGCGGCGGGACTGGCTTGATGCCAGCGATTCCAGGACCGGTTGCTGGGTAGGCGAAACCAGCGTCAGCAAGTACCCCGATGCGTGGCCTGCTTGCTTGGCAGCTTGCGCAGCGGACTCGATCGCTTGGCTGGAAAGCCCGGCGAGTTCCTCAGCGTCGTCGAAGTGCACAGCGTGGGCATTCTGATTTTCCAGGACGAGGTCAGCGAACTGCGTGGAAAGCTCAGCGAGTTTGGCGTTCAGTGCCTTCAACTGGTCCTTTTCGGCGTCGCCCAAGCCCGCGCCGGCCAATTGGAAATTCTTCAGCGTTTGATCCGCTAAACGGGCATCCTCGCCCTGGAGCCCCGCGCAATCCAAAGCTTGTAGACGCGAGTACAAGGTTTGGTTCAGGTAAATCTCATCCTCTTGCTTGGTCCAAATCGAAGAAATCTCCGATTGAATCGCCCGCAGATCTTCGGTGCCATGGGCAGAAATGACCGAGAAATACGTCATGAGCGCACGGCGCAGGGTCTGCCCGCAGGTTTCCAGCGCGAGGAAAGTGTTCTCAAAACTGGGGGCCTGGGTATCGTCGATGATGCGCTGCAGCTCTTCACGCTGTTCGGCTGCGCCGAGCCGGACTGCCTCCAGGTAATGCTCAGCGGTGAGCTGGTCGAAGGCTGGCCACTGGTAGGGCCTGGTGCTGGGAATCAGAAGCGGGTTTTGCATAGGCCTAGGTTTTCATGGAAAACGTGATTTACCTTGCATTTACACCCCAGATGCCTAGCTGAGCTAGGCTCGATGCATGCCTCAACGTGCACTGCCTGCATTTCTTCCGCTTAGCTCAACTCTACTGGCCGCATTGCTGATTGGCGGTTGCTCTGCAGTTCCGAGCGACAACGCAGAACCAGCAGCCCCACAGCCTTCCGCCCAGGCCAGCGTTCCAGCCTCGCCGGAACCGGCTTCGAGTTCAGCCATAGAGGATGCCTCGGCCACGCACTCAGCGCCCGAAGAGCTATCGCTGATGGTTACCGGCGATGTACTGCTGCATCCGCAGCTTCTGGATGAAGCGAAGCAAGCGGCTGGAGCGGAATCGGGGAATGGTGGGGACTACGATTTCAGCCCATTGCTTGCGGGCCTGGCTCCTTATGTCCAAGACGCAGATGTGGCGCTATGCAATCTGGAAACACCGATTGGCGTCCCTCCGTATTCGGGGTATCCGCGGTTCACAGTTCCAGATCGAATCCTGGCCGAGCTCGACGCTATTGGCTACGACGGATGCACCACTGCCACCAATCACACGGTAGATGCCGGTACTGCCGGTGTTGAGCGAACGCTGGACGCTCTGGAAGCGAATGGGCTTTTCGCGACCGGCTCCTACCGCAGTGAAAAAGAATCCGAGAAGCCATCGATCCTGGAAATGGAAGGCGTGAAGCTCGGTGTAGTAACCAGCACCTATTCGCTCAACGGATTGCCGGAAGAAGCTGACTGGCAAGTCGATACCGGGGTGGATGCGCAGCAACTGATAGCCAGGGGCAAGGCAACTCGCAAGGCGGGAGCGGACATCGTCGTGGCTGCCGTGCACGATGGGGCTGAATACACCACCGAACCGACAGCGTCTCAAAAAAGGCTCGGTCGAGCCTTGGCAGAGTCCGGTGTCTTCGATTTCATTTACATGCACCACACCCACTCGGTATTGCCCATAGAGAAGCACGACGGAACTTGGATCGTCTACGGTTTGGGCAACTCCGTGGCAAAACATGCCACACCAACCATTCTTAACCGCGAAGGCATCAGCGTAAAGGCAACGTTTACCCAGGAAGCGCCCGGTGAATGGGATGTCAGCGAATTGCGGTGGGTTCCGCACCAGCTTTCGAATGAGCCTGTGGCCTGGTGCCAAGTCTTCGATGCTGCTGGATGCATTCCGGAAGACGAAGCGAAGGCCTCCTTGAAGCGCAGCAAGGCCACAGTGAATGCCTATGGCGCATTCGACGACGGACTTCAAGAGTGGACGCTGGACTGACCTAGCGCAATGGCCAGGGTGCCCACACGCGGCTTGAGGGAAGAGTGGCGCGCGCCCTGGCTAGCCGTGCCGGCGATATGTCTTCGAGGCCGCGGGACTGCTCGCTGAATCCTGTCCCGTCAACGTCGAAACAGTGCACGAGGCGGCCCCTGCCTCGATCCAGGAACTCGCCGAATCCTCCGGACACGGCGGCACCGACCTGGATCTCGAGTTCCTCAAGGATTTCTGGGACAACTTCGTCGCATCCATCGCAGCCGCACGGCGGAAATACCGCTTGGTACAACGCACCGAGCTCCAGATGCACCGCGGGAAACGTGGTGAAGACCATGCCCAGTGGCGCGCAGCGCGAATCCACCGGAAAGATGCGAACAGAACGCACCGCATCGCCCGGTTTAATCCGCATTTGCCTGGCCAGCCCGGGATCTTCGAAGCAACGCACCTCATACTGCTCGCGCAGCCAATCCAGCAATGCCTGGGCTACCTGCGGCAACGGGGCAAAGCGTTGCACATGGGAGGTCAGCGAATAGCTCTCCGCTGGAGGCTGCTCATCCCAGCGCTGGCCATAGGGGATCAGCGCACCGTGCTCGTCGAAGTAATCCGCCACTTCGATATCTGGGCGCTGGTAGCCGTGAAGCATGTTTGGGTTCTCCGTTTCTGCCGCATGCAGGTATTGCGGGAATTCAGTGCCCGAACTCATCCGAATCGGTGAAGGGGCCAGCACCAGTATCCATGGCATTGATGGCGGCCATTTCCGCCTGGGTGAGCTGGAAGTCGAAAATGTCCAGGTTCTCGCTCTGCCGCCGCTGGTCTGCCGATTTCGGTGCCGCTGCCCGCCCGGACTGGACATGCCAGCGCAAGGTCACCTGCGCGCTGCTCTTCCCATGCGCTTGGGCGATCCGGACCAGGGCAGGATGTGAAAGGAATCCAGATTTCTTGCGTCCCAGCGGGGAATAGGCTTCGGTCCGAACGCCATGCTCGGTGTTGAAACCTTGCCATTCGACGCTTTGCCGTTCAGGATCAACCTGGATCTGGTTCAGCGCCGGGACGAGCCCCGAATCCAGGACGTTCTGCAGCTGGTAGGGCTTGAAGTTCGAGACTCCCGCAGCCCGAATCTTGCCCTCGTCAACTAGTTTGCCCAGCTCCGTGAAGGCTTCAACGTAGGTGTTCTGCTGGGGATTAGGCCAGTGGACCAAGAACAGATCCACGTACTCAAGACCCAAGCGGTCCAGGGAGTTCTCCAACGCCTGGCGCACGCCTTGGGCCGAATGCCATTGCTTGTTGAACTTGGTGGTTACGAAAATTTCATCGCGATCAAGCCGGCTCTGCGCCAGGGCCTTGCCCACGGCGTCCTCATTCTCATAGTTCTCCGCTGTATCAATGCGGCGGTAGCCAACCTCGAGGGCTGACAGGACCGCGGCAGCCGCCTCTTGGCCACGCATGGGCCACGTGCCCAAACCGATCGAGGGCATGCTCACGCCGCCGGCAAGTTCGAGGGAAGAAATATCAGCAATCATGTCCTCGAACCTACCAAGCTTCACTGCCGACCGGGAGGCGGGGTCGAAGAATCCGCGACACACCGGGAAACAAAACTGGCGCACGGCGTCCATGGGTTTAACGTTGTTTCGGCGCATTTCCGTGCTGCCAACCACCGAACACCACGAAGGTTAGAACCATGCCGAAAATAGGCGTCCTCGCTCTGCAAGGGGATTTCCGCGAACATCTGGCCTCTTTGGAGCGGCTCGGGCAGCGCGCGCACATGGTGCGCACCGTCGCCGATTTGCAGCAGGTCGACGCGCTGGTGATTCCCGGCGGCGAGTCCTCGGTGATTGACCGGCTTTCCCGCAACTACGGGCTAGCTGATCCCATCAAGGAGCGCATCGCAGATGGCATGCCGGTCTACGGCTCCTGTGCCGGAATGATCATGCTGGCCGACCGCATCGAGAACCCTGCAATCTCGCGAGATGGCGCGGTTCAGCAAAGCTTCGGCGGCATCGACATGACGGTGAAGCGCAACGCTTTCGGGCGCCAGGTCGACTCATTCGAGCACCAGCTGGACTTCAACGGGCAAAATCTCGAAGCGGTGTTCATCCGCGCCCCGGAAGCCGTGCAAATTGGCCCGGACGTCCAGGTGATCAGCACCGTTCAAGCGGGGTCGGATCACGAACAGGGTAGAATTGTTGCAGTACGCCAGGGAAAATTGTTGGCAACCAGCTTTCACCCGGAAGTCACCGGCAGCACTGCTATCCACCAATTTTTCATCAATCTCACGCGAGGAGACGCTTAAAGCATGTCAGGCCACTCCAAATGGGCAACTACCAAGCACAAGAAGGCTGCGATCGACGCCAAGCGCGCCAAGGCCTTCGCAAAATTCATCAAGGGCATTGAAGTTGCCGCCCGTGCCGGCGGCGCCGACATGGCCGGCAACCCGGCACTGGAACTTGCTGTCAGCAAGGCCAAGAAGAACTCGGTGCCGATCAACAACATCGACCGCGCAGTCAAGCGTGGTGCAGGCCTGACCGGTGAGGTCGTCGATTACACCGAGATCATCTACGAAGCACGCGGCCCGCAGGGCTCGGCCCTGCTGATCGAGTGCCTGACCGACAACAAGAACCGTGCAGCCTCCGAGGTCCGCGTGGGCATCACCCGCAACGGCGGCACCATCGCCGACCCGGGGTCGGTCGCGTACCTGTTCAACCGCCAGGGCGTTGTCCGCCTGCCTAAGGGCGAGCTGACCGAAGACGACCTGCTGATGATCGTGCTGGATGCCGGTGCCGACGAGATCCTGGACGAGGACGAGACCTTCGCCATCGTCTGCGATCCATCGGACCTGCGCGCTGTCGCCACGGCCCTGGACGAAGCGGACATCGCCTACGAGTCCGACGAAATGGAATTCCTGCCTTCAATGAAGGTGGACCTGGACGTTGACGGGGCTCGCAAGTTCCTCAAGCTCTACGACGCGCTGGAAGAACTGGACGATGTCCAGGGCATCTACACCAACGCTGATCTGTCCGATGAAGTTCGCGCCGCACTGGACGAAGAGCAGTAAGGCTTGGCCTTACGTGTTGTCGGAGTCGACCCCGGCCTGACCCGTTGCGGTCTCGCCGTGGTCGACGTCGCTGCAAACAGGCAAGTTTCGCTGGTGGACGTCACCGTCGCCGGCACCCCACCGGGCACCCCGCTGGATGCCCGGCTATTGACGATCGCCAACGCGATTGATGCGTGGCTGGATCTGCATAAGCCGGATGTGCTCGCCTTGGAACGCGTGTTCGCCTCGGCGAACGTATCCACGGTGATCGGCACCGCGCAGGTCACCGGCGTCGTGATCACCGCGGCAGCACGACGCGGCATTCCGGTCGCCCTGCATACCCCGACCGAGGTCAAGGCCGCGGTGACCGGTTCCGGCCAGGCCACCAAGGCGGCGATCGGCAAGATGGTCGCCAAGATCTGCCGGCTCGATGAACCGCCTAAGCCTGCCGACGCCGCTGATGCGGTGGCCTTGGCGATTACCCACGGTTGGCGCGGCGCGGCAACAGGCTCGAACGCCTCGGCCTCCGCGGCCAATGCCGGTGGCTCGTCGCAGCTGACCGGTGCGCAGCAGGCGTGGATTGCCGCCGAGGCGTCGGCGAAGCGCCGTGCAGTGCGCCGCTAGCCGGCCAGCGGGGCAGTGGCCTCGACCCACCGGGAAACGCGGCGGATCGATATTCGTAGGTATCTTCGATAAACTGGATTCGATCGAACATATATCCCAAGGAGTGGCATGATCAGCTCATTGACCGGCACCGTGCAGGCGGTAGCCCTGAATACCGCGGTAATTGACGTTAACGGCTTCGGGATGCTGGTCAATGCCACCCCCGGGACGCTGTCCACCCTGCAGGCAGGACGCGAGGCAACCGTATTCACCTCCATGGTGGTCCGCGAGGACTCGATGACCCTCTTTGGCTTCGCCACCGCTGAGGAACGCGATGTGTTCGAGGTCCTGGTCTCCGTATCGGGCATCGGGCCACGCACCGGCCTGGCCATCTTGGCCGTGCATTCTCCGGAAGAAGTCCGCATCGCGGCGAACACCAAGGACACCGCCGCTTTCACCAAGGTTTCCGGCATTGGCCCCAAGGGCGCGAGCCGCATCGTGCTGGAACTGAACGGCAAGCTGATCCCGACCGGCGCGCCAGTGGCCCCGGTTTCCGGCGGCGGCAATGCGAGTGTCTGGGAACCGCAGGTGATCGAGGCGCTGACCGGCCTGGGCTGGAGCGAAAAGGATGCAACCAGCACCCTGAAATCGCTGTCCAAGGCTGATCCAGAAGTCGTTGCCACCGGCAACGTCGCAGAAATCTTGCGTGCTGCACTGCGCAGCATGTCCAGCGGAACCCGCGCCTAAGCGGTCTGCGAGAGGATCAACTGACCATGAATGACTCCACCGGGCTCACGAATGCCGGCAGCGAACCCGAGGAACGGGTAATCGAAGCGGCCCTGCGCCCGCGGAACCTCGACGACTTCGTCGGCCAGTCCCGCGTTCGCCAGCAGCTCTCGCTGGTGCTTGAAGCAGCAAAAATCCGTGAACGCACCGCGGACCATGTTCTGCTCTCTGGCCCGCCGGGGCTGGGCAAGACCACCCTGTCGATGATTATCGCTGCCGAGATGAACGCGCCATTGCGCATTTCCTCCGGCCCAGCGATCCAGCACGCCGGTGACTTGGCCGCGATCCTCTCCTCGCTGACCGAGGGCGAGGTGCTGTTCCTCGATGAAATCCATCGCATGTCCCGGCCGGCCGAGGAAATGCTCTACATGGCCATGGAAGACTTCCGCGTGGACATCATCGTCGGCAAGGGCGCCGGAGCCACGGCCATTCCCCTGGAGCTTCCGCCCTTCACCCTCGTTGGCGCAACCACGCGCGCGGGCCTCTTGCCCGGCCCGTTGCGCGACCGCTTCGGCTTCACCGGCCACCTGGAGTTCTACGCGGTTAAGGAGCTTGAACTGGTTTTGCGCCGCTCGGCCATGATGCTTGATCTGAGCGTCACTTCGGCCGCGTTCACCGAGATCGCCGGACGCTCCCGCGGCACTCCTCGTATTGCCAACCGCCTGCTGCGCCGCGTGCGTGACTGGGCCCTGGTGCACAAGCTCGAGGAGATCGATGCCAAAGCGGCAGCCGCCGCCTTGGACATGTACGAGGTCGATGCGCGTGGCCTGGATCGCCTGGACCGAGGTGTGCTCGAAGCCTTGTGCACCAAATTCGGCGGGGGGCCGGTGGGACTATCGACCTTGGCCATCGCCGTGGGTGAAGAAACCGAAACCGTCGAGACTGTCGCAGAGCCATACCTGGTGCGTGAAGGCTTGATGGGCCGTACTCCGCGTGGGCGTATTGCCATGCCCGGAGCCTGGGCGCATCTGGGCTTGGCGATGCCCAAGGATGCCATCTTCGCCAGTGCGCAAAGCTATGAAAACGATGAGGATTAGGCAAGCATTACTTCACTGCCCGCGTAAATGGTCTACCGGTTCACCGTGACGCATTAGACTAAAGACGCCCGACCTATGCCCGTTTCGGGGCGAGGTGGGGCGTCTTTGCTGTTCTACGCCAGAAATAGCCGCAACAGCATCCCAGAACTTTAGATCAAATCGCAACAATTCGTTAGCAGGTAAATACGTGAATCCCCTCGTAATCGCACAGGCCGCTGGTGGCGGCTTCAACCCTTCGCTGATCCTGATGGTCGCACTGTTCGCAGTGCTGATCTTCATGATGTTCCGTGGCCGCAAGAAGCAGTCCGCCCAGCAGGAGAAGCTGAAGAACAACACCGTGCCGGGCGCCAAGGTGATGACCAACTCAGGTATCTTCGGCACCGTCGTCGGCGTTGACGCAGAGGATCGCGTCCAGGTCGAGGTCGCACCGGGCGTCGTGCTGAACCTGCACCGCCAGGCCATTGCTACCTTCCTGGACAAGGACGCAGCAACCCCGGCCGTAGCCGACGAAGCAGCTGAATCCGCCAGCACCACCGAAACCCCGGAAGAGTCCCTGCGTCGCCTGAACGATGAAGGCAAGGACGAGCGCAACGCCTAAGTCCCGGGCAGCATAGCGGTGGCCTGAAGCCTAAGCCACCCGAACCAGAAAGCACATTAGATGTCATCAATCAGACCTGTTAAGCAGGCGCGCAAAGCGTTGCTGTGGTTGCTGATCGTCTTCATCATCGCAACCGGCGTGTTGGTGGGTGGTGCAGCGAATGGTAAAACCGGATGGGGACCGAAGCTGGCCCTCGACCTCGAAGGCGGCACCGAGATGATCCTGGCCCCTCGGGTCCAGGGCGACGAAGCGATCAACCAAGAGCAGCTGGACCAAGCGGTGGAGATCATCCGCCAGCGCGTGGACGGTTCCGGTGTTACCGAATCGGAAATCACCACCCAGTCCGGTCGCAACGTTGTGGTCTCGATGCCCGGCACTCCGGACCAGACCACCCGCGATTTGATCCAGGCTTCGGCCAACATGGAGTTCCGTCCGGTGCTGATCACCGGTGGCTTCGCAGCGACTCCCGAGGAAGATCGCACTCCTAAGGAAGACCTGCCAAAGCCCAGCGCTGAGCCAGAGAACCCATCGGACACCAACTGGATCACCGCAGAGCTCTTCCAGGAGTTCGAAGGCTACGACTGCGACGTGGAACTCCAGGACCGTGGCGGCGAAGCCGCTGACCCAAGCAAGCCAATGATCTCCTGCGACCGCGATATGGGTGTCAAGTACATTCTTGGCCCGCAGGAAATCTCCGGTGACAAGATCAAGGACGCGTACGCGCAACTGGCCCGTGGCGTCAACGGTTCGGTTACCGGCGAATGGGTTGTCGTCATCGAGTTCAATGCCGAAGGCACCAAGATCTTCGCCGACACCACCCAGCGTCTGATTGCCCTGCAGGGTTCGCAGAACCAGTTCGCGATCGTGCTTGATGGCGAAACCATTTCGGCACCAACCACCAACGCGGTGATTTCCGATGGCCGTCCGCAGATTTCCGGTGGCTTCACCCAGGACAGCTCGCAGGCGTTGGCCGAGCAGCTGAAGTACGGCGCACTGCCAATCAGCTTCGACATCCAGTCCGAGCGGCAGGTTTCTGCAACGCTGGGTGCTGACCAGCTGACCGCAGGCCTCATCGCCGGTGTTATCGGCCTGATCTTGGTGTTCATCTACTCGCTCTTCCAGTACCGGGCCTTGGGCCTGGTGACCATCGCTTCGCTGCTCGTGGCCGGTGTGCTCACCTACCTCTGCCTGGTTCTGCTCGGCTGGGGCATGAACTACCGCTTGTCGCTGGCGGGCGTGGCCGGTTTGATCGTGGCCATCGGCCTGATCGCCGACTCGTTCATCGTGTACTTCGAGCGTGTTCGCGATGAGCTGCGCGAAGGCCGGCCATTGGCAAGCGCCGTGGATATCGGCTGGAAGCGCGCCAAGCGCACCATCCTGGCTTCCAAGGCCGTGAACGTGCTGGCCGCAGTAGTGCTCTACATCGTTGCCGTGGGCAACGTGCGAGGCTTCGCCTTCACCCTGGGCCTGACCGCAATCGTTGACCTCGTCGTCGTGTACGGTCTGACCCACCCAACCCTGGTCCTGCTGGCACGCACCAAGTTCTTCGCCAACGGCCATCCGCTCTCGGGCATGGATCCATCATTGCTTGGCGTCAAGCCGCTGTACCAAGGTGCAGGCAAGGTTCGCCGCTTCGATGAGAACGTCGAGGCCAACCGCGGCAAGAAGAATGCCAAGGCTTCGGTCGAGGCCGCCAAGCGCATGACCATTGCCGAACGGCGCCGTGCACAGGCCGAGCAGACCACTGGCTCGGGCAAGTCTGGCAGCACGCAGACCAAGGCCCAGGAGGAGAACAATGAATAAGCTAGTCACTTGGGGCAACGAGCTCTACACCGGCAAGCGTTCCTACCCGTTCACCTCCAAGCACCGCTTGTGGTTCCTGATCGCCGGCATTCTGGTGATCCTGTCGATCCTGGTTCCAGTGGTCAAGGGCGGCTTCAACCTGGGCATCGACTTCCGCGGTGGTTCTGAATTCACCGTTTCGGACGTGCAGGAAACCGATATCTCCATTGGTGAAAAGGCGGTTACCTCGGTGGCTTCGGGCGCCGAGGCAACGGTCACCAACATTGCCCCGGGGACCATGCGCGTGCAGACCGAGCGCTTGAGCGATGACCAGACCTTGGCCATCGCCGACCAGCTCGCGAAGAACTACGGTGTCACCAGCGATGAAGTTACCAGTAACTTCATCGGCCCGACCTGGGGTGAAGACGTTTCGCGCCAGGCACTGGTTGGCTTGATTGTCTTCGTGGTCCTGGTGGGCTTGCTGATGGCTGCCTACTTCCGCACCTGGAAGATGTCGCTGGCTGCGATTGTGGGCCTGATTGCCGTGGTGATCGTGACTGCGGGCATCTACTCGCTGTCCGGTTTCGAAATCACGCCCAGCGCGATCATCGGCTTCCTGACCATTCTGAGCTACTCGCTGTATGACACCGTGGTGGTCTTCGACAAGGTCCGCGAAAACACCAAGGACTACACCCAGCAGTCCAAGCGCACCTTCGAGCAGCTGGTCAACCTCGCCGTGAACCAGACCCTGGTTCGCTCGATCAACACCTCGGTCGTTGCTGTCCTTCCAGTGGCCGCGATCCTGTTCATCGGGTCCTACCTGTTGGGTGCCGGTACGCTCAAGGACCTGTCCTTGGCGCTGTTCGTCGGTATCATCGTCTCGGCCCTGTCGACCTTGTTCGTTCAGGCGCCAATGTTCCACTGGCTCCGCCACAAGGACGAAGACGTGGTAGCGCACGACAAGAAGATGGCTGCCGCCTAAAATGATCTGAAGATCTGAATTTGGTGCCCCCAGCATTTGCTGGGGGCACCAATTCGCTTAAGCGAGAAGATGCGTAATTAGTTGTCACCGCGCGAACGTGCTATAACGTTTGAACTAAAGAAGGTGTTTTTTCAGTGCACGGCCACCAGTGATCTGGCGGCCCGAAACTACCGTTGAATTCCATCGGGCTTCACGCAGGCTTCGGGAAGAACTCAACGGCAACGGGAAGGAGCGGGGCATGGCGAATACGCCTAACCTGAACAATTCGAAACGACGCTCTATCTCTCGTTTGGTGCGCTTTGCTGGCCGGGGGAGCACCCCGAGCACATCGCCGACCCTTGAACCGTTATTGCGTACGGTCAAGTCCAAGCATCCGAAGGCGGATCTGGACCTGCTGGTCCACGCCTACGAGGTCGCCGAAAAGTACCATGAAGGCCAGAAGCGCAAGAGCGGCGATCCGTACATTACCCACCCGGTCGCCGTAGCCACGATCCTGGCGGAGATGGGGATGACCGGCTCGATTCTTGCCGCCGCCTTGCTGCACGACACCGTGGAAGACACCGAATACTCCCTGGAGTCGGTTAAGAAGGAATTCTCCGAGGAAATCGCCATGCTGGTCGATGGCGTGACCAAGCTGGATAAGGTCACCTACGGCGATGCGGCCCCCGCCGAGACCGTGCGCAAAATGGTCGTGGCCATGTCCCGCGACATTCGCGTGCTGCTGATCAAGCTGGCCGACCGCCTGCATAATGCCCGCACCTGGCGGTACGTATCCCCGGAATCTTCCTCGCGCAAGGCGAAGGAAACCTTGGAAATCTTCGCGCCCCTGGCACACCGTCTGGGCATGAACACCGTCAAGTGGGAGCTGGAGGACCTGTCCTTCGCCGCCTTGCACCCCAAGGTGTACCAAGAGATCGTCCGCATGGTCGGCGATCGCACTCCGGAACGCGAAAAGTACCTCTCCTCGATCCGCCAGACGCTTTCGGGCGATCTCGGCGATGTAGCCATCCATGCCTCGGTATCCGGCCGGCCGAAGCATTACTACTCGATCTACCAGAAGATGATCGTGCGCGGCAAGGACTTCGACGACATCCATGACCTCATGGGCGTACGCATCCTGGTGGACACCGTCAAGGATTGCTACGGCGCCCTTGGCGTCGTGCACGCAGAGTGGAATCCACTGCCCAACCGCTTCAAGGACTATATTGCGATCCCGAAGCTGAACCTCTACCAGTCGCTGCACACCACGGTGATGGGTCCTGAAGGCAAGCCGGTAGAGATCCAGATCCGCACCCACGATATGCACGTGCGCGCCGAATACGGTGTAGCAGCGCACTTCCAGTACAAGCATGGCCAGACCGATAACTCCATGCTCTCACCGGAACAGAATATGGATTGGCTGCGTTCCTTGATGGAGTGGCAGGCGGATACAGCCGACTCCGAAGAGTTCTTGGATGGCCTTCGCTACACCATCAGCTCCGCTGAAGTCTATGTCTTCACTCCCAAGGGCGACATCATGTCCTTGCCGGTTGGTGCCACACCGGTGGACTTCGCCTACTCGATCCACACCGACGTGGGCCACCGCACCATCGGCTCCCGTGTCAATGGCAAGCTCGTCCCATTGCATACCGAGCTCAAGCAGGGTGACGTGGTGGAGGTCTTCACCTCCAAGGCCGAAGGCGCGGGCCCATCCCAGGATTGGCAGAACTTTGTTCGTTCACCACGTGCCAAGGCAAAGATCCGCGGTTACTTCTCCAAGGAGCGCCGCGAAGAGGCCATCGAAAAAGGCAAGGAGCTGCTGACCAAGGAACTGCGTCGCAACCAGCTGCCATTGCAGAAATTGATGACTCACGACCTGCTCACCGCGGTAGCCAACGAACTGCACCACACGGATATTTCGGCTCTGTACCAGTCCGTAGGCGACAGCCATACCAGTGCACAGAACGTAATTGAGCACTTAACGGCTCTGATTGGCCCTCCAGAAGCCGAACAGGTCGATGAGGAAGCGGTAGTCCGCCCAGTGGCTCCGAGCCCCGCTACGGGCAATGACGCCGGCGTGATCGTCGAGGGCCTGGGAGACGTGCTGGTGAAGCTGGCGCGATGCTGCACCCCGGTGCCGCCGGATGAAATCCAGGGCTTCGTAACCCGTGGCGCCGGAGTCTCGGTGCACCGCACCGACTGCCTGAACCTGACGCAGCTCGCCGAGCAGCCGGATCGACTGGTCAACGTCACGTGGGCCACCAAGCACCACGGCGTGTTCCTGGTGGAAATCCAGGTCGAAGCATTGGACCGCAAGTCGCTGCTCTCCGACGTCACCCGAATTCTCTCCGAAAGCCACTTGAACATCCTTTCGGCCAGCGTGCAGACGAGCAAGGACCGTGTGGCTATTTCCCGCTTCTCCTTTGAAATGGGCGACCCCAAGTTCCTGAGCCACGTGCTGAACCAGGTGCGTCGCATCGATGGCGTCTACGATGTCTACCGCACCACCGCAGGGTCCCGCCGCTAGCTGCGCGGTGCACCCCGCTGCGGCGGCCTAGGCCGCTTGTGCCGAATCGGAGAAGGACTGCACTAGGCGCAGGGCCCTGGACCGTTCAGGTGAAGGAACCTCGGATGCCAGGGCTTGTTTGATAGCGTCCAAAGTCAGGTAGGGATCTGCCAGGGCCATGACTGTGCCCAGAACACGGCTGGCAATGGGTAATGGATCATATTTGGCGCAATCGCAGGCGCTGCGCAATGCCGTGGTGACCCTGATGCGGCTGCGGAACACCATTTCCGTATCCGGCACTTTCATTTGAGCGAATTCGGCCTTCAGGCCGTGCCCGGGATAAAACGGCCGGTGGTAGTTCTTGGTGTAGATGCACAAGGTGAACACTGACGGCAAGAGTCCGTGGATCCAGGCTGCAGTTTGACGAGCTAGCACCGCATCGCGGGCCAGCTCGCGTCCACAGGCGAAACCTGCAATCCGAGCACGCACCGAAGCGTTGATCCGGATGCTGCTGGGCAAAAAATAATCACCGAGGACCTCGAGCAGCAGGCCGTTGTGGGCCATGGCGTGCAACTCGTTGCGGGTGAACATCTCACCTGCGATCCAAAGATCCCCGGGAATGCGCAACGCGGCGGCGCGAGGTCCGGTAGCTGGGGAATTTCTCGTTTCCATAGAGCTACTGAACCAGTTCGCGCCGCCGCGTTGGCGGTTTGCAAGCGATCTGTGGATTACTTACTGGAAGTCGGCAGCCGACTTCTCCAAGGTGCTCAGCCACATGCGGCGTGCATCCAGGGCTTCCTGGGCTGCCGCGATCTGCTTGGCGTTGCCCTTGGCCTGGGCTGCTGCCAGATCATCCTCCAAGGCGGAGATGGTGTCCTGCAGCTGCGAGAGCATCGAGTTGGAGCGGGCCTTGGTCTCCGGGTTGGAACGACGCCACTGCTCGTCCTCGGCACCCTTGACCGCGTCCTCGACCTGGCGCAGAGCAGACTCAATGCGCTGCAGGTCGTTGCGCGGCACCTTGCCGGCAGCTTCCCAACGGGTGCGGATCGAATCCAGCTTGTTCTTGGCGGCAGCCAGATCCTTGATGGGAAGCAGTGCGCGAGCTTCTTCCAGCAGGGCTTCCTTCACCACGAGGTTCTGGGAGTACTCTTCATCGATCTTTGCGTTTGCTGCTGCGCGGGCCTGGAAGAAGACATCCTGGGCAGCGCGGAAGCGGCTCCAGAGCTGGTCATCGTCCTTGCGCGAGGCACGGCGCGACTTCTTCCACTCATCCATGAGCTTGCGGTATTCGGCGGCGGTAGCAGTCCAGTCGGTGGACCCCTGCAGCGCCTCGGCGCGAGCGATCAGCTCTTCCTTCACTTCCTTGGCGGCCGCGTTGGTCGAATCCAGCTGCGAGAAGTATGCGCGGCGGTGGCGGTCGAAGGTAGTGCGAGCGGAGCGGAATCGCTTCCACAGCGCATCTTCGGTGGCCCGGGGCAGGCGAACCGAGGAACGCTGCGAGCCCTTCCATGCGTCGAACAGCTCGTTCATCGCCGCCGAAGCGGTCTTCCACTGGATCTGCTCCGGGCGCTTGCCGGCCAAGGCTTCAGCCTGTTCGACGATGGATTCGCGGGCAGCGAGCTGCTCCGCGCGAGCCTCGTCGTTGGCCTTGCGCTGTTCGCTGGTCAATGCCTCGACGGCTACGCGCGTATTTTCCAGGCGGGCTTCCAGCGCCGGGATGTCGCCGACCATATGGCGTTCGGCGACGGTGGCCGAGAGCGCCTGCACAGCCTTGCTGAGCTCGCCGGCCGGGGCCTTGGCAACTACACGCTGCTCCAAGAGCATCAGCTGCGAGAGCGCGTCGTCATATTTGCGCACGAAGTAGCCCAGGGCTTCTTCCTGCGTTGCGTCCGGGTATTGGCCCACGGGGAACTCGGCGCCGTCGATGATTACGAAGACGTGGCCATCCTCGGTCACGCGGGCAAATTTGGCCGCTTCTTCGAGGGGAGTGGTGTGTGCGACGCTTGGCGCTACAACCGGCTTTGCGGCAGGCTTCTGCGCCTGTGGCAATGGGGTCTTCTGGCTGTCGTCGGATTGCTGACTGGTGGTCACCGCTGAAACTCTTTCACTTTACGAGCACTTGCTTTAGCCAACTCTACCTGTGACCTCCGCTTCTTAGTAAGCCGACGTGCACAGGTTTCTTAGGTTTCGGGCTATAAGATGGGTAGGTAGCCCAATTTGCACTAAGGAGTTTCATGGCACGCAAGGCCTCACTATCAGGTTTCCCAGAATGGCTTCCAGCCGAACGGGCTGTTGAACAGCACGTGCTGGACACCTTGCGCCATGTCTTCGAACTGCATGGATTCGCCAATATCGAGACCCGTGCGGTGGAAACCCGCGCGCAGCTTCTCCGCAAGGGAGAAATCGACAAGGAAGTCTACGGGCTGTCCCGCTTGGCTGCGGAGGACGACAAGAACGATCCGAACGCGCTGGCCCTGCACTTCGACCTCACCGTGCCTTTTGCGCGGTATGTGGTGGAGAACGCAGGCCACCTGGCCTTCCCCTTCCGCCGCTACCAGATGCAGAAAGTCTGGCGTGGCGAACGCCCGCAGGATGGCCGCTTCCGCGAATTCACCCAGGCCGACATCGACGTCGTGGGCGATGGCACCTTGCCATTCAGCTACGACGTGGAACTGGCATTGACCATCGCCGACGCGCTGTCAGCACTGCCGATCGGCGATTTCCGCCTGCGCGTTAACAACCGCAAGCTGGCCGAGGGCTTCTACCTCGGCCTGGGCCTGGAAGATCCGGATGCAGTACTGCGCGCGATCGACAAGCTGGAGAAGATCGGCGAAGACGGCGTCGCCAAGATCCTGGTAGAAGAAGCCGGCGCCACCGCCGAGCAGGCCTCCGCCGCCCTGGCCCTGGCCAAGATCCGCACCCTGGACACCTCTTTCGTCGAGCAGGTCCGCGCACTGGGCGTCAGCCACGAATTGCTCGATACCGGCTTGGATGAGCTCTCGCAGGTCATCGATGCCGCGTCCAAGCGTGCGCCGGGCAAGGTCATGGCCGATTTGTCCATCGCCCGCGGCCTGGATTACTACACCGGCACCGTGTACGAAACCGTGCTGGTGGGCCACGAATCCCTGGGCTCGATCTGCTCCGGCGGCCGCTACGAATCGCTGGCGTCCAAGGGCAAGAAGAACTACCCGGGCGTGGGCCTGTCCATCGGCGTCACCCGCCTGATCTCGCGCATCCTTGCCGAAGAGGTAGTGACCGCGAGCCGTTCGGTGCCTTCGGTGGTATATGTCACCTTGGCCAACGACGAGTCCTGGCACGAGGCGCAGGATGTCGCCTCGCAGCTGCGTGAGCGCGGCATCGCCTGCGAGGTCGCAGCCAGCGCGGAAAAGTTCGGCAAGCAGATCAAATTCGCTGATCGACGCGGGATTCCGTTCGTCTGGTTCACCCATGCCGATGGCACCCACGAGGTCAAGGACATCCGTTCCGGCGAGCAGCTTGCTGCCGATCCAGCCACCTGGATGCCGGCCGAAGCGGACCTGAAGATCGCCATCAGCTAGTTTTTGGGCTTCATCGCCCGCCCGTGCACCAACCGCGGTGCACTAAACTTCATGGGAAGAAACTTTCCCAACCGACCGAAAGGATCGTAGTGCTACGCACTCATCAGCTGGGCGTCTTGAACGCCGAGCACATTGGACAGCAGGTCACACTCACCGGCTGGGTCGCACGTCGCCGTGACCACGGTGGCGTCGCCTTCTTGGATTTGCGTGATGCCTCGGGCGTGGCCCAGGTCGTCGTGCGCGATGAAGAGGACTTCCATCCGCTGCGCAATGAGTTCGTGCTGCAGATCGTCGGCAACGTCGAGCGCCGCCCAGAGGGCAACGAGAACCCGAACCTGCCTACCGGGCAGATCGAGGTCATCGCGGAAACCGTAACCGTGCTGAACACCGCCGCCCCGCTGCCATTCCAGGTCGACGAGCACGTCGAGGTCGGCGAAGAGGCGCGTCTGCGCCACCGCTACCTGGACCTGCGCCGCCCGACCCCGGCACGCAACATCCGCCTTCGCTCCGAGGCGAACCGCGTCGCACGCAACCTGCTGCACGATCAGGGCTTCATCGAAATCGAAACCCCGACCCTGACCCGTTCCACCCCGGAAGGCGCCCGCGACTTCGTCGTGCCTGCGCGCCTGGCACCGGGCTCGTGGTACGCACTGCCGCAGTCCCCGCAGCTGTTCAAGCAGCTGCTGCAGGTCGGCGGATTCGAGAAGTACTACCAGATCGCCCGCTGCTACCGCGATGAGGATTTCCGCGCGGACCGCCAGCCGGAGTTCACCCAGCTGGATATCGAAGCGTCGTTCGTCGAGGAAGACGACATCATCGAGCTCGGCGAGAAGCTGGTCACCGAACTGTGGAACCTGATCGACGTGCAGGTCCCGACCCCCATCCGCCGCATGGCGTACTCGGAGGCCATGGCCAAGTATGGTTCGGACAAGCCGGATCTGCGCTTCGGCCTGGAACTGGCTGAAATGACCGAGTACTTCGCGAACACCTCCTTCAAGGTCTTCCAGTCCGAGTATGTCGGTGCCGTTGTCATGCCTGGCGGCGCTTCGCAGCCACGCCGCACCCTGGATGCCTGGCAGGAATTCGCCAAGCAGCGCGGCGCCAAGGGCCTTGCCTACGTGCTGATCAAGGAAGATGGCGAGCTGGCTGGCCCAGTGGCCAAGAACCTCTCGGATGAAGAGAAGGCCGGCCTGGCCGCAGCCACCGGCGCGCAGCCAGGCGACTGCATCTTCTTCTCCGCCGGCAAGAAGAACGAATCCCGCGCACTGCTCGGCTCGGTCCGTGTCGAGATCGGCCACCGCACCGGTTTGATCAAGGAAGGCGACTGGGCTTTCGTCTGGATCGTCGATGCGCCGATGTTCGAAGCCGCTTCCGACGCTGTCGCCTCGGGCGACGTGGCCGTGGGCGCGGGCGCATGGACCGCTGTGCACCACGCGTTCACCAGCCCTAAGCCGGAGTTCATGGACACCTTCGACACCGACCCGGCCTCGGCCCTGTCGTACGCCTACGACATCGTCTGCAACGGCAACGAAATCGGTGGCGGTTCGATCCGTATCCACAAGCGCGACATCCAGGAACGCGTCTTCAAGCTCATGGGCGTGACCCAGGAGCAGGCCGACACCCAGTTCGGCTTCCTGCTCGAGGGCTTCAAGTACGGTGCCCCACCGCATGGCGGCATCGCACTGGGCTGGGACCGCGTACTGCAGCTGCTGACCAATTCGGAGTCCATCCGTGACGTCATCGCCTTCCCGAAGACCGGTGGCGGCTTCGATCCGCTGACCGCCGCTCCTGCGCCAATTACCCCGCAGCAGCGCAAGGAAGCCGGCATCGACTTCAAGCCAGAGAAGAAGGCTGAAGAAACCGCAGCCAAGGCCGAAGCCAAGTAGGATTACGCAGCTTCAAGAAGCCGGATGGAACGCATTCATGCGT